>DIGA01000061.1:15255-48109 GCA_002419365.1 Mageeibacillus sp. UBA5734 | reverse complement strand
GCCGGCATGGAGGTTTTTATGAAAAGGAGTGTTAAGCTATTTCTTCTATGCATCGTCTGGGTGATGGTGATCAGTTTGATGGCCCTGCCTGTGTGGGCGAAACCGATGGCCAAGGACCGGCAGATCCCTGCGACTGCCAGCCAGGAGTTTGTGATCGAATCCGTAGGTGCACCGATCAATGACGATTTTGCTGACGCGACTGTCCTCGAAGGCGAGAGTGGCACCGCGTCCGGACATACGTACGACGCCACCATGGAAGAGGGTGAACCCAATCCCTGGGATGATTCTTATAAACCGGAAGCATCGGTATGGTGGTCCTGGCAAGCAACTACTTCCGGAACCTATGCCTTTGATTCAACCAATGCGGATCCTGAAAGTGAAAGTTCGAATTACATTGTTGTCTATACCGGCAGCAGTCTAACTGAACTCACGCTGCTGGCTGGGAACGAATATGTCGATTGGGATACTGAAACCATCGACCGGGTTGTCTTCAAGGCGGTTGCGGGAACGACCTATTACATTTCGGTCTGTGCAGATCTGAATGACCCGATCATGATTGACCTGGCCTGGGCAAAGGTCACTCCACCCGACAATGACGACTTTGCCAATGCCACGCTCATCAACACAGCCTCTGGCACGGGGTATTCAAGCAACTGGAATGCAACCGCCGAACCAGAGGAAATCCAATACCTGTATGCTCCCGACGAAGGTTTTGTCGTCAATTCAGTCTGGTGGCAATGGACAGCTCCGGCGACCGGATCCTTTACATTTGATACGGCTGGAAGTGGCATGAAAGACACCATGCTGGACATTTACTCGGGAACCAGTTATGAAACCCTCTCCTTGATAATCCACAACGATGACCGACCTGGAGACACCTGGAGCACGGCCAAGGTCGATGCGACCGGAGGATCGAGCTATTATGTCTGTGTCATTGGCTATTGGGGCTGCAAAGGTGAGATCACGCTCAACTGGCAGGAAAGCCAGGCACCCAGTATCACCAGCCTCAACGCCACGACCTTTGAGGTGGGATCTGAAGGAACATTCACATTGACAGCTACCGGGATCCCCGCCCCTGACATTTTGTTGACATCAGGCACATTGCCAACAGACGTATACTACTTCAGGAGTGATAAAACATTGACAGGAACTCCGGCTGCAGGCACTGGTGGCGTGTACAATCTGCTCTTCACAGCCACCAACGGGGTTGGCGACAATGCCACGCAAAACTTCACGCTGACGGTCAATGAAGCGCCCATATTCACCAGCATCAGCGATGCGAACTTCGCCATTGGTATCCCAGTGTCATTTTCCATCATGGCGAGTGGCTATCCGGCTCCTGCCGTTGAGTTGACCTCCGGAACACTGCCTGATGGCATCACCTATGACCCCACAACCCAGCTGCTGTCTGGCACGGCTACAGGAGCACCCGGTGCCTATCCCCTGGTTTTCACGGCATCCAATGGCGTTGGTTCCCCTGTAACCCAGAGCTTCTCGCTGGCGACGATTGTGGCAAAACCTCAGATCACTCTGCAGCCGCACAGTCTGATGGCAACGATTGGCGAAACGGCAACCTTCAGTGTCGACGCAACCGGCAGCCCTGTCCTCACCTACCAATGGCAAGTGTGCACCAGTGCCAGGAAAAACATCTGGACCGATCTGGTTGGGGAGACATCATCGGTGTACACCACGCCTGCAGCCACGCTGAAAATGAACGGTTACCAGTACCGGGTGGTCGTTGCCAATGCAGCCGGCAGTGTCACTTCTGATCCGGCTATGCTGACGGTCTATGAAACATCGACAAGTCAATCCAATGTTGAAATTGATGTCATCGGGGCATACGACAATGCCAGTACGACGATCGAGTGGACGATTGGCGTGAGCAGCCTCGGTCCAGAAAACGCAGAAGCTGTCCAAGTGACTGCCACCCTGGCCAAATTCTCCCGCTTCGTCTCGGCCGATCTTGCGTCGATCCCTGGTGCCACTTACAAAGTGCAAGGTTCCAAAGTCATGGTCAACCTCGGCACACTGTCTGGCAATTGCGAGTTCACACTCACAACCGATATCAGCCGGGCCACCTCGCCGACAGCCCTGACCGTTGTCGCGACCACAACTTCATTTGACCCAGATTTGTCGAACAACACTGCCACGGATGAAGTGATCTGGCCCTAACCCTGGAAACTTCTATTTCCAAACCCCTATGCTAACTGGCCTTGTCGGAACGAGTGTTTATGACCATTTTGATCAGGCCAGATAGCGTATGAAACTGGCAGCAAGCGGGGTGCATCCAGGGTGCTCCACAAATTCAATACGATAAGCTTCTATCATGGACGACACGAGGAGGTCTTGTTATGCGATCCAGAAAATGGTTTGTTAAACTGGGTGTGATGGTAGCCTTTTTGATGATGATCAACCTGGTTTTACCAGTCACTACGAATGCTGCAACAGGGGATTCAACAGAATTCAGGTTTCCTGCTGCAGCGAGTACGTCGGAATATGGAATCGAAATTGAACGTGTTAGCTGGTATTATTTAGGTAATATTTTTGCAGATGACACTTCCTATGTCAGTACTTCGCTCTATCCAGCTCAAGGCACGTTATATTTGGTGGCTTCCGATTTTGGGTTTGCCGCAGACACCTTTCCAGTCAATGCTGAGATCTCAGGCGTTGAAGTAGTGATCAACCGAGCCAGCTACAATGAGAATTCGATCCAGGACTACCGGGTTAAACTGTTCAATGTCTATCCTTTGGGGGAAAACAGAGCGGTGCTCAATTCCTATTGGAGCTCCAACAATACCTTGAATTATCTTTTCGAAGAGGTGACCTATGGTGGTTCAAACGACCTGTGGGGGCTTTCCAGTTTAAGCATAGAGACGGTCACCAGCTCCAGCTTCGGGGTGGGGATTTCAATCATCAACGCGGCTGATTCGTCGTCAGGTATTTCGGCTGCATTCGTTGACGACATCAAAATCAAGCTCTATTACACGGTTGCATCGCTGATCACGCCCGACCTCAGCCTGTCAGAACCTGCGTCTGCCACCTACGACGGTCAGCCTCATGCAGCGATCGTGACCAGCACCATTGAAGGCTCGGTCACGGATATCCGGTACGATGGCTCAGCCGATGCCCCGGTCCAGGCTGGATCATACAGTGTGACCGCTGACTTCACACCGGTGGATACGTCCACGTACGAAAGCCTGGTCGATGCCTATGCCGGTACATTTGTGATCGATCCGGCGCTGCCATCCGTTTTTGTGACCAACTCCCCTGTCACTTACTCANNNNCTGGCTCTGTCGCGGGCGCGGTCAGTGATATCAAGTACAATGGCTCAACCGAACTGCCGGTTGCAGTTGGCACGTATGCCGTGACAGCTGACCTTTTGCCCACAGACACAACCAATTACTACAGCCTCGATGATGCAGCCGCCGGCAATTTCGTGATCGAGGCACCTCCCGTTATCCACACAGTCACGTTGCAGGCCAATCCGGCAGAGGGTGGCAGCACCAGCGGCGACGGCACTTATCTAGAAGGGGCCAGAGTCTCGGTTATTGCAACACCCAATCCTGGCTATGAATTTGTCAACTGGACGGAGAACAGTACAGTCGTCAGCACCAAAGCCACCTATCGCTTCACCCTGGTGACGACCGACCGTATCCTGGTTGCCAACTTCCAGGCCGTTGGAGCGAGCTGGCCCAGGGGCATCCGTTTAACTGCCACGGATATCACAGCCACCAGCGTGACTTTGACTTTGAGTCAGCCTGTTCCTGACGCGACACAATACATTGTCTACTATGGATCGTTCAGCGATGTATTTGCGGCGTCTGACGGAACCAGCCTCGTCATTGATGGGCTCACGCCAAGCACGGTCTATGTCTTGACGGTTCAAGCTGTGATCAATGGCGAAGAAACAACGGATGGACCTTCGAAAAAGATCAAAACCTCGCGCTGACTCTGACGCGGAGGCCTTCACCGGATCAAGCCCAGCGCCCGGGCCTTGTTGACACACTGGATCCGGGATGAGACCTGGAGCTTGCCGAAAATATTACCCAGATGGATTTTGGTGGTACTCAAGGAAATGGATAATTCACGGGCAATCTGCTGGTTGGTGTAACCATCAGCCAGCAGTTGCATGACTTTATGTTCCTGCCTGGTCAGACGCATGAAATCTGGCGGATGGATGCCGGAGCCCTCTGCAGATGCATGATTGATCAGGCCGCTGGTGTGATGGAGCAGGATTTGCACGAAAGTCTTTTGCCTTTGCCCAGTGGGTGCAAAGCGATGCAGCAGCGTTGACAGCGTTTCGCCTTCGTCGATAAAACTGCGGATGTACGCTTCCTCACTCCCAATTGCCAGGCTCTGGCCGAGAAAGTCCATGGCCTGGTCTGATTTGCCCTCTCTCTGGCACACGATTGCCAGGAGATTCAAGATTTCGACCGTGCTGTGTTTCCGGCCCAGCACGGTCGAAAAATCCAGCAGGCGCCGGAGCAAAATCTCAGCCAGATGGGTATCACCACGCTCAATCAGAAACCGGGCAAAGACCAGGAATTCGAACTCACGGGCGCGGGACAGATCCTGATAGGGGCCGAGTTTGCAGGCATCTAACCAGCGGGCCGCGGCGTCCCGATCGCCAGACTCGAGCATCATGCGGGCCCGGAAAGCCCTGAGCAGGTAATTCCAATGCATTTGATGGATGGGCGTGAGCCTGAGCTCGCACTCATCGAGCGTCGCCAGGACACTGGGCCAGTCACCACGCGCCTTGTTGATCCGGGCGATCGTGATCATGGCCGGGACCAGGACCCCGGGGCAGTCTGCGCGGATGGCTTTTTCCAGCGCATCCAGCAGGTATTCCATGGCTTCGTCCAGATGGTCCTGTTCATACAGATATTCGCCGGCGATCAGAGAACCATAGCCAGGCGGTTTTTTTTGCATCAAATTTTGATAATTACCAATCAGTTCACGGTAAATGTCCGGCTGCTGGCCGAATAGAGTGATCAGGTGATGCATCCGGCAGCGGTAGAACGAGACGTCACAGGGGTTGAAATCGATGTATTTGATCAAATTGAACTGGGCTCCTGCGTTGTTCGCCACCACTTTCAGGATCGAATTGACTGCTGTCAAATCTCCCTGCAGGATCAGGCAATAGGCCTGAGTCAGCAGACAGGCATTGCAGGCATAACGTTGCGCCTCATCCGGTGCATCGTTGCAGTTGACCGCCAAGCTTTCCATGCGGGTGAGCCAGCGTCTTGACGCTGTAAAATCGCCGTTCTCAGCGGCATGGGTCGCCAGGATCGCCGCAATTTCCAGGCTATTGTCCACCAGGTCTTGCGGCAGGCGCTGGATCCAGGCCAGGGCTGACTCACTGTGCCCACTGTCGATGATGGTGATGCTCTGCCCCTCTATCAGCTGAACCGCTTGCTCAGGATCGCCGCTGGCCAGATAATGCTCAATCGCCTGGAGTGGATACCCATTCTCGCGATGCCAGTGGCCAGCGATTCGATGCAGCTCAGCCACCTGGTGGGGTGCAGATTCCAGTAAATGAGCATGGAGCATGTCCCTGAACAGATGGTGATAGCGGTACCAGCTGCCTGTTTCATCCATCGGGGCCAGGAAACTGTTGCCCAGGCGGAGCGTTCGGAGGAGTTGCGCACTGTTTCTTCGTCCAGTCAGGGCATCACACAGATCCCCGCACAGGGTGTCCAGGATGGATGTTTTCAAGAAAAATTCCTGCTTGTCTGGCTCCCAAGTGCTGAAAACTTCCCGATACAGATAGTGATCCAGGGTCGCCATCGACTGGAAAGGAATCACGCGCCCCTCGCTGCTGCTTCGATGATCATCCATGGACAAGGCAGCTGCGACGAGGGCGGCGGCCCAGCCTTCCGAATAGTGCTCGATCAGATCCGTTTCGTGGTCAGTGAGTGGAAGGCTGCGTTGGGCAAAGAAATCCACAATCTCCTGGCGCTGAAACTGGAGATCTTCGGTGCTCAAACGGATCAACTGTCCCTTGAGCTCAAGTGGTGCCAGATCCAGCGGCGGTTCCACCCGGCTGATCAGGATCAGATGCATCGTTGGTGGCATGTAACGGATCAAATAGGATAGGCTGTCCCAAATGGCGGGATGCGATATATCATGAATATCATCCAGCACCAGGTGGGCATCCGAGCCGAGCGCAGCCATTTTTTCCAGGATGATGCGGATGTGGGTATCGGTTTTAAAAAGCTCTGGTGAAGAAAAGACATAGCGGGTGTCGCTGCTGATGCTGGGATCATAAGCACTGCTCAAAGCCTGGCACACGTAGCGCCAGAAGATGAGCGGATCGTTATCTCTGCGATCGAGCGACAGCCAGGCGACAGGCTGCTGCCAGCGCCTGAGCCTGAGCCAATCGAGAACGGCCGTGGTCTTGCCATACCCGGACGGCGCCAGGACCAGAATCACCTTCTGCGATGCGTTCCTGTCCATTTTCTCCGCGAAGCGCAAGCGCGAAACCACATGGCCAGGAATCTCTGGCATGCAGGATTTCGTCCGGATCAGGCTGTTCGTACCACCACTGCTAAAAACCATAGCTGTCACGGGTCCTTCGATCAACACTTTTCCTATAGCCTATGCAAGATTATTATACACCATCGCACAAGTGGCAAGGGACACCGGATGCGGGTGGCGTGACATGGTTCACTAGAATTCCCTATGCTATCTGGCCTGATCAAGTTGGGGTATTTTGCCTATTTTGACAAGGCCAGATAGCATAGGGGGTTGGCGAGATGAATCAAACGACACTTTTCAAATGTTCCCATTTGGAACCCCGGACGGCCATGCTATACTGGTTAGAAAAGGGATGACGTTTATGAAAACCGTGTTCATCAGGGAATCCACCGATCGTTCCTTACCAGACGCCTCCTTGTTCGACCTCTCAGAAGCGCAATTCCATCCTTGCATCGGTTGCTGGTCATGCTGGTGGAAAACTCCGGGGGTATGCATTCACAAGGACCTGGAGGATTTTTACAGAGACTATGTCAACGCCGGCAAAGTCGTCTTTTGGGCAAAACCACAGCAGGGTTTCATCAGCAGCCAGATGAAATCCCTCTTTGACCGAATGATTCCACTTTTCCTGCCGTACACGACTTTCCGAAATGGCGGTACCTATCATAGGCCCAGGTATCCCAGATATCCCGATATTGAATTCTATTACGACTATGATTTCCAAGATGACGAAGATTACCAGATTTTCCATGCGTATGTCTACAAAGTGTTTGAACAGTTCCATGCCAGGCGGATCAAGATCGCACCAGTTTCGGATTTTGAGAAAGAAGGGGTCGTGTGAAGACGATTATTTTAAATGGTTCGCCCAAGGGAAATGTCGAAAAGTGTGGCAGCTATCTCCTGGCTCAAGCCTTTGCCAAAAAAATGAGTACACCCTGTGAGATTCGTTCCATCATCAAAGAAAACCGGCTGGACTTGATTGAATCTATCCAGCACGCGGATAACATCATTTTGATAGCTCCGAATTATATCCATTCAGTTCCGGCTCAAACACTCGATTTTCTATTGGCATTGCCCCCTGCCAAGGGAAATCAGACCTTGGGATTTATCATCCAGTCCGGATATCCCGAATCCTCAGAAAGCGAAATCATCTGCCGCTATTTGAATAGGCTGGGCGAACGCTTGGGGTACACGGTTTCAGGGTCTATTGCCAAAGGTGAATGTGCCGGACTTGCTATCGTACCCGAACGGTTTAAAAAATTACTGGACGAATTTTCTGCATTCGGCGCACTCTTTGAACAGACACGTCAATTTGACAGGCAGCTGGTCGAAAAGTTCGCCAAGCCTGTCCGCCTTTCCAAACCTCTCATGTGGCTGCTCAATGCATTGACACCACTTTCCGATGTATTGGGTTGGAACAGGATCATGAAATCCAATCAAGCTTACGAAAAGAGACTGGACACGCCGTATCTTGGACCAGCTCAAGTCAAGACGATGAATGGATGATGTAAGTCAAATAGTCCTGCTGGATCAAACACCGGGCGTCCACCTCGATATTTCCTGAATTTGCACCATTATCGGCGCCGAATGGGTATAATTTAATCTATACAGCACGTGAATGGACGAACGTTGATCGGAAGATGGAGGTTTTCCCTTGGTTTCATTGCAACTGGCTCTGGAGTTTTTCGATTTTTTCAAGACAATCAATACGATTCAGGGGATGATCTTCATCTTGGGGCTGCTTTTCCTGTCGATCGAGGTCTTTTCGCCGGGTTTTGGTGTGGCCGGGGGAGTCGGTGTGGTCTTGCTGGTCGTCGGGATCATCATGACGGCCAGATCGCTGACAGAAGCCTTGGCCATGTTTGCCATCCTGCTGCTGTTGCTGGCGGTTCTGATCGTGATTGTTTACCGCTCAGCCAAAAAGGGCAAGCTGTCGAAAAAGCTGATCCTCTGGCATGCGGCCAAGCGGGAGGCTGGTTTCAGCTCGACGGACGATGCCAGTGCGCTGGTAGGACAGGAGGGCGTGGCCCTGACGGTGCTTCGGCCATCAGGTACCGGTGAGTTCGCCGGGCGCCGTCTCGACATTGTGACAGATGGCGATTTCATTGAACGCGGCACGAAAATCAAAATCATCCGCACCGAAGGCCGCCGGATTGTCGTTAAACCGGTTGAATGAGCGGCAACGACGTAAAAATGAAAATTGGAGGAATGGATCATGACTGGTGATTTACTGTCTTACATCCTGACATTTGCGGGTATCCTGTTCGTTTTATCACTGTTTTTCAGCTTTGTTCCTGTCGGGCTGTGGATTTCCGCCGCAGCAGCGGGTGTCAAGGTCGGCATTTTCAACCTGATCGGCATGCGCTTGCGCCGCGTGGTACCGACCCGCGTCGTGAATCCGATGATCAAGGCGACCAAGGCAGGCCTGGATGTCAACATCAACCAGCTGGAAGCGCATTTTCTGGCCGGCGGTAATGTCGACAAGGTCGTCAATGCCTTGATCGCCGCCCAGCGCGCGGAAATCCCGCTCGTGTTCGAACGGGCAGCGGCCATCGACCTGGCCGGACGTGATGTACTCGAAGCGGTGCAGATGAGTGTCAATCCCAAAGTCATTGAAACACCGCTGGTTGCAGCGATCGCCAAGGACGGCATCGAATTGAAGGCCAAAGCCCGGGTCACTGTCCGGGCCAATATCGACCGCCTCGTTGGTGGTGCCGGTGAACAGACCATCATCGCCCGTGTCGGTGAAGGCATTGTCACCACGATCGGTTCGTCACTGACGCACAAGGATGTGCTGGAAAATCCGGACCGAATCTCCAAGACCGTTTTGAGCAAAGGACTCGACGCCGGTACGGCTTTTGAAATCCTGTCGATCGACATCGCCGATGTCGATGTCGGCCGCAACATCGGTGCCCAGCTGCAGACCGACCAGGCCGAAGCAGACAAACGGATCGCCCAGGCCAAGGCCGAAGAACGGCGTGCCATGGCCGTGGCCCGCGAGCAGGAAATGAAGGCGGCGGTCGTCGAAATGCGGGCCAAGGTTGTCGAAGCTGAGGCGGAAGTGCCCAAGGCGCTGGCGGAGGCTTTGCGCGAAGGCAAGCTCGGCGTCATGGATTACTACAACATGCAAAACATCATCGCCGACACCCAGATGCGCGGGTCGATTGCCAGCACGGGCAAGACCGATCTGCCAGCCGGGGAGCAGAAATGATCTGCGCTCCAGCCAGTTGCAAAGGGGATGACTGACCATGTCAAAGCTGGTCGACCAAATCCATGAAATGATCGACATCCTCGAAGCGATCGATCCCAAGGCGGCGGCCCAGTTTCGAGGCAGAGCGTCTGGCTATTTGCCAGGCGCTCCAAGTCCGTCCACCCAACCCCCGCCGGAAACACGGGACCAGTCCTCCACCCCCCGCGTTCAAGCGGCGTCCCGGCCAGAACAGACCACCCCGGATCTGCCCTCTAACCCGCTGAAACTCAACCTGACAGGTAACAACCTGATCCAGGGCATCATCCTGTCAGAAATCCTCGGCAAGCCCGTCTCCCGGCGACACCGGAGACGGAGGTAAAGCCACGACACGTGGCCTTATGTGCCGTGGCCGCCAGGGACTCTTGATGGTTTGACCAAATGTGAACACCCCCACCAAGGTATTTCCTGATCATTTGTCGATTTGATACGGTTGTGTGATTTCACTCATTCTTTCTCACAAATTGTGATATAATAAACAAGAACAAGTAGTGAATAACTACTTTTTAAATATTCTCTCTCGTTAGAGAGATCTTATTGGAAGATCTGCAGCGAAATTATGCGAGCAGGTTTTTTTATTTTTTCAGGCGCTCTTTGGGTTTAATTCGACTGCCTGCCCGAGGCCGCCCATGCCGCGTTTATCAATGCCCAGAAAATCAATGTCGAGCGCAAACTGGAGGCAGCCAACCGGGCTGTCGTCCCTTGCGTTACTGCCGCTTTCGGATTCGCCTCCAAATAGGCCATGGTCAAGGTCGTCCAGCACTTCACATCTGGCTGCGCTGCTTTTTCGCCTTTTTCCGGCGGATGTTCCAGCTGACCAGCAACGTGCTGATGCTACCGACGGCAATCGAACCAAGAATGATCAGGATCAAGGGGGCCTTGAATTCCTTGAAGATCAGACTGATCGTGACCATCTGCGCGTTGATCAAAGCAAAGATCACAGCCGGGATCAGCAGGATCAAGCCGATAATGACCTGCCAACTGACGCGGACACCTGTTGGTTTTTCAGTGCTTGGCGGCGGTTGCGAAAACTGCCAGGCAGGATCCACATTTGAACCATTAGCGCCTTTTTCCGGGTATTGAGTATTAGCCATGGCCGTCATCCTCCAAAGCAAATCAAGTTATCTATACAATAGGTCATTTCAACCACTCGTGTAAACAAAGATAGTGCTATACGTCCACGATCTTGAGAAAAATATCCCGATACTTGCCCAGTCGCTTCTGGGCTTCTTCTCTGCTGTCATCTTGGATCGAGCGGGGAATTTCAACGCGAACGGGATGCACAATCAACCGAGAAGTCCCTATGCAAACTGGCCTTATCAAATCATGTGATTTTGCCCATTCTGATATGGCCAGTTTGCGTAGGGAGTGAGCACAAGATGCATGAGAACAGCAGCTATACTGGCCTGGCACCTGTTTTTGTGCACGATTGATGAAAAAGGTTTACAATCAAATCATATCGAGAAAATCCCAAAAGAGGCAAAATCTGCGATGGAGACATCCGATGCCTGCTTTCGCTGCAGCTGTCCACTTTTGAAATAATGAAGGGTTGTACGGGATGGATCCTTTTGATGACCTGTTAAGTCAGTTCCTGCGCAAGATCGAGGAAGAGGAGGAGAAGATGCACACGGCCAACCTGATGGTCGTTGGTAAGACCGGGGTCGGCAAAAGCACGCTGATCAACAGTGTCTTCCGCGAAGATCTGGCGGACACGGGGATCGGCACGCCGGTCACCCAGCACCTCCGGAAAATCACCAAAGCCGGGGTGCCGTTGACGATCTACGACTCCAAAGGCCTCGAGCTCGACCGCGAGGTGCAACAGACAATCAAGAAAGAGATCCTCGACGAAATTGACCTCCTGATCCAGAAGAACAACAAGGACCACTTCATCCACATGATCTGGTATTGCATCAACAGCCAGTCACGCCGGATCGAGGATTTTGAAATCGACTGGATCACGACTTTTGCCGCCAAAATACCGGTCATTGTCGTGCTGACCCAGTCCTTCGGCAAGGACTACAAGACGCTTGAAAAGCATATCCGCGACCTGAACCTGCCGCTCAAAGGCGTCCGTCCGGTCCTGGCCCACGAGCTCGAGATCAGCGATGAGTACAAACTGCCCTCATTCGGCCTCAAGGAACTGGTCGACCTGACCTTCGACTGCTTGCCCGAGGCAGCGCATGCGGCTTTCATCAATGCCCAGAAAATCAATGTCGAACGCAAGCTGGAGGCAGCCAACCGGGCCGTCCTTCCCTTCGTCACAGCCGCTTTTGCCGAGGGCTTCAATCCCCTGCCCTTCGCCGATGCTGCCCTTTTAGTCCCGACTCAGCTGGCCATGCTGGCCCGGCTGACCGTCATTTTCGGCGTCCCCTTGAAAAAATCAATCCTGACAGCGATCATCACCGGCGTCTTGGGAACCGGCGGCGCCACGGCCATCGGCCGGACGATCGTCGCCAATCTGTTCAAACTCCTGCCCGGTGTCGGGACCGCAGCGGGTGGCGTGATCAGCGGCACCACTGCCGCGACCATCACCGCCGCCTTCGGCTTTGCCTACAACCAGGCCATGGTCAAAGTCGTCAAGCGATTCTATGCCGGTGAAAGCATCACGGAAAAAGAAATGGTCGCGCTCATGCGCCAGACCTTCCACGAACAGATGAAAAAGGGCATCGACCGGGAACAGCTCCAATAGAACCAGAATCGACATCAGGCGTCCTGGTGTGGATGACCTGCAGGCATGAGTCGACCAGGCCGAAAGACTCATAGGCGATCATGTTCCAAACTTACACCAATTTGCGAAAAATGGCGCGATACTCGTCCAGCCGCTTCTGGGCCTCTTCCCTGCTCTCATCCTGGATCGAGTAGTAGACCTTGATCTTGGGCTCGGTGCCGGAGGGGCGGACCGCAATCCAGGAATGGTCTGCGAGGATGAATTTGAGGACGTTTTCGGCGGGCAGGCCGTCGATGCCCTGGGCATAGTCTTTGGCAGTCTGGAGTGCGGGGATGATCGACTGGCCGTGGGCCCGCAGCTGTGCCATGATGGCCTGGATTTTCGCGGCACCGTCGGCGCCTTTGAGGGTGAAGGCATCGAGCGCATCGAGGAAAAAGCCGTATTGGCGGTAGAGTTCGTCGAGGGCGTCGATCAGGGTGTGGCCCTGGTCCTTGTGCCAGGCAGCCATTTCGACGATCAGCAGCGAGGCGACAACGGCGTCTTTATCGCGGGCGTGGGTGCCGACAAGGTAGCCGAAGCTCTCTTCATAGCCGATGACAAATTGTTTGTCACCGGTCTTTTCATAGGAGTTGATCCGGTCGCCGATGTACTTGAAACCGGTCAAGGTGTCCTCGACTGCGAGGCCGCGGCTGCGGCCAATCGTCGCGCCGAGCTCGTTGGTGACGATGGTCTTGACCAGCAGCGCATGGGGTGCGACAGTGCGATGGCGGGTGACGAAATCGACCAGCAGGGCGCCGATCTGGTTGCCGGTCAGCAGGATGAAATCGCCCTGATGCCGGACGGCAACACCGACGCGGTCGCAGTCGGGATCGGTGCCGAGGACGAGATCAGCCCCTTCGGCCTTGGCTTGCTCGATGCCAAGGGTCAGGGCGTCGCGCTCCTCCGGATTGGGCGAGCGCACGGTCGAGAAATCGCCATCGGGCTGTTCCTGGCTGGCAACGATGGAAACGGAGAAAGGCTCCAGAACGGCCCGGACGGGGATATTGCCGGTGCCATGGAGCGGCGTGTACACCACCCGGATGGCGGATGGTTGCTGGTAGATGGACTGTTTCCGGACCTCGGTCAAATAGGCCTGGAGCACATCATCACCGATCCAGTAGAGCAGTCCATTTTGCGCGGCTTGGTGTAGGGGCGTTATGGGGATCTGCTGGTAGTCGGTGATGGCGTTGACCTGCTCGATCACGCGCCGCGCATCAGCGGGCAAGATCTGGCAGCCGGTTTCGTCGTAGACTTTGTAGCCGTTGTATTCCCTGGGATTGTGGCTGGCGGTGATACAAATGCCCGCCTGGCAGCCCAGATGCTGGACCGCAAAGGACAGGACAGGTGTCGGCATCAGGGTTTTGAACAATGCGACCTGGATCCCGGCGGCACACAGGACAGAAGCGGCTTCAGCGGCGAATTCGCGCGACAAGTTGCGGGAGTCATAGGCGATGGCCACCTGGCAGGAACACGCCACATTGCTTTTCAGGTAGTTGGCCAGTCCCAGCGTCGCGCGGCGAACGGTGTAGGCGTTCATCCGGTTGGTCCCGGCGCCCATCACACCGCGCAAGCCTCCGGTGCCAAATTCCAGATCACGGTAAAAGCGGTCCTCGATCTCTTTTGGGTCGGTGATAGCCTGCAGTTCCGCGCGCGTTGCTTCATCAAAAGTCAACCATTGGTTGTATCGTTCCTGGATCGTCATGATGCTCCTACCAGTCCTTTTATCGTGCGATGAGTCGATCGAAACCATTGTAGCGGTTTTCGCCGCGATCGGCCACGGGTGGACTGGTGGTTACGGGGATGACTGTTTGTTTGGGGGCTTGGATGTGCAACTGGTTCTCCCTACGCAAACTGGCCTTATCAAATCCAGTGGTTTCACTCATTTTGACAAGGCCAGTTTGCGTAGGGTTTTGAAAACATGGGGCAACCGAATGTCCCGCATCATGCGGCCAATCGTGTCTGATTACGGACTCGGCGGGTAATAAGTAAATGCTTCGGATGAAATACATGAATCAATCAAGTTACCTTTCGCGTCACAAATTTCAAGGATGAGGGTTAATGCATGCGGATCAGAAAAGGCTGGAACGGCGCCCTCCAAGTATGCTGGAGCAGAATAATTTTTACCGAAGCCTCTGATCGTATTATAAGAAGCTGCCCATTCATAATCCGGATCACTGACATCCATGATACGAAGCCAGAAACCCTTTGCTTTCGGAATATTTTCCCAAGTCACATAACACTCAAGCGTACCATCTGCATGAACACTATAATAATCCACATCCAATGAGGCGGAAGGTCTCGCGGCTAAAACAGAACCTGTTACACTCATCAGAAGCACAAGAAACAACAAGAAACTAATTGTCTTTTTCAAAGTCTTATTGTTCATTTTCACCACTCCTCAAACTCAATCACGAGTCACAAATGACGGTAGAACGGACACCTGCTTCATTTAGTGGTCGTAACACCTCCTTTGTACAAAAAAACCGACCCTCACCTTGGCCGGTTACGCTGTTCGCTCATATCTGATCAAGCGTCCAAATACGATCAGACAGTCCTCGCATCCGTTGTATTTAATTATTGTTACCAATACCTATATATTGATTTTATCACACTTCTGATCTGCGGAGAACAATTTCCTTCAGGTAACCTGGCACCCTAAAACAACCCGATGATAAAAAAACCAACGTGGGTCATGGCGTGGGCGATCATGGCTGACTCGAGGTTTTTGCGCCAGAAGAGCCAACCAAAGACGAGGCCGCCCAGCGCGTTGAGCAGAACGGTACGCAGGATGATCAGTGTGGTCAGGGTGACTGATGTGGCCAGGGCGGGCAGGTGACCGAGGCCAAACAGGATGGCGGCCAGGACTATGGCCATCCAGGTGATCACGGGTGATGGCTGGCATGCAGGGGCGGATTGGTTTGAAAATCGCTTGGCCAGCAGGCAGCCGAACCAGACAAAGAGCGACATCAAGCCCCAGCGCAACAGCAATTCCTCTGTGATGCCGCCATAGAGCAGACCCAGGACCAGCTGAAGGCAGGGATTGCCCACTGCAGATACCAGTGATTGGAATTCGGCGCCCATGAAGGGTAAAAACAGGCGGTCCAGCAGGGTGATCATCGCTGCCAGTATCAAGCCCAGGGTCGCTGACAGGGGGATGTCGCTACGCAAGCGCGGCCATATGGGAGTGCGCTGGATCCTCTTTTTTGCGAGCAGTGAAACCAGGCCCGTACGAGGGGCCAGCAGGCAGCCAATCGCAACGGCTATGGCCAATAAAATGATTGGCTGGATCATGGATAGCGCCACGAGCAGCGGGATCGGCAGTTGCAAGAGTTCGGGCTGGATTTGCTGGACCTGGGCCAAGCTGGGGAGGATCGCAATCGGCAACGTCAGGACTCCGATCAGACCTGCAGGCAGCAATATCCAGAATGATTTCCAGAAATCAGGTTTCGCGCTCATGAATGATCCCCCTTCAAATGTCTGGTACCTCTATCATCATACAACTCCCTACGCAAACTGGCCTTATCGAATTAAGTGATTTTACTCATTCTGATAAGGCCAGTTTGCGTAGGGAGTTGGATAGGACCATGCCAGCTGCGAAATATCGGCTCGTGCCAGGCCACCACATCGGAAATTGCTTGCCATCCACGCCCCATGCCGTTGCAGCTTGGCATCGACATTTTTCCGCTGAGGTGACTTGGCACCAAAGCCCCCGCGCCACCCCAGATGATATAATTGAGTTCATCATACGAAACAACCTGAGGAGGATGCCGAAATGAAAAAGCTTCTATTGCTGCTTTTATCTGTAAGCCTGACGCTGTCTGTTTTGACTGCTTACGGGGACGATCCATCCGATTCAGCTTCGGTTTCCGGCAAATTCCAGGATCCCTATGAAGCCTACGGGCTGGTCCGGGGAGAAAGCTACGAGAAAGGCGAAACCCTTGAGGCAGCCATGATGGACACACCGCCCAAGGCCATCACGCTTGAGCCGGTGTTTTATTACCGCGCGTATTATGCCCCAGTCGCACAGAGTGGCGCATTCACACTGGAAAAAGGCAAGCGTGCGAGTCTTGAACTAGACCTTGAGCTCATCCATGAATCCGGGGAAGCCGTACCACTTAAGTCCAGCATCACCCTGAAATATGACGGGTCCCGGGATGAAGATCTCTTCCACGCGGATACCAGCACCTACGGTAATCCAACTCTCTACATCAACGGCTTGTATGTGAGCGAACTCCGCCAGCACGACGTTAAAAATAAACTCGTGAATTTCGAGCAAATCAGTTCGAACAACGGCTACGGCTACACCCTGGCCGGGCCGGCGGAAGAATTTCTCTACGTCGCCCTCGGCGTCGACAAAGGCGAAGCCACTAAGGCAGACGGCAATATTGGGTTTTTGTATTTTCGCATCACTGGCGTGAAGCGGTAAGGTGCCAGGTCACCTCATCGGAAATTGTGGCACCTAAGTCGGATTACTGACGAAGCCGTAGACGGCAGAGGCCTGGTTGTTCGCGAATTCGATGTAGCGGATGCCATCCAGGACAACCATTTTCGAGTCCAGGTTGGCAGTCAGACCAGTTTCCTCGATGTAGACGATGCCGAGGTTAGGAGTTGATTGCAGAGCGGGCGGAATCGGCAAGCGAACCGTAAAATTGCCGCGAATGGCTTCCTGGGCGACGATGGATTCCGTGACGGTGCCATCCTTTTTCGTAACCCGCTGCATCAGGTCGACCTTGTAGGTGTCCAGCATAGACTTGGGGACGGTCAGGAGATTGACGCGGGCTTGCTGGATATAGGCCAAGCCCTCCGTCCCGGCGGTGACGGGAATCGCTTCGAGCCAGAATTCGACTTTGGTCGTATCGGCCATCCATTGTTCGGGAACGGCGACGAAATATCGCAAATCAGTCGTCAGCGCGGAAGGCAGGCTTGTTGGGGCAAGGATCGTCAAGGGTTCGAGCTTGCCAGGCGGGGCTGGTGCCTTCGGCGAACGGTTGCCATTGGAATCATCGTCTATTTGCTCATCGGATGGCTCAAAAAACGGATAGGATTGTCCTTCCTCGATCGACCAAACGCCGTCAAAGTCCCAATCCTCAAAAGTGGCCTGAGCTTTCATTTCCAGTGTCGTCCTGGGGAGGCCTTCACCTGCCAGATCCGTAGCTCCGGCCAGTTCCTGGTCATAATATGAGTTCAAGATCGAACTGTAGCCTGATGCATGGAAGCCGACCAGGCCACCCGATTCCGGCGCTTTGCCACTGACTGCACCAGCCGCATAGCACTCACTGATGACACCCGATGAAATGCGACCGATCAAACCGCCCGCATAACCATTATCAGTGGCGTCGCTATTCGTGACGGTGACCTGAGCATAGGACTGGGACACCGAACCCATGGCTGTACCGATCAAGCCACCAATCGGATAACCGGCAGTATTCGTCACAGATCCGGTTACCGAACAACGATTCACGGAACCAATACCCGGTGTCATCGGCAACAGAAGCCCGATCAAGCCGCCGGTTGATGATGCGCCACCTGAGATCTGGACTTCTTCCAGATTCAGGTTCTTGACCTGGCCTTCAGTCACCAGCCCGAAAAATCCAATGCCCCGCGTGTCCAAATCCAGAGACAGATTGGCAGCCTGATCGATCCGCAGACCGCTGATCGTATAGCCACAGCCATCAAAAATGCCGGCAAAGCCATGGCGAACCGTCAGTGAACCACTAGGTTCCAGTAGAATGTCATAGACGAGGCCGATTGGCAGCCAATAATTGGCAGAGAGATCGATGTCATTGGCCAAGGTTATCGTTTGGCCACTGAAATTAACCAGATCCGAATCTGTCTGGTACATCAGATAGGCGATACCAGCAAGCTCTGCCGCTGTGGACAAGACATAGGAAGAATCCGATTCGTGGCCCTCATACCAGCTGATGTCGTAGTGTTCATACCAGTGATTCAAATCTGGCCGGGCCCAGGTTTCTCCAGGAAGCATCAAAACATTCGAGAAAACAACCAGGGCGATGATAACTAAAAATACGATGGATTTTTTACAAGTGTCCATGCGGCCAGATCCTTTCTTATCACACAAAATGAATGTCTCAAAGGGTGGATGCGATGCAAGGTACTGTGACGGCCTGACAGGATAATTAGAATGAATAACATTATAACACGGTGTAGCCACGTCACCACACCGGAAATTGCTTGCCATCCACACCGCAGCCTTACTCCCCCAGACAGTTACAGCCCGGCATCGATATTTTTCCGCTCAGGTGGTCTGGCTCGCTTCGGACATCCGGTAGCCCACTTGGCGCACGGTCTCGATCACCAGTGGATCGATCCCATGGTCTGCCATTTTTTTGCGCAGTCTGCGCACGTGGACATCGACCGTCCGGGTTTCATAATGCTGGTCTTCGTGCCACAGCAAGTTGAGGAGCTGGTCGCGGGAGAATACCTGGCCCGGGTTTTCCGCCAGCAAGGCTAACAATTGAAATTCGAGATATGTCAGGACCAGGTTTTGGCCATTGACCTTGGCTTGACAGGCAGACCGGTCGATTTCCAGATCATGGATCCGAATGGATTCAGGGGTGCGGAATGATTGGGCAGAGGGCCTCGCCAGCAGCTTTTTCAAGCGGGCGAGAAGCTCATGATAACGAATGGGTTTGGCCATGTAATCATCGGCACCCATTTCCAGGCCCAAGACGGTCTCAACCTCACTGTCGCGAGAGGTCAGAATAATGACCGGAAGGTGGGCCAAGTGAGGGCGGGCTCGCACCTGTCTCAGGACATCGAGACCTTCCAGGCCTGGCAACACCAGATCCAGGATCATGGCCGATGGTTTCAGGCCATCCAGGCTGGCCAGGGCGGTTTCACCATCTAGAAAAGGCGTAACCTGGTAGCCATTTTTTTCCAGCGCTGCCCTGACCAGGCGGATGATATTGAGGTCGTCATCGACCAGTACGATTCGTTTAGGCAAAATACGCTCCTATATCCAGTTATAGTACAATATTAAACAACACAAAACTCGATTGCAATGAATCGGAGACGCCAGATGACGAGCTTGCTGCAGCCTGTAAACAAACGCATCCCACCGGGAGGGCAGCCAATCGATCTCTTTTTGAAAGCTGCCATTGCGCTGGCCCAGGCTATTCAGCGGGAACACCAGGCGGGGCATTGCCTGCTCGAACTCGATCCGGGACGGATTTTATCCGATGCCACGTTTGATGTCATCCAGCGGATCCCGCCAACGGGTCAGGAAGCATCCGGAACATCCCCCTATCTGGCACCCGAGCAGACTGGACGGACGGGGCAAGTCAGCGCAGAGCCTGCCGATCTGTATGTGCTCGGACTGATCTATTTCGAGTTATTAACCGGTGCTGCCCCCTTTCCCAGGAGTGACTACCGGCAAATGATCCACTGGCATCTGGCCATTCCGGCCCCCCTGCCCAGTCAGATCCGGCCGGAAATTCCCACCATGCTGGACCAGCTGGTCGACCGCCTGCTGCAAAAAAATCCCAGTCAGCGTTTTGCCAGTGCCAGGATCGTGCTCGAAAATCTGATCCTCTGCCAGAAAGGGCTGGCTTTTCAGGGCGGGTGCTGGGACATCGCCCGTTTCGAACTGAACCACCTGGATCCTGAACCAGTTTCTTTGCAGCCTGCCGTGATTGTTGGCCGGGATAACGAGCTGGAAAAGCTCAAACAAGCGTTCACGCAGGCCAGTCAAGACCGGACTGCGCGTGTCGTTCTGGTGTCAGGCCCGGCCGGGATCGGCAAATCTGCCCTGGTCCAGCATCTCACTTCGCACCTGAACGGATTGGCCAGCACCTGTCTGCAAGGCAAGTTCGACCAGAACCGAAACCATGCGCCCTTTTCAGCCTTATCTGAAGTCATCCAGGGTTTCCTGACTCAACTTCTGCACCAGGACCGTACGACCATCGAATCGTTCCGGCAAGGTCTGGAACGAAATGCGGCCGATTCTTTTCCTGTTCTGTTGGAGCTGGTACCGCAAATGGCCAGGATTTTGCCTGAAGTCCAAAGCAAGCCAGGCTGGATGGCCAGCGAACGACACTATCACCTGCAAGTGGCACTGAAAATACTGCTGCAGCAGGCAACAGTCGAAAAGCCAGCGTTGATCATCCTGGAAGATATCCAGTGGGCAGATTCTGGCAGTCTGCACCTGATCCACCAGATTCTGCAGCAACCACAGGACCTGCCGATGCTTTTGATCTTGACCGGCCGCAACGATGAACTGCCAGATAGCCACCCTGTTGCAACCTGGCTCAAATCAGGCCTGGTACAGGAATTATCCTTGCGGACCCTGACGGCTCCCGAGATCCGGCAATGGCTCAATTCCATTTTGCCGGACACAGGGCGGGCTGGCCTGACATTATCTGACATCTGCGCGGACAAATCCCACGGCAATCCGCTGTACGTCAACTTGTTCCTGCAAGATTTGCTGGAACAAAAAATCATCAGCAGGCCAGCTGATACAAGAAAATGGCGGATCCAGCTGGATAATCTGCTGGATACAGGCGCCCCAGATGATGTGCTGCACCTGATCAAAAACCGGATGAACCATTTGTCTGAAGACACGATCGAACTGCTGGAGTGGGCTTCCTGCCTGAATCATACCTTTGATCAGCTCCTCTTGGCCGGCTGCACCGGTCGAGCGTTGGCCGATATTGAGGACGAGCTTGCCGCAGCTGTCCAGAATCATCTGATCGAACCAGCCAACGATGGCGGCTACCGCTTTATCCACGACCGGATCCAGCAGGTCCTGATCGCCCAGATCGCACCGGACCGGGCAACGAAAATCCATCTTTGCATCGGTGCTTTTCTGGCTACCCAATTGGGCTGGCCCAGCGGCAGGAAAGAAACAGACGATGCCTTTTTGCTGGAAATCGCAGATCATTTCCTGGCAGGGCAGGTCCAGCCCGACATTCTGGGCGGCTGGACAACCCTGGACCTGGTTTTGCTTTTCCAGGCGGCGGGCCAGAAATCACAGGCCATGCTGGCCGAAGACCGGGCTCTGGTGTATTTCCAGCAAGCGCTTCAGCAGGGGGAACGAATCAATCAGCTAGACCACGCTGAAGGCCTGTACTGGGATCTGGTCGTTTCTGGAGCAGAAGCAGCTTTCCGGAGTGGCCAAGTTGCACCGATGAAGGAACTGGTGTCCCGGGGCCTCCGGCTGGCGAAAAATTTGCTGGAACAGGCCAGAATCCTGGAGATTCAGATCGAATACCTGACCACCCATAAAAATTACCGTGAAGCATTTGACCTGGCCCGTCCTCTGCTCGAACAGTTAGGCATCCACTTCCCCGCCGCACCCTCGCACTGGCAAATCCTGAGACTCTATGCGCTCGTCAGCAAGTCCCTGGGGCAGCAGCCAGAAAAAACCATCACCCGCCTCCAGCCGATGACAGATCCCCGTGTCCTGGTCATCGTACGACTCCTGGCTACGGTTGGCATCGCGGCCTATTCCTATTCCGGCCGAACGTTCATGTATCTGATCTTGCTGATCATGCGCTATTCGCTGCGCTTCGGCATCGCTCCGGAAACTCCGGTCTCACTGGCTGCTTATGGCCAATTCCTCTGCATTTACCGCAACAACCGCCGCCTGGGCTATGCCTTTGGCCAGCTCGCGGTTGAATTGCAACGTTCGATGGCTTCCCGGACCCATGCCTGCAAAACATACATGGTCAATGAAATCATCATCCGCTACCATCGAGAACCACTGGCAGCCACCCTGGCGCATTTCCCGGAGATTCATGAGGTCGGACTGGCTACGGGTGATTTAAGTTCCGCCGGCCATGCGATGATGCAGCATTTTGTCTATCTTTTCCTGGCTGGCCAGCCTCTCAAGAAGATTGCCGGGATCATGGACCAGTACCGCCCGGTCTTGCTGCAGACCCGTGACCAGAAATCCATCCTGGTCAGTCTGGCATTTCGCCAGGTGATCCGGAATGTCCTGGCCCAGCTCCCGGAGCCCTGGCTTCTGGGCGGACCTGATTATGATGAGGGGCAGACAACCCGTCCGCCTGATATCGTCGAAGATGATTATCCTGTCCTGTTCAACGCCGCTCTGGCCAAACTGATCATGGCGCTCTGCCACGGCCGGTCCGACCTGGCCTTAGCCTATTTCCAGCAAACCAGCCAGATGGAAGCAGGCGCAATCGGCACTTTTGTCGTCCCTGCCAGCTGGTTTTATGGCGCTCTGGCCCATCTCGACACAGCCAGGAGTTGCCCGGATCGCACATCCAGACACAGGCATCTAAAGCAGGCCATAAGATTGAAACGGCGTCTGGACCGGCTCGAAACCGACTGCCCTGCCAATTTCTCCAACAAAACGGCCTTGATCCAGGCGGAGCTAGACCAGATTAAAGGCAAGCAGGACAAAAGCACCTTCTGGTACGACCAGTCGATCACGCAGGCCGAGCAACAGGGCTTTAGCCCGGAACTCGTCCTGGCCTGTGAGCGAGCGGCACTAGCACTGATCGCAGCGGGACGCCAGCGTGATGCCTTGCCTTATCTGGCCCAGGCCACCCGGGTGTGTCTGGCCTGGGGGGATTCGCCGTGGGCAGAGCGGCTGTGGCTGCGCCATCAGGCCCTGGCCGGAGACCCGATCCCTTCAGGCTCTACCCAGCCAGCAGGACAACCCTGGGCGGATACTCAAGCATTGGAACGCCCGACTCAGGCCATGCGGCCAGGCATGATGGATGCCCAAATCGATCTGGATACCTTGATCCATGCCAGCCAGGCCATTGCCGAAGAAATCAAACTCGATGAGTTGCTGCGTAAAATGATAGACCTGGTCCTCGTTCATGCTGGAGCCAATCTGGCTGTTTTTGTGACTGAAAGTGAGCAGGGGCTCCGAATCGAAGCAGCTGGTACTGCCCATGGCCGGCGCCCGGTCTTAAAGACTGGCCAGCTGGTCAAGGACTGTCCCGAACTATTGGAAAAACTGGTCAATTATGTCCTGAACACGCGAGAAACCAGAGTGGTCCAGACCGAGAGGGCGATTCTGGACTTCCTGCCCGGTCCAGAAGCTCAGGCGGCAGCCGGGAAATCCATGATCTGTCTGCCCATTGAATCCAGGCAATCATTCAGCGGTTTGCTCTATCTGGAAAACAACTTGATGAACCAGGCTTTTACCGAACGGCAACTCAATATTTTGAAGGTGATTGCGGCCCAATTGGCCATCTCGATCGAAAATGCCCGGTTGTATCAGCGCATGGAGCAGATGGTTGAGCAGCGGACTTTGCAGCTCGTCGCGACGAACAATGAGCTGGCAATCGCCAACAGTCAGCTGGCCGAGGCCAGCCAGGCCAAAGACCAGTTCCTGGCCCATATGAGCCATGAGATCCGGACGCCTTTGCAGGGAATCATCGGTATGGCCAATGTTTTAAAGCGCACGCTCACGCAAGCTGAGGATCTCGCGGCCCTCTCGGCCATGCACAGCTCCGCCCAAGCGCTTCTGACCATCTTGAACGAGATCCTTGATCTGTCCAAGCTCACAGCCAACAAAATGACTTTTGACGAGCAGGTCTTTTCCCTCCGGGAACTGCTGTCAGATCTCATTCCCGGATTCAGCCTCGAAGCAACAACCCGCCACTTGAGTCTCCGATCTCACATCGCTCCGGACTCACTCGATGTTCTGACCGGTGATCCACTGCGCCTCCGCCAGATCCTGTCCAATCTGCTGAGCAATGCCATCAAATTCACGGAAAAAGGTTCCGTGGAAGTCTGGGCCCGAGCAGTGCCGGCCAGTCAAGAAGGGTTCGCCGAATTGACAGTGGTGGTCAAAGATACCGGGATTGGGATTCCGCTCGAATTACAGGCAACCATTTTTGATCGTTTTGTGCAGGGAGACTCCGGACCAGCCCGGAAATACGCAGGCACCGGACTGGGCCTGGCCATCACCAAGAAGATCGTCGACCAGATGCAGGGTACCATCACAGTAGCGAGCCAACCCGGGCAAGGCAGTCAGGTCACCTGCCAGCTCCAGCTCAAGCACAACCCTGGCGATGGCCTGCCCCGGCAAAGCACGTTGCCGCGTGAGCAGCAACTGGCCGATTTCCGACCAGTTCTGGCCGGCCTCACTATCCTGCTCGGGGAAGATAATCCAGTCAACAGCTTGTACTTCAAAGCCATGCTCTTATACCTGCAGTGCAAGGTCACCGTCGCTCACGATGGTCCAGCTGTTTTAGCGGCGTTGTCTGGCATTCGTTACGATTGTCTCCTGTTGGACAAGAACATGCCCGGGCTAGATGGCCTGTCGGTGATCCGGTACATTCGCGAGCAGGAACAGGGTACGGGAGAGCATCTTCCTGTCATCGCCCTGACAGCCTCGGCTCTCGCCGGAGAACAGGAAGCTCTCCTGGCCGCCGGTATGGATGCCTGTCTGTCCAAGCCAGTGGATGAAATCCAATTGGCTGAGCACCTCCTGGCCGTCCGCCAAGGCCAGTTGGTCCAAGCAAGCCCATCTGCACTCAAACAACAAACACCGGAAAACGTGGAACCCGCGTTTTCCGGTGACCTGATCGACCAAGCCCAGTTGCAAGTTGACATTGAACTGTTCGGCCAGTCAGTTTTTGGTGAAATTTTCGCCGATCTTAAGATCAGTCTGCCCCGGCGCATCACTCACATGGATACCCTGCTCCAGCGCCGCTCTGTCCTGTCCAGCCAGGCCGCTGTTCTCAAGGAATGTGCAGACGTCCTGCATCAACTGGCAGGATCCGTCGCCATCCTCCACGCCGACGCACTTACCTGGCACCTCAAACAACTGGAGCAGGCTGCCAGATCAGCGGACATCGAGTCGCTGGAAAATGCCTGGCCAGCGACCCGGGATCAACTGGTTGCGCTTCAGGCGATGATTGCGTAAGCGCTGGTGAAATTGTTATTGGCCCATTCGAGGTAATCAATGCCGTCGCTGGTCACTCGACGCGCCTCCAGGAAGGCAACCGATCCAGTCTCTTCGACCCAGGCGATGCGCAGATCCTGGCGGGCACTCAGGGCAGCAGGAACCTGCAGCCGGATGGTTATGTTGCCGCGGATGGCTGCCGGATCGACCTCGGTCACTATGCTGGAGCCATCGCGATACGTCACGCGCTGCATCAGGCGGATATCATGCGTTTGGAGCAGCGTGGCGCCTGCTGTTTCCAGATTGGTACGGGCAGCCGCCAAATACGGATAATCCAGGGCTTCAGGCATGACTTCTGCAGCATCCAGCCAGAACTCAACCTGTGTCACATCCGTGCGCCATTGTTCAGGAATGGCGACCAGATAGGCCAGATCATCGGTCTGGACATTGCCTGCTGGACTGGCCAGCGTCAGCGGGTCACGCTTGGCAGGAATTTTAGCTGGGATTTTCTGAGGCACGTCATCTGACTCGAGAATCGTTGCAAAAAAGGATTCGACGTAGAATTCATGTTCTGGTTCAATCGCAGAAGAGACAAACACATTGCCAGCCGCATCAATAACCAGATCTCGGAAAAACGAGACCGTGCCTTGGACATCGTACACAGCCAGTACTTCCCGGGTGATGGCATCGAGGGCGTAGAAATTTTCAGCCACATCATCCGTCAAATAGATCCGGGCATTGTCAGAATCGAGCGCCACTCCAGCTGGCTCCGAATCCAGCTCGATCGTCTCGACCACTTCATCCAGCTCCGGATTCAGAATGACCAACTTGCTGTCCGGGCCATCAATGTCAACGACCCAAACCTGACCCGATTCATCGATCGTTAGATTGACCGGATAATAGAAATTCTGGCTAGAGGATGAAAGATAGGTACCATCCTCCAGATCAAACCGATGGACCTCCCAGTCATAATTGGACACATAGATGCCGCTGGATCCGACCGCAATCGCAAAGGAGTCCTCAAAAGACTGGCCTTCGATGGATGTGGTGCTAAAAGCGAAGAGCAACTCGCCCTCCAGATCGATTTTAAACACAGCAAATCCGTCACTCATGTTATACATATCGTAGGCGACCACATACAGAGCGCCGTCGTAATAAGTGACATCCGTGATTTCCCGTGTTGGATGTTCCGCCCAGAACGAAACTTCGTTCTGAACCCTTTTATCATTGAGGTCAAAGATCACGACACCTTCATCCGTGCCATCCTTTTTGAATTTCCTGACCACGCCGGCAAAATCAGCGGTGTAGACATAGCCTGCCGAATCATCATCAACGGCGATCCCCTTGTCGTTCCAGCCACTTGTCGGGAAAAAGGCACCCGAATCCAACTGGACATCGGCGGCCAGAACCTGCAGGGGCAGCAGAATCGTCAATAACGCAACCACCAGAAAAGCAACGGATATTTTTCGTAACCGGATCATAAATAACTCCTCATCATGCAACTTGGCTACCGCAGAAACTTCCGCTTGAACAGCCTGGTGACAGGAAACCATTTTCATGTTAACGACAGGCATTCGATTGTTACAAACAGGTTAACAAAGTGAAGCGGTGCCACGTCACCACGTCGGAAAGTGCATAACAGTTTACCGTTGCTGACAACGATCGAGAAACTCCCTAAGCAAACTGGCATTATCAAATCGGTCAATTTTACCTGATTTGATAATGCCAGTTTGCATAGGGACCACTTGGGTGGAGATGGCACCTTACCTGTGAGCTTCGTTGTGGCGTTCTGTGACTTGTTGTTCGACGAGTTTAATTAAATATCAATTTCGATAAGTTTCATCACATGAACTTGTCTATCTGCATAATCATTTTGAATTCATCTGATTTCCAATTGACTAATATGGCAATCACCTTATAATCAGCTTATCAGATCAAACAAAGTCGATCACAGTCTTTCAACATCAAACAAACAACATGTCGACCCTGCGATGATCTATTCCAGATCATAATGGCAGGCCGGGCGAAAAGGAACGAGGATTTATGCTAGGTGCTGAGCGTTTGGAAATTATCCAGAATCTGGTGATTGAGCAGGGCTTTCTGACGGTCGAGGAACTGGCCCAGCAACTCGACGTCAGCCTCATGACCATCCGGCGCGACCTTGACAGGCTGTCAGCCAAAGGGGTCATCGAGCGTTGCTACGGTGGGGCCACTTACCGGGCCGAGACCAGTCGCGAGAAAGACTACGACTTAAAGAAAAGCGAGCATCATACCAGCAAGCAAGCCATCGCCTGCAAGGCCATTGAACAGATCCGTGACGGGGATGTCCTGTTTCTCGATTCAGGCACGACCACTTTCGAAATCGCACCACTGCTTAAAAAGCGCAGCAACCTGACGGTTTTCACAAACGATCTGGCGATCGCCTCCTATTTGCAGACAACAGATGTGACCCTTTTCCTGATTGGCGGACAAGTCCAGAGAGAAACCGGGACTTTGTTTGGCGAGACGGCGCTGGACATGCTCAGCCGATTTCGGTTCAACGTTTCCTTTATCGGTGCCATGGCGATCGATGCTACCTACCAGGTCCTATCACCGACGATCGAAAAAGCCTATTTCAAGCAGAAAATCCTATCCGTCAGCAGCCGCAATTTCCTGGTGGCTGATTCGAGCAAATTTTACCAGCAGTCGATGGTCAGCGTCTGCAATCTGGATCAATTTACCGGAGTCATAACGGATCGCAGCTTTTCTCCCGGTGAACTGAAAAAAATCGACGAAAAAGGAATCATGATCCTGCGTGCCGAAGGGAGTTTAACATGCACACCGTAATCATTGCCGATGATTTCACCGGCGCCAATGCCACAGGCGTCCTGCTGAAAAAGAAAGGTTTTCCAACCTTGACCATCCTCGATATCCATTCAGCGGATTTGTTGCAATTGGCCACCCAGAAAGCCATCTCGATTTCAACCAATTCCCGTTCCATCCCCGCACAAGAGGCCTACCAGGTTGTCAGGAAAACCGCCAAAGCGTTCTCCGGCATGACAGTCCAGCTTTTCGCCAAGCGGATTGACAGCACATTGCGCGGCAACCTCGGTTTTGAGACAGACGCCCTGCTGGATTGCCTCGGACCCGAGACCATGGCTTTTGTCGTACCCTGTTATCCTCAAGCCAGCCGGACGCATGTCGGCGGCTACCTGCTGGTCAACGGCATCCCGCTTAACCGGACCGCCGTGATCCATGATCCAAAAAACCCTGTCTTCACCTCCAAAACCAGTCAGCTTTACCAGGAACAGTCCCAATATCCCGTCGCTTCTTTATTTCTGGAGGATTTGGAAAGGCCTGATGACGAAATCGTCGCCAAATTACAGGGTCTCCAGCAGGAAGGCGTCCGGATTGTCATCTTTGACGCGGTCAGCGACGATGATCTGAAGCGGATCGCCCAGCTGGCTGTTCAAAGCCGGATCCCATTCATCAGTGTCGATCCCGGTCCGTTTACGGCTGCAGCCACGTCAGAAATGGCCAACCTGGTGGAAGAAACCAAGCCCCAAAGCCAGGCCAAGATCCTCTTGTCGATCGGGAGTGTCAATGATGTCACCCGGCAACAGCTGCATGCCTTGGAACTGAATCGTAAAATCAATACGGTCCTGATTCAGACGGGCGAGCTTTTAATGGGCGAGGAACGGCGCCAGGCTGAAATGCAGCGGGTCGCATCAGCCCTGTTGGCTGAATGTGACTCCTATGCCGTGAATTGCATGGTCGGCTGTGGTCTGTATCCTGAACAACGCGTCGATTTTGCTGCTATTGCAGCACAAACAGGTCACTCAGAGGACGAATTGTCCCATCGAGTCAATGATTCCATTGCCGAAATGACTGACAAAGTCCTATCTGCAGATTCACGCTTCAAAGGACTTTATACCAGTGGTGGCGACATCACCATTGCCGTCGGCCATCTCTTTGGGTCCAGCGGTATGCGGTTGATGGATGAAGTTGAACCCTTGGTCGCGTTCGGCATCCTGCTCGACGGTAAACACAGCGGCATGAAGATGGTCACCAAAGGCGGCATGGCAGGCGATACCCAATCCATCATCCGCTGTGTTGATTACCTGCTGGCCAGAGTTGAGGACCAGGAATAACACATGGCATGTCCAGCAATTGAATTTTGACTTCAATAAAATTACGAATGAAATGAGGTCCAACATGAACAAACCATTGATTGCAATCCCCATGGGCGATCCAGCCGGTATCGGCCCGGAAATCGTCGTCAAAGCGATCGCCGACGAGCAAGTCCAGAAAACGGCCGTTTGTCTGGTCATCGGCGACCAGCGGGCGTTGACTCATGCCATGCAGGTCTGCCAGCTGTCTTTGCGCATCCATCCAGTCACAAGCCCCGACCAGGCCGTGGATGAAGCCGGCGTTCTGAACCTGATCGACCTGGCCAATGCAGATCCCGAAGTCTTTACAATCGGCCAAGTTTCTGCCCTGTGCGGTCAGGCAGCCTTCGAATACATCGCCAAATCGATCGAGCTTGCGAATGCCAAGAAAGTCGATGCGGTGGCCACAACCCCCATCAACAAGGAATCGTTGCGCGCCGGCAATGTGCCATTCATCGGGCATACGGAGATTTTTGCCGAACTGACCCAGACGCAGGATCCCCTGACCATGTTCGAAGTCCATGGTATGCGCGTATTTTTCCTCAGCCGGCACGTCTCGTTGCGCAAGGCCTGCGATATGGTCAAAAAAGATCGGATCATCGACTATGTCAAACGTTGCACCGAGGCCCTGAGGCGACTCGGAATCAGCTCCGGAACCATGGCCATCGCAGGGTTGAACCCGCACAGTGGTGAACACGGCCTGTTTGGCGACGAAGAAGTGACGGACGTTGAGCCAGCCGTCCTTGAACTAAAAGCCCAGGGGTATGATGTCGTCGGGCCGGTCGGTGCCGACTCGGTTTTCCACCTGGCTCTGCAGGGGCATTACCACTCCGTCCTCTCGCTCTACCATGACCAGGGCCATATCGCGACCAAGACACTTGATTTTGAACGGACCATCGCCATCACCAATGGATTGCCGTTCCTGAGAACGTCGGTCGACCATGGCACAGCCTTCAACATCGCCGGCAAGGGGATCGCCAGTGCCGTCAGCATGGTCGAAGCCATTCTGCTGGCCGCCAAGTATGCTCCGTATTTCCAATCGGATTCATCGCAAGTGTCGGGCTTGCTGTGAAATATTTTTCCATAGGAGGATTCTGTCTATGCCTGTTCTGTTCATGACCGCAGAAGCGCCAGCTATCTCGGGCACCCAGATGCTGATCGCACTGGGTATTGGTATCGCACTACTCATCTTTCTGATCTTGAAAACCAAGGTCCATGCCTTCCTGGCGCTCATTGTCGCGGCAGTCGCCGTCGGCCTGATCGGCGGCATGGATCCAAACAAGACCGTTTCCAGCATAACATCCGGTTTTGGCGGAACGCTAGGCAGCATCGGCATTATCATTGGTTTTGGTGTCATGATGGGCCAGATCTTTGAAATCTCCGGCGCAGCAGAACGCATGGCCAGAACGTTCCTGAAAATGTTTGGCAAAAAGCATGAGGAAATCGCACTGTCCCTGACGGGTTTCATCGTCTCGATCCCGATCTTCTGTGACTCCGGATTCGTCATCCTGTCCCCACTGGTCAAGGCCATTGCCCGCCAGACCAAAAAATCCGTCGTCGGCCTGGGTATCGCTTTGGCCGCCGGCCTGGTCATTACGCACTCCATGGTACCACCGACACCGGGCCCGCTGGGCGTCGCAGGCACTTTCGGCGTTGATGTCGGCCAGTTCCTGCTCTGGGGCATCATCCTTGCCATCCCAATGGCTCTGGCTACCCTTGTTTATGCCAAATGGATGGGCAAACAGATCTATCAACTGCCCGACGAAGATGGCGAAGGCTGGATCCGTCCGCCCTACCAGGCTCCGGTCTATGATCTGACCAGCGAAGATAAAGGACACAACCTGCCTGGCACGTTCGTCTCTTTCTTCCCCCTGCTCCTGCCGATTGTCTTGATCCTCGTCAATACGGTTACAGCAGCCATGGGCCTGAAAGAAGGCATCTTCAGTATTCTGAAATTCATTGGCACACCGGTTATCGCCGTCGGCCTCGGCCTGATTGCAGCCATCTACATGCTTGCTTTCCACACACCCAAGAAAGTTGTCATGCATGAGATGGAAAAAGGCATCCGTTCAGCTGGTATCATCATCTTTGTCACAGGTGCCGGCGGTGCACTGGGTTAGGTTCTGCGTGACAGTGGCGTAGGCAATTTCATCGCTGAACAAATTGCACAAACCCCGATCCCGATCATCATCCTGCCTTTCATCGTCGCAACGCTCGTCCGTTTCGTCCAAGGCAGCGGCACAGTGGCCATGATCACCTCTGCCTCCATTACCGCTCCCATCGTCGCCGCCGCAGGTGGCAACATGGTCTTTGCCGCATTGGCTGCCAGCATGGGATCCTTGTTCTTCTCCTACTTCAACGATAGCTATTACTGGGTTGTCAACCGTATGCTCGGAATCGAAGACACAAAAGAGCAGATCCGCGTCTGGTCCTTCACCAGCACCATCGCCTGGGCTGTCGGTTTTGTTGAAATCCTCCTGATCGGACTCTTTGTGTAAAACCTGCTTATTCCAAACCAGATACGCTTGTCAGACAAAAGGGGGGCTGTCCCAAACCGAACGGGTTTGCGACAACCCCTTTTGTCATGCGTTCCATGCCATTTCCCATCAATTGACTGTGTCTTCTCAAACGACCAGGCCGATGATGAAAAATCCTACATGGGTCGCGGTCGAAGCGGTCCTTGATCTACTTGGCGTCGGTGATGGCGCAGATGATCCCTATGCAAACTGGCCTTATCAANNTTGATAAGGCCAGTTTGCATAGGGAAAGTGAAGATGCCAGTCGGAGTGGATGGGTTGCAGCAAGTACCGCGTCTAACGGTCTGACCAAACAAGCCCCACTGCGCCCAACGTGATAAACTATGGTTAATACATCCGCGCCTGGTGCTTGGGCCGGTCAACTCGATCCTGGCCGCCCTGCTGATCCTGGCGGTGCTGGGAAAAGGCTGAAGCACAGGAGACGGATGACCCGTTTGCGCGGAGTATGATCAAATACAGACTGGCTAAAAAAAGGGGGAATCTGCCATGAAAATCGCAATGACCAAGAAGCTCGTCGATGCAGTGGGCGTTTCAGCTCCAGCTGCTCCCGTGAATGACCAACCCATTTTTTCCTGGACTGCCAACTGGACAACGGTGTGGTCCAATCATCGCACGGAAGATTTGCTTGTTCTGGTGAATCACGCGACGAGATTCACCGTTGCCATTTACCAGGTAAAAAAGAAAGATTTGAAAAAGCTGGAAGAGATGGTGAAAAAAGCCATTGCCAATGCTTTGTTGTTCATCAACATCAATCCTGAGGTTGTTGAAGAATATATGCGATTGGCGGGCGAGTTTGAATGGGCGAGAAACACTAATCGACAAACGGCATCCTGGGTGACAAAAGCCGGGCTGGAGTGTTGTTTTCACATTGGCAGGCAATACAACGGTGTGGA
>DIGA01000061.1:0-15218 GCA_002419365.1 Mageeibacillus sp. UBA5734 | reverse complement strand
CAGCGGGGAATTCATGCCCTACCAGGCCATGGTTGATGCATTGGCCGAGCTCACAGGAAAGCCTGCTTACAAGTACCGTGCTTTTGAATTGCTGGTTACACTCGATCTGGATGTCTACAAGGCAGAGCGGCGAATCATTGTCCCTGCCAACATGAGCTTTGAACGGCTGCATGCCGTGCTGCAAAGGGTCTTTGCCTGGAAAGATTATCACCTTTATGATTTTGCCATCCATGCAGGTGAAAAAGACCAGCCTGTCGCCCGAATCGTTCCCGATGCTCAGTGCCTGGAGTACGATGAGAAAGCCGTGCTGATGGAAGGGCATGCGTTGGAGGAGTATTTGCCTGCGTACAGCCAGATCCTCTATACCTACGACTTGGGCGATGACTGGGAACATGACATCCAGCTGGTTCAAGTGCTGGAAGATTATGACAAAGAGTCCCCCAGCCTGGTCGAAGCCAGCGGCCAAACGCCCCCGGAAGATGTCGGAGGCGTGGGGGGATTTGTCAAGTTCCGGTCGATCATGCTGAACCCTGGCCACCCTGAATATGAAGCCATGCGAACATGGGCGGGGTATTGGACCCCTGAACTCAGTGACTGGGCCCAACGCCCCCAGGTCATTCATTGTCTGACGTGAGGAAAACCGCCATGGATACATCCGATAATCATCAGCATCATCCTGTGCACCAGCATTCGCCGGAAAAGCTGGAGCGACCGGAACGCGTGCGGGAACTGAACCCCACTGGAACACTGGAACGGCTGAACTTCGGCCGTGCGGATGTGCTGTGCGATATTGGCGCTGGCAGCGGACTGTTCACCCTGGCAGCTGCACAAATGAGTTCGCAGACCGTATATGCCCTCGACATCAATCCTCGAATGTTGGAAACGATCGAAGCCAAGGCGGTTGCAGCAGGTTTAGGCAATATCGAGCTGCGCCTGGTCGTGGATGAACTGCTGCCTGCCCCGGATCATGCGGTCGATCTCGCGCTGGTTGCCACGGTCCTGCACGAAATTCCGGACAAGGAATCCTTCATCACTGAAATTCGCCGCCTGCTCAAACCTGCCGGTCGCCTCGCTGTGATCGAATTCCACCGCTCCGCCACACCATTTGGCCCGCCCATCAACTCCCGTCTCGGTGTGGACGAGGTCACCACCCTTCTGGCAGCGCATCATTTCACCCTCATAGAGCAATTCGATCTCGGGCCCAATTTTTACTGCGTGGTTTTGGCGCCAGGTCACCGCACCGGAAATTGATCAGCACACGCGCCGTTCGCCGCACTTTCCCGACTAATTTCCGCTCGGGTGTCGTGGCACCCGTGTTCCAATTCTGACTTGGCAGCGTTATAATGACCAAACAGGGGGGTGATGTCAGTGGCGAATCTATTGTTAGATGATCTCAAGCATTATTCTGACTTTATTGAAGTTGTTGACGAGCCCTCGTTTTCGAAATCCCAACTGAAAGCATATCAGCAGAAGTATCACTATTTGTCCAGTGATCTCTATCAACAGTATATGCATGCAACAACGGATGAAATCGCTCAATTATCTGCTGTTATTGGATCTGACAATCTGCAGGACTGGTTATTTAATTATGAGATTTTCAAACGGGCTGGCGGATCAGACTGGGATTTGAGCGACAACCCAATAGCCTCCAACATGTAAAGCTTGGCTGACTGCCAGGCTTTTTTAATTTCCAAATATTTCTTGCCTGTTTTTGTTGAGCAGCTGGTTGTAGTCCTTTGCGGAATGATTTTCAAGTGGATACAAACCAAATTTTTGGTAGTATTGGCCTAGACGAAGTGCCAAATATAGATTCATGTCATCAAATCTGATTTGAAGATCGGATTGAGAAAAATGGTTCCTACTCTGATCAGAAAAGTCAGCATTGGCATGGGGTTCTTGATTGATTTCTTTATCAAATCGATAGGGTCTCAAATGGGAATCAGGAGCTGGCTGGAAATGAAACGAAAAAGATTGCCAAGTTAAATTGTCGCCAGACTGATGACATCCAACATTTTCAGTCGCTTTCAACTTTGCCCCAGACTGATCAGAAAGAGTTGAGAATTGAAAATCAGTCTGAATTAAATCCCAGCCAAGAATTTCTCGATTTTGGTTGATCCTGACTCTGAAAAATCGTTTGTCTAAATTTGGTGGAGTTTCGATTATGCCTGAGCTAAGTAATTTTTTGATCCGATCAAAATAGTTTTCAGCCCTACTCTTTTTTTGTTCCATTCATCTTCCTCTGTTCTGCTTCTAGTCTCGATCGCTTTAGGTGATCTTGACACTTACTGGTTTTGTCACAGTCATAAAGCAAAATTCAAATAAGATGAAGGAATAGCCTGCATATACGTTCTATCAAACCAACTGACATTTGCCAAGTGTAAATTGATCCATTTCACCCTCAAACCTCCAGAAAATTCGAATGGGGATAGAGGTGCCAGGTCACCGCTCCGGAAATTGACCACCACCCTAGCCATATGCCGCACCTTCCCGACTTATTGCCGGTCCTGTGTCGTGGCACCCTCCGAATAGTATTTGTCGATTCCGCCATATCCAATCAGTTTGTTTTCCTTTGTTTTCCTGATAAAGTTCTCCAGACGTTTTTTGAACTCAAGAGGACGCTGCCTTGCTGCATCAATATAGGCAATCCGGATCCTTTTGTAGGCTTCCGGAAACTTTTCATAGTTCTCACAGGCCGTTTTTTCATGCCTGATGGCCTCGAGAATGTCAGCAGGAAATTCGTAGGGTGCTCTGATGATATCGAGAAGGGTCTCTCTGACTTTCGGGTGAATCAACCCCTGTCTTTCAAGCCATAGCAGCCGTTCAATATTGGCCCTGGAATATCCGCTGCCCTTTCTTCTGGGCGAAAACCGCTGAATTCGGTGTAATGAATCCAATTCCTTGATAGTGCTATCGATCCAGCCGAAACAGAGTGCCTCTTCCACAGCGTCGTTATAGGAAAGGCCTGGCTCGCCTGACGCTTTCTTGGGAAATACGAACCAGATTTCCTTTTCGTGTTCGAAATTCTCAGCCAGCCATTCCCGCCACTTCACCCTTTCACTGGTATAAAGCGTTTTTGCAGGGTCCATCTGTCTCCTCCCCGAACCTTGTTCAGCCACTTGCCACCCCTCCTCAGCCCATTTCCCCCCTAGGGGCGCGATCACCGCACAGGGAACGTGCTTTCCGGTCGGTTATCTTGTCGGACGGCTCGATAGCGCCGATCAGCAAAGGGGATGTGCTGATATGGGCGGCCACAGATTTTTGCACGCTGGGCTGGCTATGGTTGGCGTAGCAATAGATGCAGCCATGCTGGCAGGTGTTGTATTGGCCCAGATCGATGCTTGCCATACATCCGCAAAGGTCGCGCTGGTTGGGGTCTTTCGGCGCTGGAACGTCACAGCCGATGAGCTTGGATATCAGAACCGGATCGATGCAGGATGCGTGTTCGATGCCGTAGGCGTCCAGGTCAACGGCTTCGGCACAGGTTTTCAACGCCATGCCGTGGGCATGGGCACTGACCGAAAATGCTCTCGCCAGCCTGTCGATTTCAGCTGGGCTGATCGGCGCGACCCTGTGAATCTCCAGGTTCTTTTTCACTTTGGCGCAGGGATCCACCAAGCTGAAAATGCAGCAGTTCGCATGGCCCGCCAGCTGGTCGGCCAGGCTGGCAAAGGTTCGCATGTGCCATGCCACGGAATACCGCTCGGTCAGCATGACGGGGTCATAACGCCAGATGACCCTCTCCTTGCCGATTGTTCTGGACAGTTGCCTGAACGTACGCAGCCGTTCGCTGAGTGCCGGGAGGTTGGGCTCCAGATCTGTTCCATAGGCATTCAATGTGAACTGGAAATAGAAGGGATACGTCTGGGCAATCTGGTCCAGGAAAGGCAGCAGGGGCGCCGGATTTTTGGTCCAGAAGACGATGCAGTCCACCACGTCCGGGGACAGGCTGATTCTGCTCACCCCATGATGATTCATCGGATTTCTGACCAGGGCAAAGCCTTCCCTGAAGCGGTTCATCAGCCAATCCGGGTAGAATGCGGGAATATCAGTTCTGCGACTGATGCTTAGAATCATTGCTTCACGTCCGGCTTATTTCCCCTCAGGAGTCGTCGTACCTATGTAGCGTTTCAATTGTTCATAGAAATTTTCTCTTGTTCCAGCTAGTAATACGACAACAAGTTTATTGTTTTGTTCATAAATCGTGTATGCGATCTCATAGTTCACACCAGCATACCTAACATCGTAACCATAAATCCCTGCGAGATCTCCGCGTTTCATCTCACCTGCATACGGATTTTGGCGAATAACTTCAATAGCCTTTAAATAGGCAGTTTTCAGCTGTTTTTCTTTAATTTTTTTTAAGTACTTTTCAGCAGCAGGTAGAAATTTGATCTCATACATCTTCAGCATCACCAAAAATGTCTTCAACACTTGCCGATTTGCTCTCGCCAATGGCCAGATCATCCGCATCTTTTAGCATCTGACCTATCGCTGTTTTGATCTTTTGGCTCTGCTGTGTGAACTTGGCGATCAGTTCATCACCTGACAAGCCTTGCGCGACAAGGTCTTTCAGGATTTCAACCGAAAACTCACCACCATCTTTGGAGATCGGGCGGATGATGATTGCACCATCTTCAAATGAACATTCAACCTGATCACCCAATCCTAACGCCTGATAGTACTTGAGTGGCAATGTAATTTGACGTTTCTGCGAAACGTTGATGATACGGCTCTCATGTGCGGATGGTTCAGGCTGTACTGAATGGGCCGGGCTTCTTTTTCGCCCTGAAATCGCCACAGGTGATTGCTCGCGTTTTGTATTTTTTGAATCTGGTTTCCTATTTGCAACACTTGGCATACAATCACTCCTAGTCTCTTTGAATAACAAAAATGAATGCTCTTAAAATCTACTTTATCAAAGATGCTTGGTAAGTTCAATTTCTTTGTTTCTTTGTATGGTGCCACGTCACGCCACTGGAAATTGTTTATCATACCAGCCACTTGCTGTCCAAAACCGATTAATTTCCGGCAGGGTCGCCTGGCACCCTCTCAACCCTTGATAGAGGGGGAACTTAAGCGACGCCCGCAATTAAGTAAACGCTTAGAAAAAGCAAATAGAGACGCTTGAAGTCTAACGGCTAATCCCGCAAGCGGGGATTGATCCGGTCGGGCCAGGCGCTGTCTCCTGGAAACGACCCTGATGATTTCCTTTCGGTCAGACGGACGGGTAACTCAATAGCCGACGGCATCCGCGCCATAGACGGCCTGGGCGTGCGAAAATCCTTCAAATTCCAATTGTTCGATCAGTCCGGTGTAGGAGAAAGCTGAGAAATCGAGGTAGGATCGCGCTTTCTCAAGTGCTTGGCCGCCCAGGTCCATGTTGCATTTTTCAGCACCGAAGACTGCCTGCTCATTGGTAAAGCCTTCGAATTCCAGCTGTTCGATCAGACCTTCTTTGGAAAATGATGTGAAATCCAGATAGGATAAGGCCTTCTGATAGGCTTGTTCATTCCAATCTGCGCCGCAGTTGTCAACGCCGTAGACAGCTTCGGCCCGAGAAAAGCCTTCATACTCCAGTTGATCGACTAAGCCCTGATTTGAATGACAGGATTTAAGAATCTGAATAATCCATATTCCCCTTGGGTTCCTGAATCACAACGGGTATCATAGTTGGATTTTCCACTCATTCGAGCGTGCTCAGATTGCGCGAACTTTTGTATTCTTATTGTTTTTTACGAACACAAAAGGGCTGCCAAATCAGGCAGCCCTTTTGCGAAGGAGGGAATTGATAAACTACTGGTTGAACTGGATGTTGTAGAATTCGGCTTTACCGTCCTGGACGATCAGACCAATTTCATGGGTGGGTTTGGCGTAGGAACGATAGGTGAAGGCAACCTGTTCGTCGATGAATATTTCGACCATGTCCCGATCGATCACAACCTTCAAATCGATGATATCGCCGCTGGTAAAAGTAAAGGGTTTTTCTGCAACACGTGGTCCATCTGGGCCAGGCGCTTTGGGTGCAAAAATCGACTGGCAGGAGGCTTCCCAGAATGGATCGACACCCATCGGCAGGTTCAGCAGCGACACCCGTTGAAAACCGGATTCGAAGTTGAGAAGAAGACAATTGGAGGCGTCGTCGTCAGATTTCAGCAACAACCCAAAATAGTCACGGCAATCCATCGGTCGAACTTGGCAGCTCATCATAAAGCTGGGTTCAGCGACATCAAAGAATCCGCAAGCCATCGAACCGACAGCTTCAATCACCAGAGATTGGTCGCCATAGGGGGTGTATGAACCTTGGAGATTCTGGTACTGCCAGGTCAAAGGCTTATCAAATGTATTTATGATTTCCTGGGGCATCTTGACCGTGATTTCACCATCATCAGACGCGGCAATTTCGTGAGGAATGCAGAACGAACCACCCCAGTACCATTCGCCCTGGTCGCTTTGCTGGGCCCGGTCGAGTGCCATTACCCCCAGTTCATGCCTGGGTGTCCGAGCGCGCGACTACGGATGAATCGATCGAATCGATGGTATCAACAAACTGCGCCCCCAGACAAATAACGCGTTGATGGCCATCAAACTCGATTTTGACCCAGACTCGACGTTTGTGCTTATCCAGTTTGATGATCGTTCCAACTTGATCTTGCAAGGGGCCGTCGATGACGCGAAGTCGGTCACCTTCTGTCAAGATTCGACTGGGCTGGATTTTCCCATGGTGTTGGTAAATCCAGTCTGCATAAGCTTTGTCATTGCCATACAACTGTCGTGATCCGAGTTCATAGGAAAGGTATTTGAAAAAATGACGACTCATTCGACGAATGGATGGGTGAAAATCCAGATCTGTATAGAGAAAAACATACCCTGGCAAAAGTGCCTTTTCACGGTCTCGCCATTGGCCAGATATTTTTTCAGGCAAGATCCGGGTAGGCGAAAGAACGGTGAGCTCCGGCGCATATTTGCTCACAATTCGTATGACGTCGAGTTCGTTTCCGGTACGACACATCAGGCAATAGGCGTTCACTTGCTCAAAAGGCTCCTGGACCAATCCGTTGCTCAATTCGAAACCATGTACCATCGAGAAATGGTACCATGGCAGTTCATAATAAATTGTCAATCAATGTCAGAATATAATAGCACAATCGCCTATCGGTTTTCATAAAAAGTCCAGGGCAAGGATTTATTTCTTCACCGCTTTGCTCGTCACGGCGGGCTGGCCGAGGATGCCGTCGATGAGGCGGTAGGTGGAGCGCCAGGTGTTGGTGAATTCGCGAATGACGGGGTAGTGGTAGTCTTCTTTGTTGAAGGGGCCGCCGTCGAGTTCGACCTTGAGTTCGTCGATCTGGCCGGTTTTTTCGCTTTTGACTTCATAGGCGACGGTGAGCTTGAGGGTGCCAGGCTCCCAGATGGCGGGGGCGGTTTGGCGGAAGGTGTAGTCAGGGTGGGTGAAGCCAAAGTCGGTGATGAGACCGGGATAGCTTTCGGAGGCTTTGAATTGCCAGGTGCCACCGACAAAGTGGCCGCTGGTCTCGGCAAAAGTGGCGCCATAATTGCGTTTGGCTTCAAGATTGCCGGGGAAGTAATTTTCGCGGAACGCGCGGCTGATGGAGGATTTCAGAGTGTCAGGCACCGTGCTGCCGGCATAGATATCAAAATCAGCGTAGCGTTCGAAGAGCTTATGCTGGGTCAGGAAGCTGACCCCGAACCAGGAAAAGGTCTGGGGCTCGGCGTTGTGAGGGTCGAAGAATACGCTGTACGCCTGTTTGATGGCTTCGCGCGCCGCCAGGGGTGGATCGATTTTACCCCGCTCCAGGTCGGCGAGTGTTTTGACAAGATTGGTCAGGTTCTGGATGAAATAAGAATGGCGTTCGGTGAGGGCTTCGTTGCCGGAGGTATCACCGTGCTGGTGCTCGATCGCGTGGCACAGCTCGTGGTGCAAGGACTGGATTTGTTCGAAGTCGCCGATCTGGTGCGGCATCGAGGCATCCTGGAGATAGACATAGGTGGGCCGTGAGACGTCGTATTTGCCATCTTCATAGTGGTTTTGCTTCGTTTTCGGTGAATAAGGCATATTGCTTTCACAATAGACGCGGTTGCCGATGAAATCGAGGGCGCCGAAATAAGTGTCGACATCGCCGATTTTAATGTAGCGGTAGACGAAAGTGCCCTGGCCGTATTCGATGAACCATTTGAGCATGGCACGGTAATCGGTCTGGGCCTTAAGCAAGCCGGGCAATTCGAGCGGGGAGAATTCGCCGCTGTCTTCACTGATGCTGACGAGAAGCGGGACTTCCGGCACCACGGCGGTGGCGCTTTTTTCCGGATAGAGGTGGAAAACGGCTGGTTGTTTCGGCTGGTCGACTTTTTCTTTGCTGCGGCTGGCGGCAACGGGCTGGACTTTGATGGCAGCGTCATCGATGGCCTGCTGGGCATCGGCGGGCTTGAGGTTTTTGGCCTTGGGATCTGGTTTGAAGCTCAGCTGGAGATTGGCGGCGGCGGTGGGATCGGGGGCAAGCTCGCGCTTCTGGCCATCCCAGCGAAGCACCGCCAGTGGCAGGATATAGGCGCATTCCGCACGTTTGTCACTTTCGGCATCGGTGAAGCTCTGGAGGAGGACTTTGTCGCGGCACTGATGGTTCTTAAGATCGGTATAGGCGGTACCGATACCTTCGTAACAGAGCTGCAAGGTGAATTTCTGCTCAATTTTCAAGCTGGCACCGGCGGCTATCCCGGAGGCTGTCGCTTGAGCAGACATGACGGAGCCTCCGGCGGCGTCATTCGGCGCGGTTTCGGCGGTGAGGATGCAGGGGAAGCGATGGATAAAACGTTGGAAATTGAGCTGGTTGGCTTTTTCCGTAGCGCGGATGATCAGGATGTCCTGGCCGGCTTTGTTCGTGCCGAGCGACAGGTCTAATAGATCGGTCTTGCAGGTGACTGAGAGCTCGGGTCTGGTGGTAAATCCGCTGACCTGGAAAACGGTCTCACAGGGCTCGGTTGCGGTGCCGAGGATGTTGATCGGGTCCGGGATGGTGATTTTCGGCTGTCCGGCAAGCTTGAAGGTCAGATTGTTCTGGAAATAGGTGTCAGGGCCCTGGTATGTGCAGGCAATGACGCAAGTCGCAGGGGGATTATCGTTGTCGAGGCGGAGTTTGGCCCCGGGACCTTTGGCGCCGCCCGGGGTTGGTTCCAAGGTCAGGCCGGGGACGGCGGTGGCAAGCTGGATTGTGAGCAGGTTGTCGCGCCCGGGATCATGGAGCCAGCCGCCGTCGGGCTGCTTTTTTTCGATGCGGGCGAAAATGGCCTGGCTGGTATGGCCGGGAACGATGGTGCTGCCAAAGGTTTTGTGGACGATCATGCGGAATTGGCCGGTTTTTTGCAGCTCCTCTTCCTCTTTCTTTCTGGCATCGGTTTTCGCGCCGGCTTTGCGCGAACCGGGACGGTTGACCGGGGAGCGACCGGAGGTTGCCGGTGCGTCTGCCGCTGCTGCAGCAGCCCCGGAGGGAGTCGAACCGGCTGTCGCAGCGGCAGCGGCCAGGGTCGAGGCTACACCGATGACGACGGCGGTTTTCATCGGTACAGGGGCGCTGTCACCCGTGGTTTCGCCGGCATTCTGGTCGACAATCTGCGGGCCAATGGGGATTGGATCTTCGTTGGGCGGTTCGACCGGATCGGGGCTGTCGTCCGGGGACGCGCTACCCACCAGCGAGCCGTCAGCGTCATATTCGTAGGTATAGTCCATATAGACCTGGTCGTAGTTGACGCCGGTGCCGGTGGCCAGGACGCGGATCGTCAGGCGGTCACCGTCGCTGCCCTGGCTGGGAATGGTCCCCCAGACGGTCGCCGAGGCCGGCTTGGCTGGATCGCGCGAGGCAATCGCCGTGGCGCCGGCATCATAGCTGGGCATCGCAATCAGGCCATTGGCCGAGGCATAGCTTTCACTGCTGTAACTGCCGGACTGGAGGATGAACATCACCTGGCCAAAGCAGATTTCTTCGAACAGCTCGGATTGGCTGCCGATGATGCTGGCATCGAGCTGGATGGTGACGGTTTCTCCCGGGGTCAGATCGCGATAAGGGGCTGAGCTCCAGGCGATCTGGCCGCTGATGAAATTGCCGTCACCATAGGGACCGTAGGCGTCGATGCCTGTCGAAGTGAAGGTGGCACGGCCGTCCTCGTAATCGATGGTGTGACGGAGAGCATCGTCCGTCGGGTTTTCATCGCCATTTGACTCAAACGGGGTGCGGTAGATCTGAGCATCAAGGAAACGCCAGCTAGCCGTGGTGGTCGGGGAAGTGCTGCCAGTTTGGTCAACCCCGGTCAGTCTGCCACAATTGTTACAGTACAGGACCACGTTTTCGACTTCGTACTCGGTGAAGGTATTGACAGAACCACAGTAGGCGCAGGTCGAGGAGTAGGTGGTCTCGGCAGCGGCTTCTGGTGAGAGATCGGCGAGCAGCTGCGGTAGCGTCGCGGCGGCGAGACCGGACACGGCCGGATGGCCGGGGGCGGGATCGTGACGGGGCGCGGCGGCGGGCGATATGAGCGAGAGGGGCGACAGGACGGTCAAGACGAGCAGCATGGCCGCGGCGGCCTTTTTGCCGGTCTGGCCTTTTTTGACAAGATTCAGGACAAGCCCGGTGACGGCAAGGATTAGGCCGAACAGATAGTTTTGATTGGGCGCAGCCTCAGTCAATAAGGCCAGTGGTGTCGAGAGGAGAAATCCGGTCATGGTGCCGGTTGCCAAAGCACGCGGTGAAGGCTGGGATAGGCTGGCAGTGCGGCTGGTGTTTTTTCCCGGGATGAGGGCGGCAGTCAATGCGGTCATCAGGCGGTGCAGGTAGCTGTTGTCGTTGCGCAAAGCTTGCAGCGTGCCGAGAGCGGCGACGAGCCCGATGACGCTGTTGGGGGCAGAATTGTCACCGGTCAGGAAATTGCTCAGGGCAAGGGCGAGGCCGGCGCCAAGCACGAAGTTGGCAAGGGCTGCAGGATTGGCATCGGCGCGGATTGCCGGTCTGGCAGGACTGGTCTTTGAACGACGGGCGAAAAGGCTGACCAGAGTGCCGGCAAATATGCTTTTGCCGAGCACGCCGCCGATGATTTTGCCGGGCTCCGTGCTCAGGCCGCCGAGGCTGAAAGTGGCCCAGTTGAGGAGGTCAGCTCGAGGGAGACGGATGTCGAGCTGTGGCAGAAGGGGCAGGATGAACCAGGTGGCACCCATGACGAGCGCAGGGAGCAAGCGGCTGGGTTGGGCGATCGATTTAAAGAGGCTGCTGAGCAGGTGGATGAGCCAGGCGAACAGGATGGCGATCGGGTTGGCAGCTGATGGGGCTGCTGGGGCCGCTTGGGCAGGGGGTACGGACTGGGCCGGTGGGGCTGGTTGGGCTGACTGAGCCAGCGGGGCTGGCGAAGCTGATGGGGCAGGGATGTCAAAGGCAATTTCACCTGGTTCATCGCTGGCCAATGTACCCGTGTCATTTTTGGCTTGTGGTCTGGCGGCAGGGGGGAACTGCCCTTGGGAAGGAGAAGTGGGTTGAGGCTGGCCAGCACCCTGCACTGAATGGCCTGGTCTGGAAACGGCTGGACCTGACTGGGCGGAATGAAAAGACTTCCCGCATTGGCGGCAAAACTTGGCTGCTAGTTTGGATGGCGCACCACACTGGCTGCAGTACTTGGTTTTTGGCGCTGGAGCCGAAGCGACGACCGCCGCCCCGCAATATTTGCAGAATTTAGCCTGGTCCGCGATCTCTTGTTGGCAATTGCTGCAGTTACGGGCCATCGCGCAAGCCTCCCTGAATCGTTTTGCTTATTATCGCTTAAGGGGCAGTTTCGGTAAAGGTGAGAAAAGTGACCGGGTCCGTTTTCATACCGCTACTTGGCAGGAAAAGAAAACGGACCCTGATTTGCGGGTCCGTTAAGGGTATTTTTAGTTTATAACAGGTCGTTATTGTGGATTTTTCTGCGTCGGCTTAATGGCAGGCCAACGTCGATTCGACAATCTGGTCAAAAAAGTGACCCGGTCCCTTTTTTGACCAACCTACCTATAATACGTCCGATTGAGCTGCTTGATCCACTCGACATCGAGCTGGGCGAGGGTTTCGGCGGGGAGGCGGAAGGTCCAGTTGCCGGATGGTGTGCCGGGGGCGTTGATGCGGGTGGCGGCGTCGAGGGCGAGGAAGTCTTGGATGGGGGCGACTGCGAGGTGGGCGGGGGATATCCAGAGGGTTTGGATGAAGGCGCGGCAGAAGGCGAGGTTGTCGGCTGGGGTGTTTTCGGGGTGATGGGGGGTGTAGCGGATGTATTGGTTGACGAATTGGGCTTTGTCGGGGTCGAGGGTCTGGCGCCAGCCGATGGTGGTGGTGTTGTCGTGGGTGCCGGTGTAGACGACGCTGTTGGGGACGTGGGCATGGGGGAGGTCGTTGCCGTCGAAGTAGCCATCGAAGCCGAATTGCATGACTTTCATGCCCGGGAGGCCGGTGGCGTCGAGGAAGGCGCGGACGTCGTCGTCGATATCGCCGAGATCTTCGGCGATAATCGGAGCGTCGGGGAAAGTTTTGAGGACGATGTCGAACAGCTTCATGGCCGGTCCTTTTTCCCATTGGCCGTTGCGGGCGGTGGGCTCGCCGGCAGTGACGGCCCAGTAGGACTCGAAGCCGCGGAAGTGGTCGATGCGCACGACGTCAACGGTCGTGAGGGCGGTGCGGATGCGGTCGATCCACCAGGCGAAGTTGTCCTTTTCCATCACATCCCAGCGGTAGAGCGGGTTGCCCCAGAGCTGGCCGTCGGCGGTGAAATAGTCCGGTGGCACACCTGCCACACGCAGAAGACGGCTGTCTTCGTCCATTTCGAACAGGTCGGTGCGGGACCAGGCGTCGGAGCTGTCCTGGGAAACGTAGATTGGCATGTCGCCGATGATTTCGACACCGAGGGCATTGATATCGGCCTTGAGGGACTGCCATTGGCGATCAAATTCGTACTGGACAAAGCTGTGGTAGCCGATTTCATCGGCATATTTATCAGCGAATTCGGCGAGTGCCTGGGGTTCGTGGCGGCGCAGGGGGCCTTCCCATTCCCACCAGGGGCGGTCGCCGTGGGCTTTCTTGATGGCGCGGTAAAGGGTGTAGTCGGGCAGCCAGCGTTCGTTCTGGGCGATGAAGGCGGCAATGCGGTGGCGGTGTTCATCGCCGAGGCGGGCATAGGCTTTGTGGAGGAGCACTTCGCGTGTGTGGTAGAGCCAGCCATAGTCGACCTTGTCCTGGGCCCAGGGGTAGAGGCCTTCGTTGAGGTCTTCGGCGGTGAGGAGATGCTGGTCGTGGAGTTGCTGGAGGTCGATCAAATAGGGATTGCCGGCGTAGGCGGAGAGTCCCTGGTAGGGTGAATCGCCGGCGCTGGTGGGGTTCAGCGGCAAGATTTGCCAGTACTTGAAACCGGCGGCGGCGACTTTGCCGGCGAAGGAGCGGGCGACCTGGTCAAAGCAGCCGATGCCCCAGGGACCGGGGAGGGCGAAAATGGGCATGAGGATTCCGCTGGAACGCTTCATGGTGGTGTCTCCTTTGTGCGTGTGGCCGATGCAGGCGGCCGGTGGTGGGGGCCGGGCGAATGGGTGCGACGGTTCCGGGTGTAGCGGGCTGAGCCACTTCTTCCCTTTTTCCTATTTTAACGCATTTCCGGCCTATTCAACCGGTTGCATTGAAGATATTTTGGCCCATATCCAAATTGCCATCAGCGGCAGAATTCTTTTGCCAAGTCGTTCGCAAAACAGGCTTTTCTGGCTCTGTCCATGAAAAAAAACAAGCGACTGGCCATTGAGCGTCAGTCGCTTGCTCTTTTGATCACAAACTTGCCGGTATCCGACTGGTTATCAGCCGATTATTGGCCGAATTTGGCCTGCATCTCGGCCTGGATGGCATTCATGGTTTCGGTGACGTCGGCACCTTCGAGGAGGATCTGGGCGACGGAGTTTTTGTTCATGTCCATGGCTTCGGCGAAATTCTGGGTGTAGTTGACCATCGGGATCGTCTGGCCATAGGTATTGAAGATTTCGTAGATTTTCTGGCCGCCGAAGTAGTCGTCACCCTGGGTGAAGATTTCGTTCTGGTAGGCAGGGATGTAGGAGGGATAGAGGCCGTAGTTGACGAAACCGTTGATCAGGCTGTCTTCGTCGGTCATGGCGAATTTTAGAAAGTCCTTGGCCGCAGTGGCATTGGCGCTGACGGCGGGAATGGCAAGGACGGAGCCGCCATTGGTGGCACCTTTGCTTTCAGTACCGAAACCTGGCAGGGGCATGACGCCCCAGTTGCCGGCGTTCTGGGGCGCAGCGTCTTTGATCGAACCGATCATCCAGACGGCTTCGGGGATGGTGGCGACTTTTTCGTCAGCGACGGTCTGGACATATTCGTCCCAACCGGAGTAGTCCACGGTAATACCAGCGTCATAGATTTTCTTGACCATGGTCATGGCCTGGATGGACGGGACGGAATTGAGCTGGGTTTTGCCTTCGGCGTCGAAATAGAAACTGCCGAGCTGGCTGAGCATAGTACGGTAGAGGGTGTCGCGGGTGGAGGTGGCAAGTGGCATCATGGCGACACCGGTCGCTTGCTGGAGCTTCTGGCCAGCGACAATGAAGTCATCCCAGGTCTTGAGGTCGGCAGCGGCAATGCCGGCCTGCTCAAAGAGGTCGGTGCGGTAGAACAGGGCGATCGGGGCGGCATCCCAGGGGAAGGCGATGATTTTGCCGTTGACGGTGGCTTCGCTGATCTTGATCGGCAAGTACTTGTCTGTTTCGACCACGTCGCCGAGATCGAGGAATTTGCCGGGGAATTTGTTGCCAAAACCGCTCATCTGCTCGCCTTCGAGGGCAACGATGTCGGGCAGGCCGGCGCCGGTGGCCAGGGAGGTGACGAGCTTGCTGTAGATCTGGTCCGTGCCCATGTCTTCAAAGGTGAAGGTGACTTCCGGATGTTGCGCCGTATAGGTGGCAGCTGCCTCCTGGAGTTGGGCGAGGGCGACGTCCCAGGCCCAGACGGTGAGGTTGGCGGGCTGGCCAGCTTCGGTCTGGCCACTGTCGCCGGCGGGGCTGGCGGTTGTTGTCGCGACCGTGGTGGGTGCAGATGTGGTGCTGCAACCGGCCAGGGTGGTGAGCAGGAGGGCGAGGAGCAAGAGAACGGACAGCAGGGCTTGGGACTTTTTCATGGGTTTCTCCTAGTATTCTTTAATTG
>DIGA01000032.1:8619-19078 GCA_002419365.1 Mageeibacillus sp. UBA5734 | reverse complement strand
CTACGCCTACGCCTACGCCTACGCCCACCCCAACACCCACTCCGACCCCAACCCCTACGCCTACGCCCACGCCCACCCCAACCCCGTCTCCAACTACGACCTATCTGCCGGCTGTCATGCCTACCTTGACAGCACCAGTGGTCACGACGCTGCCGACTGAAACGACAACCACAACAACCATTCCAACCACTACCAGTCCTGGCGGTGGTGGCGGTGGTGGAGGTGGTGATTCCGACGCGCTGACCGGTTCGATCGCAAGCACGGTCTACTCCATTTCGGGCAGCAGGATCACCGGTCTCGATCCGGTCAGCAAGCTCAATACAGTCGCAAGCCTGACCAGCAAGGTGACAGTCCCAACCGGCACGACCCTGCAAGTTATCAGCCCAGCCGGCAAAACCTTGAGCACTTCGGCCCCGATTGGTACCGGCTCAAAGGTCAGTGTCGTGGCCAATGGCCAGACTCTGGCCAGCTATACAGCGATCGTCTATGGTGATGTCAACGGCGACGGATCGATCAACATCACCGACGTGGCTACGTTGTTCAAATACGTACGCAACAAGCAGACTCTGGGTGCACCGAGCCAGGTGGCAGCCGATACCGACCGCAATACCAAGGTCAATATTACGGACGTCGCGACAGCGTTCTCCCATGTCCGCAACAAATTGATCATCAACCAATAGTAAACCGGAGGACCGATGCAAGTCCCGATTAGAAAGTATCAACCCTTGGCCCTGCTTCTGGCACTGATCCTGACTCTGGCGTTCACGCTGGTCCCCGTCCAGGTTGTCGAGGCAGAGGGACTGATCGGCCAGATCACGGCCAGCGCCGAATCAGCTGAGATTGGCAAGACTGTGACGATCACCTTCTTGTCCGTGCCGGCTGTGACGGTATCGGCCTACCAGGTGACGGTCAGTTTTGACACGGGAAAATTCGACTTCGTCTCGGGATCTGACTTGACTGGTCTCAACGGAGCCAGTTCTGTCGACAACAACGGTTCCAGCGTTTCGGTCTACGCCTACGGTGACACCGGCGTGGCCAACACCAGCAAGCTCTGCAAACTGGTTTTCCGCGCCAAGGCAGAGGGAGCCGGCACTTTTACGACTTCCGATGTTGTCATCAATTCCGAAAGCCCAGTCAGTACGTCCATAGCTGTGACCGTGATTGCAGCCGGCGCAACGACTGCAACAACCACAACCGAACCGGTGGCAACGACAACCGCAGCTGCCAACCCAACGCTGGATTTTTCTGATGGTACGTACACCGTCCTGCCGCTGCCCCAGTCACTGGCAACACCGGCTGGATTCTACCGCACGGCCATCGCCATCGGCGGAGTCCAGATGGAAGCTTTCAAATCCCAGAAGGGTGACTTGGTCCTGATCTACCTCGACAGTGAAACAGCCGGGGCCAATCTGTTCTTTTACGACTCCAATTTCAATTCGGTCTATGCCTACAACCCGTTCATTATTCCTGGCCACGAGTTTGTCCTGATCCGGCCGGATGCCAGCGCCAGGGTGCCTGACGGTTTCACTGCCACCAGTGTCACCATCGACGGCCAGCTGATCAATTGCTGGAAAAAAGCTGAACTGGACGGTCCGGAAGATCCGTATGCGGACACCTATTTGCTGTATTTGATGGACAGCGATGGGCAGAAGGGATTCTTTCTCTATAAGCCGGATAAACAGATGATTTTCCCCTATCTGCTTATTGAACAGCAGGATGGGACGACCACATCCGAAACCTCCAGCCAGGCGGCAGAACCGGTTGCCAGCCAGACCAATCCAGCAGCCAGCCAAGTGCCCGGAAACACCTCTGGCTTCAATCTCTGGATGGTGGTTGCCATTGTCCTTGGTCTTCTGAGCCTGATGTTGATCGTTTTCCTGGTCTGGACCTATTATTCGTATGTCCGGCCAGCTGAGCGGGCTGTCGCGTCAGGACGTGCAGCACCGCCACGGCCGCCGAAAATCCGCCGGGTGGATTAGGCGGTGCTCAAACGAATCCTCAAGCTGTTCTGGCAACGTGAAATCATCACCTACCTGATCGCAGGTGTTCTGGCAACTCTGGTCAATCTGCTGGTGTTCATGCTCCTGAGCCAGGTTTTTGGCCCCGAACGCTGGTATTTGACCAATGCGCCGGCGATTTCGGCTGCGTTGCTGTTTGCTTTTTTCACCAACCGCTGGTTTGTCTTCCGGTCCAAGGGACCGGTTTGGCTGGAATTCCGGCGTTTTGTGGGTTCACGCATCCTGATTTCGCTTTTGTTTGAGTATGGTGCGATGTACCTGTTTTTCAATCTGCTGGGCATCCAGTTGGAAATTCCAGTCGGCAGCCTGTCGTTATCGGTGAGTAAAGTTCTGACCCAGTTCCTGGTTGTGGCAGGTAATTATGTCATGAGCAAGCTGTTCATTTTCCGCCACCATGCTCAAGGCCAGGCCGGATCGGGTCAAAACCCCAGGCAGGACTCCTGACCATGGATTATGCCGAATCCAGATCCTACGTCCAGGCTGCCCTGACGTTTGGCATCCGGCTCGGGCTCGAGCGGATGCAGGCTCTTTTGGACATGCTTGGCCATCCGGAAGCAGATCTTCAGGTCATTCATATCGCTGGCACCAATGGCAAAGGCTCCACATCCAGCTATTGTGCAGCGATCCTGGCTGCCAGCGGAGCCAAAGTCGGGCTCTATACATCGCCTTACATTGAACGCTTTACAGAACGGATCCGGATCATCACTGGATCCGATGGACTGGACCAGCTGGCAATGGATGAGACATATGGAGAAATCAGCCCGGATGATTTTGCCCGGATTATGACTCGGATCCGGCTGGCTGTTGAATCCATGCTGGAAAAGGGCGAGGAACACCCAACTGAGTTCGAGCTCATCACGGCAGCTGCCTTTGTCTATTTCCAGCAGCAAGCCTGTGACTGGGTCGTCCTGGAAACCGGTCTGGGCGGCCGTCTCGATTCCACCAATGTGATCGCCAGGCCCGTACGTGTGATCCTGACCGCGATCGGATATGATCACATGGACCGCCTCGGTGACACACTGCCGGCGATTGCTTTAGAGAAAGCCGGCATCATCAAACCTCATTGTCCCGTTTTCCTCTATGATCCGGTCGCTGCCAATCCTGGATCTGTCGCCGAAGCCACAGCAGCCCTCCAGGTCTTTACCGATCGTTGCCGTGAGCTCGCTGCTCCTTTGACCGTCCTTCATCCCGGCCAGATCGAACGAATCGACTATCAGCTCACCGGACAGACCTTTTCCTATCAGGGCCACACGTACCGGACCCGCCTGCTCGGTCTTTTCCAGCCGCTGAATGCAGCACTGGCCATCCAGGCACTCCAGGGTCTCGTACCCGCCGCCGCCTTCGCTACCGGAATCGCCAAGGCACGCTGGCCAGCCCGACTCGAAGTTTTCCCCGGCCGGCCGCTCGTTCTGGTCGATGGGGCCCACAATCCCCAGGGGACTCTGGCCCTTGGTCATGCACTGGACCAGCTCATCCCTGGCCAGGCGGTTATTTTCGTTGTGGGTCTTTTGGCGGACAAAGATTATCCGGCCATGCTCGACGCGCTCTGGCTTTGCCGATCGTTCCAGACCCGGGCGGTTTTTTGTGTGACCCCGGACAACCCCAGGGCGCTCCCGGCCCAGCAGCTCGCTGAAACGATTGCGGAATTGAAAAACCGTGGTGTTTGCGGTTATAATATCCCGGATACGATCCATTCTTATGCCGATCCTTTGCAAGGGCTTTCACATGCTCTGGTTTTGGCCGCAGAAGAACAAGCGGCCGTCTGCGCATTTGGCTCCCTGTATCTGGTTGGCCATTTCCGCAGCTGGATCAGGCAACATCTGAGTTTAGACCGGGAGGATCCGCTGAGTTGAGTTGGCAGGCCCATCTGAAGAAACTGTCACCCCTCACCTTCGAGGAAGCAGAGATCTTTGCCCCGCCACGTGAAATGGAAGCCGCTATCGCGAGCTACAATCGTGCGCTGGCCAATTTGCGCGCCGACAGCGCGGACATTGCCCAGATCGCCTTGCGCAAACTGGTCATCCAGTACCCCCTGTTTGGACCGGCCGGGTTGCTCTATGCCGCCTGCCTGTTCGATCTGAAACGGTTGGATGCGGCCACCGAGCTGATTAATCGCTCCCGCCTGGCCGGGCTTCGCCAGGTCGATATCCAGCTGGCAGATGCCCTGCTCGCAGCGATCCAGAACGAGCAGGAGTCTCTGGCCCCCACTCACGTGAATTTTCTGAACCGCCCAGCCAGTGGTGCCCCGATCCTGGAAAAAACGCGCAAAACAGGCAAGGCAAAAATGGCCAGCCGCAAGGAAGTGCTTGATGTCGTGCGTCATGGAGACCGAGCCCAGCAGGAGGAAACCTTCGTTGCCGACGAGGCAACGCCTGGCCAACGCTTGCGCCGGATCGTCCTCATTGCCGGGATCTCCCTGGGCGTCATTCTGGTTTCGCTCCTGGGCTTGTTCGTCTATCGCCTCATCCTGGACCGGACGTCTACTGGCACCCCCGACACCGATGAGCGCCTGTCCTATCTGCTGGACCGATTGGGTGCACTTTCTGCAGAAGATTCCCGAGTGGCTGAACTTCTGGAAGACTATGCCCTATATGTAGCCCCGCCGCTCAGTGAAGCCGAAACGACACCCGTGCAAAGTCTGCCTGTGGCTGAGACCACAGCTGGGTCCATGCCGGCCACGACCACACAACCGGCACCCACATCAACGCCCGAACCTTCACAGACGATCGGGACTACCAGCCCGACTGACCTTTTGACCCAGATTTACAGTGAATATCAGGCAGCTCTGATTCTCGGCAAAACAGACGTCGTCGCGGCTGCAGAAAATCTCCTGAAAATGAGTGTCGCCAGTGCCAGTCTCGATCCCGCGCTGCAATCGCCGGCAGTGCCCATGAGCGTTGATGACTTGCACACCAGCATTCGCACCTCCCTTGACCAGTACCGGATCAAGGCTGCTGAAATGCTGCGGATTGAGGGCAACCAGGCTTATGAGAACAAGGATCACCAGACCTCTCTGGACTTCTACCTGAGAGCGTATGCCCTGGAGCCCCTCTATTACGGCGGCGGAGTTGCTTATTACTGTGGCCGCAACTACCAGGCTCTGGGACAGTACGACCAGGCCAGGCCCTATTACGAACTCGTGATCAAGCATTTTCCGGGTCGCGAGATCGCCGGATATGCCCAAATACGCCTGTCTGAGATGGGATTTCCAGCGCCGTCTTCTGAAACAACGGCCGCACCCACTACCACCAGCCAGTCCCCGGCAACTTGAAACCTGACCTGCAGCTGCCGATACCACAGGAGGAACGAACATGAACTACATCAGCACACGGGGTGGAGACATCCGCTATCCGTCAGCCATGGCGATCAAACTCGGCATTGCCCCCGATGGTGGCCTCTTCATTCCAGAAACCATCCCGGAAGTCTCGCTGGACCAGATCACATCCCTGGCCAGGAAGCCTTATGTTGAGCGCGCTGTCGAGATCCTGTCCCTGTTTTTGACCGATTACACCCGGGATGAATTGCGCGAGTATGCCAGTGCTGCCTATGCCGAGGAAAAATTCGGCCCGGACCCAGCCCCTCTGGCCCAGCTCAACAAGTATAATAACAAGGAGTTCATGCTCGAGCTCTGGCATGGGCCGACCGCAGCTTTCAAAGACATGGCCCTGCAGCTGCTGCCTCACTTGATGACGGCTGCCATCCGCAAAACCGGCGAGACGTCCCAGATCTGCATCCTCACGGCAACGTCCGGCGACACCGGCAAGGCAGCCTTGGAGGGTTTTTCTGGGGTCGAAGGGACCCAGGTCATCGTCTTCTACCCCTCCAAAGGGGTCAGCGAGATCCAGCGCCTGCAGATGGTTACCACCGAAGGAGCCAATTGCCATGTCCTGGCTGTCGAAGGCAGTTTTGACGATGCCCAGTCAGGCGTCAAGACCATTTTCAATGACAAGTCTCTCGCCGAAGAACTGAATGGCAAAGGGGTCCTGCTTTCTTCCGCCAATTCCATCAACTGGGGCCGTCTGGCACCGCAGATTGTCTACTATTTCTCAGCTTATGCGGATTTGCTGGCCCGTGAAAAAATTGAACCTGGTGAGAAGATCAATATCGTTGTCCCGACCGGGAATTTCGGCAACATTCTCGCGGCCTGGTACGCCCGGGCCATGGGCTTGCCAGTCAACAAGCTGATCTGTGCCTCTAACAAGAACAAGGTCCTGTCTGACTTTATCCGCAGTGGGACCTATGACCGGCGCCGCGAATTCTTTAAAACCAATACTCCGTCGATGGACATCCTGATCTCCAGCAACCTCGAGCGGTTGCTGTTTGAACTGACTGGACGCAAAGCAGAGACCATCCGGACTTGGATGGACAAGCTGCAGAAGGAGGGAGCCTATACCGTCGATCCCGCCACCTTGCGCGCCCTGCAGGACGTTTTTGTCGGTGGGTTTGCCGATGATTTTGGCACAACCAAGACGATCCGCGATATCTACGACCGCACCGATCACCTGATCGACACCCACACCGCCGTCGGTTTCAATGTGTATGGCCGCTATGCCCAGCGCTCTGGTGATAGTTCCTGCGTGATTTTTGTCTCCACCGCCAGCCCGTTCAAATTTGGTGCAGCCGTCAGTGATGCCTTGTTTGGCAACGGTTACAGCCGCGGCCGCAGCGAAGAAGTCCTCCTCAACGAGCTCTCGGGCGAAAGTGGCATGGAAGTTCCCGCCCCACTCAAAGATCTGAGCATGCGCGACATTCTGCACAACAAGACCATCGAACGTGACCAGATGAAACAAGCCATCCTCGAAATACTCAGCTAATTGCATAAATAACCAAAGTCGCGAAATCGCAAAAGCCCCGGAAACCGCTGGTCTCCGGGGCTTTTAGCGAGGTTGCCTGAAAACGGACCCGGTCCGTTTTCAGGCAAATATTCACGTGCCGTGGATGCTGGCGAGTTTGAGGCCGGGATTGCGGTCGATGGCCCAGTCGATGGCCCAGTCGGATTCGAAGAGAAGGACGGGATTTTCGTCTTTGTCGAGGACGATCATGGTGGTGCTCGTAATGGATAATTTTTTCGGATCGGGCATTTTGCCGGATTCGTCAGGCATGACCCAACGGGCGTGGCGGTAATTGAGACCGTTCTGGCGGATACTAACGCTGTATTCAGCCTTGAGCCGGTACTCGAGGACTTCAAACTGGAGCACACCAACGACACCGATAATATAGGTTTCCGTGCCGATGTCCGGCTGCTTGTAAACTTGGATCGCGCCTTCTTCAGCCAGCTGCTCGATCCCCTTGAGGAACTGCTTGCGCTTCATGGAGTCGGCTGGGGCCACTCGGGCGAAATGTTCCGGCGGGAAGACTGGGATGTCTTCGAACCGGAAATTGCGGTTGCCTTCAACAAGCGTGTCGCCGATCCGGAAAATGCCCGGGTCGAAAACGCCAATGATATCGCCGGCAAAGGCTTCTTCGACCTGGCTGCGCTCCTGGGCCATCAGCTGCTGCGGCTGAGCCAGGCGAATGTTCTTGCCCTGGCGGACGTGCCGGACTTCGAGTCCTTTTTCAAACTGGCCAGAACAGATCCGGATGAAAGCCATGCGATCACGGTGGTCTGGATTCATGTTCGCTTGAATCTTGAAAACAAAACCACTGAAATAATCTTCGACTGGTTTGACCAGGCCTTCGGTCGTCTTGCGTTCGCCCGGAGCAGGTGCCATGGCCAGAAATTCGTTGAGGAACGACTCGACACCGAAATTGGTGATGGCACTGCCGAAAAACACGGGGGTCAGCTCGCCTTTGCGAACCCGTGCCAGGTCGAGCTCATCGCCGGCGATATCGAGAAGTTCGATATCGCTCATCAGGCGCGCCTGGTAATCTTCGCCGATCACCTCACCGAGATTGGGGTCATCGACGCTGGTGACGGAGACCTTGACCATGCTGGCCCCGTGGTCGCCCTTGCTGCCATCGTACAGCTCGACGCGGTTGAACTTGCGATTATAGACACCTTTGAAATCACCGTCGGTCCCGATCGGCCAATTGACCGGGACGGAGAAAATACCGAGCACCTTTTCCAGCTCATCCATCAGATCGAACGGATTCTTGGCCGCCCGGTCCATTTTGTTGATGAAAGTAAAAATCGGGATGCCCCGCTGGCGGCAGACGGTGAACAGCTTGATCGTCTGAGCTTCGACACCCTTGGCGCCGTCGATGAGCATGACAGCAGCATCTGCTGCAACCAGCGTCCGGTAAGTGTCCTCGGAAAAGTCCTGGTGGCCAGGGGTGTCGAGGATATTGATGCAAAAGCCATTGTAATTGAACTGCATGACCGATGATGTGACGGAAATGCCGCGCTGCTTTTCGATTTCCATCCAGTCGGAAGTGGCATGACGGGAAGCTTTTCTTGCCTTGACTGTTCCGGCCATGTGGATTGCGCCGCCATATAGCAGCAATTTTTCCGTCATGGTCGTTTTACCGGCGTCAGGATGGGAGATGATCGCAAAGGTGCGCCGGCGGCCCACTTCAGAGCCCAATGTTTCATGCATGGCAGATTCCTCCTGTTTTGAACCTCAATAGTATAGCAGGCGATTTGCCGGAGCGGCAAGGGCAGCACAGGGCTGAGCGAACAGGACAGTCAGATCAGCCCCGTCCTGCGATTTTGAACAGACAGGAATGATATACTTTAATGCAAGAAATAACCCCCATCATCCATCAAATTCTTTCTATAATAGGCATTACAAACAAGGACGACCTGTAGCCAGGGCAATCAAGTCGGCAACAGTGGGGTGACCAATCATGCTCGAGCAGATCAACATCCATCCGATTACATTCATATCCGCCCTGTCGATGGCACTGGAGCTGACAACCTCCGGTATCGCCAATCATCACCGGCGCACGGCGATCATCGCCCGCTATATCGGGCGATCCCTCGGTCTGGGGCGCTATGAAGACCAGATTCTCGTCTACGCATCCTTGCTGCATGACATCGGAGCTGCTGCCGACTGGTACGAAAAACACTACATTGTCCATGCAACCGACAGCGACCATATTTTCCGCCATGACGAAAAAGGCTACCAGATCCTCAAGGATTCCCCCCAGCTCAATCATCTGGCCAATCCGATCCGCCATCACCATGACCGCTTCCTCGGCGGTAATCCCACTGGTCTCGCCGGACAGGAGATCCCTTTGGCCAGCCGGATCATCCATCTGGCTGACCGGATCGAGGTTCTGATTGCTGCAGGCGAGCATATTTTCCTCCAGCGGGATCGGATTCATGACCAGATCCGGCAGAGTCAGCATCTGTTCGATCCGGAACTGGTTGCTGTTTTCCGCGAGGTCAGCCAGCGCGAGGTATTCTGGCTCGATGTGGTCAACCTGAACATTGAAAGCCGTTTTTTCTCCGACCTTGCATTCTGGGACAAATACACCTTTGAAGTCGATGACTTGATCCATGTGGCCAATGTCTTTTCCAGCGTCGTTGACTCGACCTCCCATTATACCGCGGCACATTCCCAGAATGTTGCAAAAGTGGCGCAGGAAATGGCTCTGATCCGTGGTTTTTCCAGTGATGAAGCCAAGCAGATGTACCTGACCGGGCTGGTCCATGACCTCGGCAAACTGGCCGTGCCCAACGAGATCCTTAACAAACCCGGGAAACTCAACACCGAAGAACGCGAAATCGTCAAACAACATCCTTATTATTCCCAGCGGATTCTGGAACGAGTCGAGGGATTTGGCCGCATTGCCAACTGGATTGGCACCCATCATGAGACCCTCGATGGGTATGGATATCCATTCCAGCTGCAAGAGCGGGAGATCGAATTATGCAGCCGGATCCTGGCGGTGGCCGATATCTTCAGTGCCTTGGTGGAAGACCGGCCGTACCGTGCCGGGATGACCCCCCCGGAAGCCCTGTCGGTCCTTCAGGACATGGTCGTGCAGCGCAAAATCGATGCCCGGCTGGTTGAGGATGTGGCAGACAATCTCACTCGTCTTGCGGCCCAGGTTTCGAAATACCGCACTTGAACGGACAGCTCCTGCTTTTGAACGGATGACAGCCTGTCTGTCCAGACATGGAAAAATGCCGCTCCGGATCACTCTGGAGCGGCATTTTCTGGCTCTTTCAAGCGAGAGGAATCTTTATTCCTGGATGCCGGGGATTTTTGGCAGGTGCTGGAGGCTCTCGTTGAGCTCCTCGTCAGAAGGAATGTAGTCGACCATGGCGCCGCTGCGATACTGCATGTAGGCAGACATGTCAAAATAGCCAGTTCCGGACAGGCCGAAGAGGATGGTCTTGGCTTCGCCGGTCTCCTTGCATTTCAGGGCTTCGTCGATGGCTGCCTTGATGGCATGGCTGGATTCAGGTGCCGGCAGGATGGTCTCGGTCTGGGCAAACTGCAGGGCGGCTTCGAAACAGGCGTTTTGGCCATACGAACGAGCCTCGTCCAGAT
>DIGA01000032.1:0-8592 GCA_002419365.1 Mageeibacillus sp. UBA5734 | reverse complement strand
GCCGCCGGCGTGGATGCTGGACGGTTTGAAATCGCAGCCGAGTGTATACATCTTGGTCAGCGGGGTGACGCGGCCAGTGTCGGCGAAGTCATAGGCAAAGCGACCGCGGGTCATGGTCGGGCAGGAGGCTGGCTCGACAGCGATGAAATAGGGGTTGCTCTTGCCTTGGAGCTTGTCACCCATGAAGGGTGCAATCAGGCCGCCCAGGTTGGAACCGCCACCAGCACAACCGATGATGATGTCCGGATAATCGCCGATTTTTTCAAAAGCGGTTTTGGCTTCGACACCGATGACAGACTGGTGGAGGAGAACCTGGTTCAAGACCGAGCCAAGCACATAGCGTGAATTGGGCGTCTTGACCGCCATTTCGATCGCTTCGGAAATGGCCATGCCAAGGCTGCCGGAAGTTGTCGGATCCTGGGCCAGGAGCATACGGCCGACTTCGGTTGTTTCGGAAGGGCTGGCGATGATCTTGCCATCAAAGGTCTCGATGACGGCCTTGCGATAGGGCTTTTGATGGAATGAGACCTTGACCATGAAGACTGTCAGGTCGACGCCATAGAGCTTGGAAGCCATGGCAAGCGCTGTACCCCATTGGCCTGCACCCGTCTCAGTGGTCAGGTTGGTGATGCCCTGTTCCTTGGCATAATAGACTTGGGCGACCGCCGAGTTCAGCTTGTGGCTGCCCGAGGTATTGTTGCCTTCGAATTTGTAGTAGATCTTCGCCGGGGTGCCCAGAGCCTTTTCCAGGTTATAGGCGCGGCAGAGCGGGGAAGGACGGTAAATTTTATAGACTTCCCGGATGCCTTCGGGAATCTCGATCAGGCGATCGGTCGTATTGACTTCCTGTTTGATCAGTTCGTCACAGAAAACCGGTTGGAGATCTTCATAAACGACCGGATCGAGGCGCCCGGGATGGATGAAGGGATCGTGCTTCTCCTTCATGTCAGCCTGCATGTTGTACCAGTAGCGCGGAATGTCCTCTTCACTCAAATGGGTACGGTACGGAATGTTGGACATGGCTTTGTGCTCCTTTCATGGCCCGTGAACGGGCATTGCTCACATCGTTGCTGTAATCGGTTGATCGGCCCGCAACATAAAAAAATCCCGCCCCTGTAAGAACAGGGACAAGATTCAAATCCTGCGGTACCACCCTTGTTGGCTCCTGAGAGCCCACTTCATCATGCCGGATCTAACCAGCATGGCCAGCTTGCTAACGGGTCGGCTTCCCGTCGATGCCTACTGGAAAAACCGCGGGGCTGGCGGTGATAAAATGCCAGTCCATCACAGGTTATTGTTCGGATCGCCCTCGCAAGTCCATTCGACCCATGCGGCCTTACTGCCCTTGCACTGGCGGCAGCTCGCTGTGAAGCGGTCATGGGTGTACTCTTCTTGCTCATCGGTTTGTGCAGATTCTATTGAAATCAGTATAGGGGGGCAAAAATTAACTGTCAAGTTGACATGGGTCCGGGACGGGTCAAATTTGACGCTTCCAGTCACTTGGGATATAATGCGCTGGAATTGACTTTTCCGGCAGTCGCTCTGCGATTCGCCATCAGATAATCATCGAAGCTGGAAGGAGCCCTCATGCGGCGTTTCAAAGTGAGACAGTTGACAGCCCCCCGGGTCAGGAACATCGTGACCCTGTCCCTGGCGTCAATCATGATCTCCATCCCGCTCCTTTCTCTGCCGCTGGGCCTGCCCACCCCCTGGATTCATACAGTTACAGTTGCCTCCGCTGACACTGCAGCTGATCCTGCCCTGGTTGCCAAACAATCAGCTGACCAGATCCTTGATGCTGCACCGGAGCTGCTTGCAGCTGATTTCTCTGACGCCTCATTCAATCGTTCCCAGCCGGAAATCGCTCTTGTAAACGAGGTCGACCGCACCGCCCAGGTCGAATCTGTCGAATCCCGGATCGAATCCGCCATGGTTGTTGCAGAAGAACCGGCAGAGCCAGTGCTGGAACCCGTCGATTATGATGTCTATATCCAGGCTGATGTCCTGAATGTTCGCGCAGAAGCTTCCACTGACAGTGCCATCGTGGCCAAGATTGTCATGGGTGACCGACTGCACGCCATTGGCGTTTTTGGCGACTGGCTGCAGGTCGAAGCGGACGATCAGGTCGGCTTTGTCAAAACCGAGTACACGACGACTGAGATGGTTTTCCGACCTGTTGATGAGACTCTCTATGTGAAAGGTACATCCCTGAATGTCCGCGCATCCTATTCCACAGAGAATGACATCCTGGCTAACCTCGACTCTGGCGCTAAGGTCCACCGGACCGGCATCGGTGACGAGTGGTCGCGCATTGTGTTTGGGGATGGTCAGACCGGGTATGTCGCATCTAAATTCCTGACCAAGAGTAAACCGGGGTCTGGTGCCAGCTCGGATGCCGCGATTGATGCTGGTGGAGATGCCGCAGCCAATGCATCCGGCAATACCATCGTCGACTTGGCTCATCAAGCCTTGGGGACACCTTATGTCTATGGTAGTGAAAGCCTCAAAGGCATGGACTGCTCCGGCCTGGTCTACTGGGCCTATAACAAGGTCGGCGTCAGTGTCCCCCGTTCTTCATCCAGCTTTGGTTCTGCCGGCGAAGGTGTTTCGCTGGACAATGCCCAGGCCGGAGATGTCATCTGCATCGATGCCCGGCCCAAGGATGGCCGCAGCACCATCACTCATCTGGCTATCTACCTCGGGGAAGGAAAAGTCATCCACGCCTCGACTTCCCAGCGCAAAGTTGTCGTCAGCAGCCTGGATAGCTTCTACAATGTCGGATACAAGATCCTCACCGTCCGCCGTTTCCCCAGCTGAAATCTCCTGCTGAGACAGTCCCTTTTACCTGCCAGACCTTGCCTGGCAGGTTTTTTCATCCCTTGCTTGTGGGCTTGCACAATCATGATATAATAGGACCTTGTTGTGACCTTTAGAAAGGACGTGCTAAGACGATGGCCCGAAGATCTTTTGCCAGAAACAAAGTCAAAGCCAGACCCATCACCTTTTTCATTGTCGCTGCCATCATACTCCTGAGCACTTTGCTCAGCATCTTTGGTTTGAATGTCCCGGTCCCGGGGCAGTCCGGCTATTATGAATTGTATGGCGCCGACAAGATCCGGTTCGGGATCGACATCCGCGGTGGCGTGGAGGCGGTTTTCGCCCCGAAAGACTACAGCGGTGTTCCCAGTGAAGGTGACCTGGCTTCGGCCCGCAGTGTTATCGAACTGCGCATGGATAATCTCAATATCCTGGACCGCGAAATCACCACCGAAAAGAACAATGGGCGGATCATTGTCCGCTACCCATGGAAATCGGACGAGACCGATTTCAATCCGGAAGAAGCCCTCAAAGAATTGGGTGAAATGGCCCGTCTGACGTTCCGTAAGCCAGACGGCACCGAAGTGCTGGATGGTACGCAGGTTGCCTCGGCAACAGCTGCTTTCGATCCCAATACCTCGGATCCGATTGTCCTGCTGGAACTTGACGCCACCGGGGCCAAGGCTTTTGCCGATGCAACCGGTGAATTGGTCGCGACCCAGGGTGAAATCTCGATCTTGATGGACGAAACCCTGATTTCTTCACCACGCGTCATCAGCAAGATTACCGATGGCAGTGCGATGATCACCAATATCGGCACCAGCGAAGATGCCATTGACCTGGCCCAGAAGATCAACGCTGGTGCCCTGCCCTTTGCTCTCGAGGCAATCAGCTCGAGCTCAATCAGCCCCAGCCTCGGCGCCGGAGCCCTCTCCGTCATGACCCAGGCTGGCATGGTTGCGCTGTCCCTGATCATGCTCTTCATGCTGCTCTACTACCGCTTGCCGGGGTTTGTCGCCATGTTCAGCTTGCTCGGCCAGATGGTCGGCATCCTGCTAGCCATTTCGATTCCGCAGCAGACCCTGACCTTGCAGGGAATCGCCGGTATCATCCTCTCGATCGGCATGGGTGTCGATGCCAACATCATCATCGCTGAACGCATCAAAGAAGAACTCAATGCCGGCAGTTCCCTGACAACTGCACTGGCTAACGGCTTCCATAAAGCGTTGTCAGCTGTTATGGATGGTAACATCACCGTGGCGATTGCGGCTGTGATCCTGATGATTTTCGGCTCTGGCTCGATGCTGTCATTCGGTTATTCCCTTTTGGTCGGCGTTATTTTGAACGGCTTGACAGGCGTTATTGCCAACCGCCTGATGATCGGCTCGCTGAGCCAGTTCAAAGCCCTGCAGAATCCGTGGCTTTATGGGAAGAAGAAGGAGGCAGCCGATGCGTAAGATTAGTTTCTACCAGAACCGCAGATGGTTTTTCCTGCTTTCTGCCATCTTCATGATCGCCGGCATCCTGGTTTCACTCATTTTTGGAATCAAGATGGACATCACCTTCAAGGGCGGCAGCATCCTGAAATACGCTTACGAGGGCACGGTTGACCTTGATCAGGCGCAGTCAGTGGTTAGTGCTGCGATCCAGAATGAAGTGACTATCCAGGAAACGACCAATCTTGGTGACAACAAGACCTTCCTGGTCGTCAATGTCGCTGGATCTTCTGCCCTGTCACCAGACGAACAGATTGCCCTCAAGGATGCCCTGGTCACCACCTTTCCGGAAACCACGTTTTCTTTGGAATCCGCCAATCTGGTCGATCCTTTCATCGGTCGCGAACTTCTGACCAAAGGCCTCTGGGCGATCGCCCTGGCCTCGGTCTTGATCGTGGCTTTTGTCTGGTTCAGCTTCCGCAGCATGTCGGGCCCCTCGGCCGGTGTCATGGGTCTGGTTGCCCTGTTCCATGACGTCTTCGTCGCCTTCTTCATGTTCGTCATCCTGCGCATCCCGCTGAACGAATCCCTGGTAGCGGTTGTCCTGACGATTCTCGGCTTCTCGATCAACGACACGATCGTTGTCTATGACCGGATCCGGGAGAATGAACGCCTGTATAAGGGCAAATTGCCCTTGTCTGAGCTAGTCGACCTCTCGATCAACCAGTCCCTGACCCGCTCGATCAACACCAGCCTGGCTACTTTTGGTGCCATTGGCGTCGCCTACGTCTTCGCCTTTTTCTTCAATATCGACAGCATCAAGCAGTTTGCCCTGCCGATGATGGTAGGCCTGATCAGCGGTACGTATTCGACCATCTGCCTGGCCGGACCGCTCTGGGTCATGTGGAAAACCCGCGGTGGACGCACAGGGTATTGATGTTTTTGGCAGTAAGCCAAAGCGGGCGTAAGCCACACCACAATCGATCATCCTGACGTACAACACAACGGCCTCCAGCGAGTGAAAATTCGTTGGGGGCTTTTAGCATTTGTCAGAACGTAATAAAAAAACACCTCACAGCTGCTGCCGCGAGGTGTTCTCTTCGTCTGCCAGGTGAATTATTCGTGAAAGATCCTTAGAAGTAGCGCTCGAGCAAGCCTTTGAAAGCTTTGCCATGACGGGCCTCGTCACGGGCCATTTCATGGACGGCGTCATGGATGGCGTCATAGCCAAGTTCTTTGGCCAGCTTGGCCAGATCGGTTTTACCCTGGGTGGCGCCATATTCTGCTTCGACACGGACTTTGAGATTCTGCTTGGATTCGGCACTGACGACCTCGCCGAGCATTTCCGCGAAACGGGCAGCGTGCTCAGCTTCCTCGAAAGCGATGCGCTTGTATGCCTCTGCAACTTCCGGATAACCTTCGCGATCGGCGGCACGGGACATGGCCAGGTACATGCCGACCTCGGTGCATTCGCCGGCAAAGTTCATCTGCAGGCCTTCGATGATGCGAGGGTCAACACCCTTGGCCACACCAATGACATGCTCGGCAGCCCAGGACATCACGCCTTCTTCGACCACAACGAACTTGCTGGCCGGTGCTTTGCACTGGGGGCAGAACTCGGGCGCGGCTTCGCCTTCGGCAATGTAACCACAAACGGTGCATCTGAATTTCATGTAAGGGGTCCTCCTGTTAATGCAAGTTAGTATCATTATAAAGGACAGATATTGGTAAAAGTGTAACCTGTGAATCAGCTTTTTCTGTGAGTATCCAGGCGAAGCGATGCAAGCTATACAACTAGACAGGAGACCTCGCCCAACCAGTCACTGTCTTGTACAATGCAACGATGTTTTGTCAATGCTCTCTCCAAGCAATAACTTGTGCAATCTGACACTTGTAACTATATAACAAGCGAATGACACAAAACAAATGTTTGGCCGATGTGCGTAAATAAACAGACAAAATCGTGAGGTGCGTCCACCATATTTTTTCAAAAATGTAAAATAAAATACAAAAAATTGTAATTTTTAATATTTGTGCAAAATGATATTTTCAATATCTTTGTGATATTATACAAGTGTGTTCGCGCAATCGGTTGCAAAGATGACTATAAACAGTCATGAGCAGTCACCCATTAATCGATTGTGCGAGTTAAATCAGTGGCTCAGCATAGCGGGTCACATTTAGAGGAGGAACTATGAGAAAAGTACTGTCCATCATCCTGCTTGTCACCCTCGTCTTATCTCTGGCTGCCTGTGGCTCAACCACGACAACCACTGCAGCACCTGCTGCCACCAGCGCTGCGGCAGAAACCACGGCAGCCCCCGCAGAAAAACCGGCAGTCGAAAAAATTGTCCTTGCCAATAACAAAGTTGAAATCGACGAACAACTCAAAGCATTTGCTGCTGAGTACAGCAAAACTGCTGGCGTTACCGTCGAAATTGCAACCACCGGTGGTGGCGCTGATTACGGCGGCAACCTCAAAGCTCAGCTCCAGTCTGGCAATATGCCTGACATTTTCGTTATTGAAGGCCCTGCCGGATATTCTGACTGGAAAGACATCATTGCCGATCTTGGAGACCAGCCCTGGGTCGCTGACACTGATTTCGCCTACACAGTTGATGGCAAAATCATTGGCTTCCCTGTAGCCATCGAAGGCTATGGCATGGCATACAACAAAGCCCTGCTCGACAAAGCTGGCATCGATCCCAAGACTCTGACCAACTTCAATGCCTATAAGGCTGCTTTTGAAAAGCTGGATGGCATGAAGGCCGACCTCGGCATCGACGCAGTCGTGTCCATGGCTGCTTCTACGGCAACGGGCATGACCTGGGTTACCGGTCTGCATAACTTCAATATCTACCTCACAGCTGGCTTGCCTTATGGCGACACAACTGTGATCGACAAGCTGCTGGCTGGCGAAGTTGACGAACCCCGTCTGAAACAGTATGCCGAGTATGTCAACATGCTCTTCCAGTATGCTGACAAGGAAGTCCTGCTCAATGGCAACTATGACGCCCAGGCTCAGGCTTTTGCTGCCGGTAAGACCGTCTTCCTGCACCAGGGCAACTGGGTTGACCCAACCCTGAAGACCTTGGAAGCCAGCTTTGAAATGGCCTATGCTCCTCACGCCCCGTTTGTGGAAGACACCGACGGCGTACTCGCTGCTCCGCCGTCCTGGTATGTCGTCAATGGCGACAGCGCCGGTGCTGAAGAAGCCAAGAAATTCCTCAATGCCATCGCAACCACCGAAGCCGGCCATAAATACATGGTCGAAGCTGCTGGCATGATCCCTGCTTTCAAGTCCGTCAAACTGACCCCGGCTGTTCCGCTGTCCAAGAGCATCATGGAATGGGCTTCAGCTGGCAAAACATATAGCTGGCAGCAGTACAAGATGCCGAGCGGCTTTGGTATGGACACCCTGGGCCCGATCTATGAACAACTCGCTTCCGGTGCTGTCGACACAGCTGGCTTTGTCGAACTCATCAAGGGTGAAGTAGCAACTGTTCCGGATCTTCTCGGCTGATTTGTGATCTAACCTTGCTTGACTGATTGAACGCGAAATGCAGGCCTGAAGCCTGCATTTCGCACAGTCAGGTGCTAACCAGAATCGGAGGATAGACCTGCATGAAAACCCAGGGCATGAAACAAAATAACAGGTTGGTCAATGCATTGTTTTTGGCCCCCTCGCTGACTGCCTTCATACTCGTTGTCATCATCCCATTTTTCATGGGGTTGTATTTTTCGCTTACGGACTGGAATGGAGCCATCCAAGACAAGATCAATTTTGTCGGACTTAAGAATTTCTCAGTCATCTTTTCAGATGTCAAATTCCACTACTCGTTTCTGGTAACAACCGTCTACACGGCGGCCAATGTCATTGTCATCAATCTGGTTGCCCTGATTTTGGCCATGATGGTGACATCCAACATCAAGTTCCGGAACTTTTACCGTTCCGGATTTTTTACGCCTAACCTGATTGGTGGCATCGTTCTTGGTTATGTCTGGCAATTTATTTTTGTCAACGCCATCCCGGGATTTGCTGAGTCTATGGGGATTGAGTCACTGACCAGCTCCCTGCTGGGCAAAGGGAGTACTGCCCTGGCAGCCATTGTCATCGTCGGCAGCTGGCAATATGCCGGATATATCATGATGATCTATGTTGCAGCCATCCAGAATGTGCCTGTTTCTCTCCTTGAGGCCGCCCAGATTGATGGCGCAAATTTTCTCCAGCGTACCAAAGCCATTCTGGTTCCACTCGTTGCTCCGGCATTTACCGTATCGACCTTCCTGACGTTGGTCAATTCTTTCAAACAATTCGATGTCAACGTTTCTTTGACTA
>DIGA01000019.1 GCA_002419365.1 Mageeibacillus sp. UBA5734 | reverse complement strand
TTTCCAGCGCCCGGGCTATGCTATAATAATAGCAAAAATTTTCAGGAGTCTTCACGATGAAAAGCCAGACACGCGCCGGGATTGTCCTGGCGGTTTTATTGTTCGCCTGGTCTACAGCCCTGGCAGCGCCATTCCGCTATTTTGCCACCATGATCCGGACCGGAGCCGAGTTCCTCGCTGGTCTGACCCGGGCCTCCGATAGCCTGGCGGCGTGGCTGACCTACCTGATCATGGCGATCATCGTCTCGTTGCTGTTCTGGCTTGGCAAGAGCCGCCAGCGCCTGTACATCGCGGGGTTCGCCTCACTGTCCGAAGTCATCTACCACCTCTGGATCTGCATCGAAAACAACCGCGTGTACGATGTCTCGCTGCCGATCACGATCGGCCTGGCCCTGGCCCTTCTGTTCCTGCTGATTCCAGCCCGTTCCCCGGGTCTGTGGCTGTCGGACGCTTTCATCGTGTCGATACCAGCCCTGATCATCGTCGAGGGCTTTCTGACTGGTCTGTTTTCCGCTCTGGACTGGCCCTTTGACATGCTTGCGCCCATGCTGATCGTGCCCTCGGACAGCCTGGCCCAGAATCTGGCTGGCTGGCTCTCGCTGCCGCAGCTGGTTTGGTCGATCCTGCTGCTGATCCTAGCTGTGCTGCCTCAGATCTTGCTCTCACAGGGCCGGGCCAAAGGCTGACATAGAAAGGCACGGAACGTTTTCATGGCAAAAGCAAAAAAGAATCCGGACATCCAGGCACAGATCGAGTCTTTGCGGGCGGAAATCGAAGCCCACAGCCGAGCCTATTACGCGGAAGACAATCCGACAATCAGCGATTTTGAATTCGACCAGCTGATGCAGCGCCTGCGCACCCTCGAGGCGATGGCCCCCGACCTGGCAACACCTGACTCCCCCAGTCGCAAAGTCGGCGGGGCCATCAGCACCGATTTGGCGACGACCCGCCACACGGTACCGTTACTGAGCTTGCAGGATGTTTTTGCCGAGTCTGAGGTGGCCGATTTCATCACCCGCATGCAGAGTGATTTTCCGGAGGTCCGTTTTGTTGTCGAACGGAAAATTGACGGTTTGTCGGTGGCCATTCGCTATGAAAATGGCCGTCTGGTCCGGGGCCTGACCCGGGGTGATGGCGAGGTCGGTGAGGATGTCACCGCCAATATCCGCCAGATTGCTGATTTGCCCCAGGAGCTGCCGGTTGCTTTGCCAGAACTGGAGGTTCGCGGCGAGGTCTATTTGTCGGTCGATGCGTTCATGCGTGTCAATGCGCGTCAGGAGGACAGCGGTGGCAAGATTTTTGCCAATCCGCGCAACTGTGCCGCCGGCACGTTGCGTCAGCTGGACCCGGCCATCGTTGCCGAACGGGAACTTTCCTTATTCGTGTTCAATGTCCAGGCTGTGACCGGTGTCTCCTTTGCCAGCCATTCCGATAGTCTCCAGTACCTGGCCCGGCTCGGTTTTCCGGTCAGTCCCGAGTACCAGGTTTGCCAGTCGTTTGAAACCGTCTGGGCGGCAATCATGGCCATCGGCGAGCAACGGTTTGCCTTGCCTTATGGCATCGATGGCGCAGTCGTCAAAGTCGATGACCTGTCCATCCGCGAACGCCTGGGGGCTACGAGCAAAGTGCCACGCTGGGCGATCGCCTACAAATATCCGCCGGAACAAAAAGAAACGCGACTGCTGGACATCACGGTCCAGGTGGGTCGAACTGGCCGGATCACGCCGATGGCAATCCTCGAGCCGGTCCGCCTGGCTGGGACAACGGTCAGCCGGGCAACGCTGCACAACCAGGACATGATCGATAAGCTCGATGTCCGGATCGGCGACACCGTTCTGGTCCAGAAAGCCGGCGACATCATCCCGGCCATCCTTTCCGTGCGCAAGGATCTGCGCGCCGGTGATCCGCCGCATTATGAGTTGCCACATCATTGTCCAGTCTGCGGTGCTCCAGCCGAGCGCGAACCAGATACCGCTGACCTGCGCTGCACCGGTTCCGATTGCCCGGCCCAGATTGCCCGCCATCTGGTCTACTTTGCTTCCAAAGAGGCCATGGATATCGAGGGCCTCGGCCCGGCCATGGTCGAAACCTTGCTTTCTGCCGGGCTCATCCGCAATTTGGCTGACATCTACCAGCTGCCTGGACGCCAGGAAGAACTGGCCAACTCGGATGTGTTCAAGACGCGCCAGAAAACACTGGCCAATTTGCTGCAGGCGATCGAGAAATCACGCCAAAACAGCCTCGACCGCCTGATCACGGGACTTGGCATCCGCAACATTGGACGCCAGGCCTCGCGCGTCCTGGCCGAGTCTTTTCCCGACCTGTACGCTGTGGCCCGGGCCACTGAGCTCGAGCTTATGGCCTTGCCAGACTTCGGTGCCATCAGTGCCCGCTCGGTTGTCGATTTCTTCAGCCAGGAGCAAACCATGCACCTGATCGACCAGCTCGCACAGGCCGGTGTCAATCTCCAGGGCAATCAAACGGACAGGACAAACCTGCCCCTGCTGGGCCAGACCTTCGTCCTGACCGGCACCTTGCCGACCCTCGGACGTGAAGAAGCCACTCGCCTGATCGAAGCTGCCGGAGGGAAAGTGTCCGGCAGTGTCTCGCGCAAAACGCATTACATCGTAGCAGGCGAGGCCGCTGGCAGTAAACTGGACAAAGCCCGCTCGCTCGGCGTGACGATCCTCGACGAAGCCGGACTGATGGTGATGCTGGGCAAGCTGGACTGAGCGAGCTGGACCGGCCCTCGCGTGATCCCTGGTGCGATTATCGGCAATTGCCGGATTTGGGTCACTCTTCACGCCAAGTCTGGCTCCGATCAAGGTCATTGCCAGTCAAGGTGCCCCGCGCGCCCGCTCCCGGTCCCGTCGCTGCTTACTCCGGCAAAGTCCGGGCGATGTAGTGCAGCCATTTCTGCCGTGTTTCGTCGCTGATGACATGTTCCAGCCGGCAGGCATCCTGTTCGGCCGTGTTTTCGTCGATCTTGAGGATTTCGATCAGGAAACGCTTGAGCATCTGGTGGCTCTGGGTGATCAGGTGGGCTCGAGCGAGGCCTGAGTCTGTCAATTGGATGCTGCCGTAAGGCGTGTGCTCGATCAGACCGGCCTGGACCAGATTGGCCAGGACTTTGCTGACGGCAGCCCGGGAGATACCCAGCTGAGTGGCAACATCGACCGATCGGACAGCATGACCGTCCGGAGCCAATGCCAGGATGGCTTCCAGAAAATCTTCCACAGCAGGTGAGAGTGGTGTATGCTTCATAAAAATTCCATCCCCCGGGCGGAGTTGGTTGATCAGGCGGCAAGGCCGATCAGGCGGCCGCCTTGATAGACCAGCAGGGAGATCAGGTAGGCAACCCCGATCTGATAGAGAATGGCGGCCAGTGTCCAGCGCCAGCTCTGCATTTCGCGGGCCAGGGCGCCGAGTGACGCGACGCAGGGCGTATAAAGCAGGGTGAAGGTCATGAAGGCATAGGCTGCAAGTGGTGTGAAGGTCAAGGCGATCTGCTCCGGGGTGAACAGGATGCCCAGCGAGGCCACGACGGCTTCTTTGGCGATCAATCCGGTCAAAAGGGCCACGCTGGACTGCCAGTTGCCAAAACCCAGGGGAGAAAGCAGTGGTGCGATCAGGCTGCCCAACAGGCCAAATATGCTTTGCGAGCTGTCCGTGGCGATGGAAAAGGTCAGCGTGAAGGTCCGGAAAATCCAGATCACGACCGACATGGCAAAAATCAATGTACCGGCCCGGATGATGAAATCCTGGACTTTGTCCCAGATATGCAGGAACAAGGATTTGGTATCAGGCAGCCGGTAGGGGGGGAGCTCGATGATAAAAGGAGCCTCACTGCCTCTTAGGACGGTTTTGCTCAGGAGGACCGCCGAAAGGATGGCGACGATGACACCAAGCACATACATCGAAAAGGTTACAAGACCTTTATGGGTGGGGAAGAAAATGGCGGCGAAAAAAGCATAGATCGGCATGCGCGCGCCACACGACATGAAGGGTGTGATCATGATGGTCAGGCGCCGGTCGCGCTGGTTTTCCAGCGATCTGGCGGCCATGATGGCGGGTACGGTGCAGCCAAACCCCATCAGCATCGGGATGAAACTGCGTCCGGACAGGCCGAATTTGAGGAACAGCTTGTCAACCATGAAAGCAGCCCGGGCCATGTAGCCAGTGTCTTCGAGAACGGACAGGAACATGAACAGCAGGGCGATCTGGGGCAGGAAGGTCAGGACGCCACCGACACCGGCAATGATGCCATCGACGACCAGGGAGATGACCCAGGGCGATGCTCCGGCCAGCTCAAGGCCGGCCCGCACCCAGCCGCTGAAAATTTCGCTGAAAAAGACGTCCAGCCAGCCAGTCAGGCGACCGCCCAGGTTTTCGTGGAAGGTAAGCTGGAAAACCAGGAACAAAATCGCAAGGAAGATTGGCAACGCCCAGATGCGGTGGGTCAGGACCTGGTCGATCCGGTCGGAGCGGGTCAAATCAGATGGGTGCTGGCGATGCTCCAGGACTTGGCGGGTGATGCGGGCGGCTTCCTGGTACAGGATCTGCGTTTCTTCATCCGTCTCGGGTTTGAAATCGAGCGGCAATCGGGCCAGGGTTTCCGGCTGCTCGCTGGTATGGTCGTGTTCAGCCTGCAGGGCCCGGCCCAAGCCAGCGCCCTGGCCAACGCCTGCGCCAGGTCCGTGCCCGGATCCGAGGCCATGTCCCTGTCCGTGGGGGGGATGCCTGTGGCCGGGTCCGGTAGGCTGGTTGAAGGGCTGGTGTGGCTTGCCTTTGCCCTTGGGATGAATGGGGCTGGCTGCCGGATGGATGGCGGGATGGTGCGGCTGACTGACCGGTCCCCGCTCTCGACCCACCAGCCCGCGCTCACGACCAGTTGGACCGCGCTCGTGTCCGCGGCCTGTCTGGACATGGCCAGGCTGGTCAAGCGGGACCGCTTCGTTGCCGAATGGCCGTTCAGACAGGATGTGGTGGTGGTCTCCGTCCCTGTGCCCGAGTGAAATGGCCAGGGTCCTGACGGCATCGATCAGCTCGAGGATGCCCTGGTTGAGCTTGGCGGAAATGGGCACGACAGGCATGCCAAGCAGGGCTTCGAGGCGCTCCAGGTGCAACAGGTCGCCCCGCTGTTCGATTTCATCCATCATGTTCAGGGCCACAATCATGGGCCGGCCGAGTTTTTTCAGCTGCAGGGTCAGGTACAGGTTGCGCTCGAGATTGCTGGCATCGACGATGTTGACAATCACGTCCGGCTGGTCTTCCAGAATGTAGTTGCGGGTGACAATTTCCTCGATCGAATAGGGCGACAGGGAATAGATCCCGGGTAGATCGACCAGGGTAAACAGATTGGGTCCGCGCCGGATCACACCGACCTTTTTCTCGACCGTCACGCCAGGCCAATTGCCCGTCGTCTGACGCGTGCCTGTCAGGCGGTTGAACAAAGTCGTCTTGCCGCAGTTGGGATTGCCGGCCAGCGCCAGGTGAATGTTCACAGACGGTCCTCCCGCAGCATTTCAATCATGGCGGCATCGCGCTTGCGAATAGACAGGTTGTAGTTGCGCAGACGAATTTCCATCGGATCGCCCAATGGGGCAAATTTTCTGACGATCAGCCATGTGCCCGGTGTGACACCCATGGCAATCAGGCGCTGGCGCAAAGCACCGGTGCCCTGGATGGAGACAATGGTCCCGCTCTCTCCGGGCTTGAACTCTGAAAGCGGCACAGGCATGACGGATCCTTTCACCAGTGATGGTCCTGTAACGGCCAAGTGCAATCGAACACAGCCAAGACAGGACACTGGCCTGATGTTAACTTCGGTTAACATTTTAGCGCACTGAAAGGGATAGTCAAGCCGCTTTTTCGGGCTGGAACCGGCTATTACCAGCTCCTGAGGAGCTCAGGTATCAGGTGTTGCGATAGATACCGAGTTTGTGCTGGCGCATGAAATGGTGCAATTTTTCACAATCGGCAGGGTGTTCGCACTCGAACCGGACGTCCATCGATCCGGCGACAGAAATCAGCGAAGCAAAGCCAACCAAGGCTGAAAGCATGCTGTCCGTAACGAGACGGTCACCCTGCGCCGTAATAAAAGTCACTTTTCCCTGGCAGTTAACCAAAATATCTGTAAATTCTTTGACGGTTTCAAAGTTGTTCATATTTTTCTGTTCCTCATCATCTAAGAAAAGCCCGAAGGCGTAGTTGCTGTTTGTTGCCATATGGAGGTGGCGAGCTCATTGTACACCGATATGGAGCTCTGGTCGAGCGCATTCACCAGAAATTAACATCATGCTATAATGTTGCCCATCACAAGCCTGTCATTTTGTACAGGCACTAAGTGGGGGACTGGATTTGATCTTTTTTTTCTGGAGCTTGTTCTTATCCGCCATCATGAGCCTGGTTGTCCTGGTCATGCTGTTCAAGGCACTGAGAGTCAATCAGGAACGGCGCAACCGTCTGGCCCTGGGCTATCTGGCCCCAGTGGCACTGACCGGGTTGTTCCTGGCTCTGATGCTGTCCCTCACCGTGCCTCGCCTGCTCGACACGGTGAATCTGCTGACTGAAACATACGCGATCGAAGAAGTGCAAGTCGGACGCCAAAACTTGGGCTGGAACAGCCTGACAACCGGTGGGCGTCACTACTTTTACAATCAGTGGCAGGTGGCGCTGGAGCCTGGCAGCCAGTACCGGATCGAATTCACGCCCAGAAGTGGCTATCTCGTCCGGGCCACTTTGATCGAAACAACGGTCGTCAATTCCAGAGGCCTGGCCATCCGGGAAGCAGTCGGGGAGGATTTGCCATGATTGTTCGTACAGTCTGCATTGGCAATCCATCGGGTCTGCATGCTCGCCTGGCGAGCCTTTTTTGTGCCAGGGCCAGGCAATACCGCTGCCGGATTGTGGTCCGGGCCGGGCGCCAGTACATCCCGGCCCGCAACATCCTGGACATGATGGCTGCCAACATTCGACAGGGCCAGTGCATCACGATCCATTGCGATGGCGAGGATGAGGCTGTGGCGCTTGAATCCCTGGAGGCATTTTTAAAAAGTCTGACTGAATAGGCGCAGGAGATTCTGACGCGGTTGCAGGCTCGACAAAAATTTCCGGACCAGTTGATTCACAATGGCATGCCCCTGCTGGCACAATGATCAAACACCTGCTTCTACATATCAGCGCAGTGGAAGCAGGACTTGTGTCAAGGAGGTCATACTTGTATGAGACGAGAGGAATCCATCCAGCGGAGACTTTCCAGGCTCGCACCGGCTGACCAGACCGGTTTTTTTATCGCTGCATCGGATTTTGATTTGCTGGACCATGTGTCACGGATGATCAAACGACAGGGCATGGTCGGCATGATGGACACAGCCGGCCGGATGCAGTATCTGGTGGATGGGCGCAAAGGTACACCACTGGCTGCCCGGCGCATCATGGACACAACTCAGAAGCTGGTCCGCGACATGATGATGGACCCGGACGAGCTCAAACCCCTGCGGGTTCTGGCTGTCGATGAGGTCATGAGACGTTGGCAGCTGATGCCTCGTCTCAAGGGGTACCGCTATCTGCGCTACATGCTGGTCGTGGCAGCAGGCAATGACCGCATGCTCCGTCCGGTGAGCAAAATGCTCTATCCGCTCATAGCTGAGGAATTCAAGGTTCCGTACAGCCAGATTGAACGAGACATCCGCTACTGTATCAAGACAAAGAACAGTCCGGGACCAGCTGTCTCCAATACAGCTGCCATCAGCATGATGTGTGATGAGGTGACCGATCTGGTGATCCAGTGGACGCGGCACATAAAACTGCCCATGGTCGCCGAAACAACCACGGGCAGCTATTCTGTGCCTGGAGAAAAAACTCCGGATATGGAACTGGGTCAATAAAGCGCGAGAACGGCAATTCAGCCGTTGACTTTGTCCTTGAGACCTTTGCCAGCCTTGAAAACGGGGGCTTTGGACTCGGGGATCTTGATCTCCTGCTTGGTGCTGGGATTGCGGCCCTTGCGGGCAGCGCGCTTTCTCACTTCAAAGGTTCCGAAACCAACAAGCACGACTTTGTCATCCTTGGACAAAGCATCCGAAATGGAGTCAAGGACGGCAGTGATGGCATTTTCGCTGTCCTTTTTGCTCAGCTTAGTTGATTTAGCGACGGCATCGATCAGGTCTGTCTTGTTCATTTGGAGCCTCCTTCAGGCAGTTTTTACTTCTGATATTATCGTACGCAATGAATTCAAGTGTCAAGCCATGACCAAGCCTTTTTCCAGACCAAATGAACACTGTTTACAAAGATCCTGCGGCAAAATAGCGTGATTCTTGGTCAGGACTGACAAAATGTGACTTGTCAGCTATAATACTGACTGGCACAACCGACCCGGAAGCAAGGAAGAAGAGGAACATGTCCAGACAGATAGATTGCCAGAAAGTGATCGAAGCGGTCGCTTCTTTATGCCAGCAAGCCAATATTGAACTGAGCCCGGATATCCAGCAAGCCCTTGAAGCTGCCCGCAAGGCTGAACCATCGCCGGCTGGCCAGGCGATCCTGGAAGAATTGATTGAGAATGCAGCCTTGGCCCGGCAACAACGCCTGGCGATCTGCCAGGACACGGGCATGGCGGTTGTCTTTGTCCGGATCGGACAGGATGTGCAGATTGTTGGCGGCTCTTTGACGGACTCGATCCATGCCGGAGTGGCCAAGGGATATCGCGATGGCTATCTGCGCGCATCGGTCGTTTCAGATCCGATCCTGCGGGTCAATACCGGGGATAATACACCGGCCGTGATCCATTATGATATTGTCCCTGGCGATGAGCTGGAGATCACGGTTGCCCCCAAAGGGTTTGGCAGCGAGAACATGTCAGCAGTCAAGATGTTCAGTCCATCAGCCGGCATCGAAGGCGTGCGCCAGTTTGTGATCGACACCATCCGCGCGGCCGGTCCCAATCCCTGCCCACCGATCATTGTTGGTGTCGGTCTCGGCGGCACGCTGGAAAAAGTGACCGAACTGGCCAAGGAAGCTTTGCTCCGCCCAGTCGGCAGCGCCAACTCCCAGCCACACTTGCACCAGTTGGAACAAGAACTCCTGGCAGCTGCCAATGCCACCGGAATCGGCCCAGGTGGTCTCGGTGGCCGGATGACCGCGCTGGCGATTCACGTTGAAGCCTATCCGACGCACATTGCAGGCTTGCCTGTGGCGGTCAACATGAGCTGCCATGCCACCCGCCACGCCTCGATGACTCTCTAACCGGATCTTACACGGATACTGCCAGAAATATGGAGCTTCATCTATGAAACGGATCCACCTCCAATTACCTCTTGACCGGAAAACAATCCTGTCTCTCAAAGCTGGTGATTTGCTCTCCTTGACCGGCGTTTTGTACACTGCCCGCGATGCGGCCCATAAACGATTGATCGCAGCCCTCGACCAGAATGAACCGCTGCCGCTTGATTTATCCGGCCAGACGATTTATTACGCCGGACCCTGCCCCGGTCGCCCAGGCCTGCCTGTAGGTTCGGCCGGTCCAACCACCAGCGGCCGCATGGACGCCTATGCCCCTCGTCTGATCGAGCTTGGCCTGGTCGGTATGATTGGCAAAGGCGCCCGTTCACCGGCAGTCGTCGAAGCGATGAGACAGCACGGGGCGATTTACCTCGGGGCCACTGGCGGAGCAGGCGCCCTCCTGGCACAGCGGATCAAAAAGGCAGAGGTGATTGCCTATGATGATCTCGGGGCTGAAGCGATCCGCCGGCTTGAGGTTGTAGATTTTCCTGTTGTCGTCCTGATCGATACACAGGGAAACAATCTCTATGAGCGTGGTCCCGCTGCCTGGGCTTTACCGGTTGCCAGTGAACCCGGTGCTGGTGTAAAATGACGGCGTGCATGAAGCACAGGAGGATTACCCATGGAAATTAACAAAGATATGATCATTTCGGATGTGCTGAACCTTGACCGGGGCACAGTGCCGATTTTCTTCAAAAATGGCCTGCATTGCCTCGGTTGTGCCATGGCTTCGGGTGAAACGATTGAAGAAGCCTGCATGGTCCACGGTCTTGATGTTGAAAAACTGCTTTTTGAGTTGAACAGCTTCTTTGAAGTCAGGGATCTGCCGGAAGCTTCCGTTTAAGTTCAGGTCCTCGGAACCAGTCAGTCAAATCCCTCCGACCCTTGGCCGGAGGGATTTTTCCTAGGATCAGATCGCCGGATCCTTTCAGGTCCATTCGTCAGGTCATGGAGCATTTGTATGGTGCGAGAGCATAAGAGCTTGATTCTGGTCCTGATCTTTTTCCTGCTCCTGATGATCATCGGCACGATTGGCTATGTTGCTCTGCTCAAGGTCAGCGTTCTCGATGCGTTCTACATGACGGTGATTACCATCGCCACGGTTGGATTCAAAGAGGTGGCTGAGCTTTCCGAGGCGGCCAAGATTTTCACCGTTTTCATCATTTTTGCCGGGCTGGGGTTTGTCGGTTATGCCCTGACCAGCCTGGTGGCATTCCTGACGGAGGGCCAGCTCCAGACAGTCTGGCGGAGGCGTCGCATGGATAACCGGATCAGAGCCTTGCACAAACACTATATCGTCTGCGGCGCCGGTGAGACCGCGCAGAATGTCATGGCCCAGCTGGCTGCCGGCAAAGTGCCCTTCGTGGTCGTTGATCTGCGCGAGGAGAAAATCCACGAATTCCACAACCGCGGCATCCTGGCCATCCACGGCGACCCGACCCATGAATCCGCCCTCGAACAAGCCAACATTCACCAGGCGGAAGGCCTGATCTGTGCCTTGTCTTCGGATACGGAAAATGTCTTCACCATCCTGACAGCCCGTTACCTCAATCCAAACCTCTATATTATCTCCCGTGCAATCGAACCCCATGCTCACGAAAAGCTGCGCATGGCTGGTGCGGACCGGACGATATCTCCGAACGAAATCGGTGGGAGACGCATGGCGGCCATGGTCCTGCGGCCATCGATTTTCTCATTCCTCGACGTCGTGACCTATGCCGGCGATGAGGTTTTCAACTTGGAAGAAGTCCTGCTGGACGAGACATCCGAGCTCAATGGCAAGACCCTGCGCGAGGCCAGAATCCCCGAATGCACAGGCCTGATCGTCATGGCGATCAAGAAATCTGGCAGCCGAACCATGGTCTTCAATCCTCGGGCCGGCGAAATGATTGCAGCAGGCGACTCGCTGATTGTCCTGGGCAATCCGGAAATGGTCGACAAACTCAAGAACCTGGCGAAAGACGAAGGTGTCCGCCTGCATCTTTGATCTCAGTGCGGCAAGGTGAAGCCTTGCCCCCAGAGCCAGTCATACTGGATCCATTCATACACCTCGAGCAGGTCCTTGCTGGACAGGCTCGGGGATTTTTTTGTGATGGCCTGCTCGGACTGTTCCGGGCGATCTGCCTGTTCCTTTAGCTGCCCGTGATCCAGCAGATCCAATTGGTCCAGATCCAGGACCAGCTGCTGCAGCGGGAGCAGAGGAAGACCGGCCGCCTTCATGAGCTTTGCGCCCAGGACATTGAACCCGGGACATGCCCCTTCACCAGTGCGCTCCAAGGCGAGCATTCCAGGCAGTCCGGCGTTTTGGGCAGCCTGGTTGGCGTGATAGAAAACCGGCACGTGATACAAGGCTGGATCTTGTGCTGTGTCTGCCATTCCGGCGTCTACCATCATGCGATAGCCGGAGTGCTCACCGATACCTGGCAGATGGTCGCCAAACGCGCAGAGCAGGACAGGCCGATCCAGCTGCTCGATCTCCTGGCAGAGTTTTTCGTAAAGGCGACCGGCGTCGCGAACTCCCTGGGTATAGTTGATGACAGCCTGGCGGTCGCCGTCAGTCAGTCCGAGGTTTTGGGAAAACTGAGGCTTGGCTTCGGGATCGATTTCATTTTCTGCATAGCGGTCCGGGGCATAGGGACCATGATTCTGCATCGTCAGGGTGTAGATCAGTTGTGAATTCTCAGTCTGGTGCAACTGGGCCAGGATCGGCTCCAGCAGTGCTTCATCCGCCATGTACCAGCCTTTTTCCCGGGCAAAGCCTTGCTCGGTCAATTCTTCCAGCCCATTGAATCGGCCGAAGCCCAGCAGGGGATAGACTTTGTCGCGATCGTAAAAGGTGCGGGTGTAGCTGTGGATGGCTGTCGTCTGGTAGCCCAGCTGCCCAAGATGTGCAGGCAGTGCAGGCAGTGGCCGCGTAATCTTGATGAAGGGGCAGGCCGAATCGTGCAGCAGCGAAATCGAAAGTCCGGTCAGAAATTCAAACTCAGAATTGGCTGTCAGTCCGGCAAAACAGCTGGCCGTGACATCTCCGGCATAATCTGCCCGGAAGGCTTGCAATGGATCAGCGGGAAAGACCAGGCCAGGGATTCGCGTGATGTCCCACAGAGCTTCGATGGCAAGGACGATGATGGTTGGCCTGATCCCGACAGGTGCTGCAGCTGTCTTCTCGGCGAAGGTTTGCAGCAGGCTTTGGATCTGTTTTGCCTTTTCCGGCGTGTAAGCTTCGGGTTCATCCTGGTCAATCGCCACCAGCTGGATGTGTGCCCCAAAAGCCAGCCAAGTACCATGCAGCCGGACGTTCTGATCATAAGACTGGCTCGACAAAACCGGCAGATGCAGCCATTGACGGACCCTCGGGCTCTGTACCCAGCATCCATAAAGCCAGTACAGGACCAGGAAACAGGCTCCGGCCACTGTGGCCAGGATCCGGCCGCTGACTGAGCCAGGACCATCCAGGAAGCTGTTGCCAGATACACTGTAAAGCAAGCCATTACCCAGTAGCTGTCCCATCAGCATCGGCAGGAAAAAGGCTGGACGGATGTAGTGTCCGATCAGTTCGCGGAACTTGCCTGGATCACTGGTTTTGAACAAATCCGACCATAGGAAATGGGTCAACGCCGTTTCATACTTGACCTGGTCGGCTTTGGCCACAACATAGACGAGAAAATAGCCGACGGTAAAACCAGGCCAGATCCGGTTGGTCAGGGCTGCGATCAAGAGCGGCAGCGCTGCGGTAGCAGGGATGGAGAGCAGAAAGGACGGGAACTGGTGCCGCACCCAGCGCAAAGCACCCTGCAAACTGCCCGTATCAACCCATTGAGCGGAAAAGATAGAAAAAATGCCGGTGAAAAGAAAGAAAAACAGTATGTGTACCAAAGGAGAAAAGCCGCTGGCGGCCAAGCGAAGCATCGTCACGATCGAGAACCTCTCAGTGGGATCAAGTGTCCCCGTCCATTCTGATTCAGCCGCCAAGTCCTGTCAACGGAAAACGGCGCGAGGAGGCTTGAGGAGGCTTGAGGACTGATGGGGACTTTTTGCTTATTACCGTGAAATGTATACGAGGTGACAAGGGGATGGCGCGAAGGACTCTTTGCTTGTTTCCGTGAAAAATAGCAAATTAATGCAGCCTTACTACCAACAATGAAGACCATCCCCGAACCGCTGGTGATGGTAGCAGATTTGGAGTCAGCCTCATTCTGAGGCGTGACACATTCGGTGGAACTGTGTGTTATGGTGCCAGACTCGGCGCGAGGGATGGCACTTCGGGCGGAATGTTCCGGAATTGGGGTCGGAGGTACGGCCAAGTCTGGCACTGTGGGCGGAACATTCCGGAATTGGGGTCGGTCCACATTTGAGGAAAATCTGCAATACCCTTGTGAAGCCCACAGCCGCACGCGGTTGACGCCTCGTCGAAAATGTTCCCAAGAAGTGCTCCGACAGTGTGTCCTGAA
>DIGA01000100.1 GCA_002419365.1 Mageeibacillus sp. UBA5734 | reverse complement strand
TCGTCGTTTTGTTTTCACACTAATAACCTCCACATCGGGAGCCGCGTCACCTGGAAGAACCTGTCTCGGTGATGGGCAAAAAGCGTCCACGACTGAAATGCAGCTGAAAAATGATCACTTTCCGGCAAAATGACCTGGTACCAGTTTCATCTTAAAGGTCTGCGGAGCAACGCACATCAGCCGAAAGTACTAAAAACGAGCATGTGTCTGTTTCCCAACTCCTACGCAATTTGGTCTGATCAAATTGCGTGATTTTGCCCAGTTTGATCAGACCAGATTGCGTAGGGAACCGGATCCGACCACATGCACTCGATCAGGAATCAGTTGACACGACAACTATTTCCTGGGTAAAATAGTTGTCATGACAACTAATAACAAAGGTGAGCACGACGCTATGAAATCAAGTGTGGGTCGTCTGGTTTCGATCCTGTACCGCAAAAACCAAGTTTATTTGAACGGGGTGCTCAAACCGCTGAACATCACTGCAGCAGAAGTGCCGGTTCTGATCCATTTGTTTGGCCGGGATGGCATTTCGCAGGAGGAATTGTCGTCTTTTCTTGTCATCGACAAGGCTGCTACGGCTCGGGTGGTGCAGTCATTGCTCGACAAAGGCTTCCTACGCAAGGAAAAGGATCCGAATGACCGACGGTCCAACCAGGTTTTTTTGACCGAACAAGCCATTGAGCAGCGCGCGACGATCTTTGCCCACCTGCGGCAATGGACAGATTTTTTAACGGCAGGCATCGATGAAGCGTCTGTCCAGACGATGTTTGCTGTGCTGGAAGCCATGGCAGATAAAGTCGATGGCACTGATTTCAGAGAGTGGGGGCAGAAGGGATGAACCGGCCGCAACAGGAAAATCCACTGGGTACGGCGGAGATCTCCAGTCTGCTGCTGAAATTCTCCATTCCAGCTATCATCGGGATGGTCGTCAATGCCCTCTACAATGTGGTTGACCGCATCTACATCGGCAATGCGCCTGGTCTGGGCTCGTCTGGCCTGGCTGGGATCACGATTGGCTTTCCGATCATGATTTTCCTGCTCTCGATCGGCATTTTGTTTGGCGTCGGTGGGGCTACCTTGTTTGCGATCCGGCTGGGTGAGGGGAAAGGGGCCGCCGCGGACGAGGTTCTGGGCAACATGTTCACGATTCTGTGTCTCAGCGGCGTCTCTTTCATGGTTCTGGGCCAGATCTTCCTCGACCCCTTGCTGCGCCTGTTTGGCGCCAGCGAAACAATCCTGCCTTATGCCACGTCGTACATGCGCGTGATTTTTTTCGGCGCCCTGTTCCAAGTCCTCAACATCGGGATGAATAATTTCCTGCGCGCGGACGGACAGCCGCGTCTGGCCATGATCACCATGTTTGTCGGCGCAGGGACCAACATCCTGCTTGACCCTTTGTTTATCTATGCATTTGATATGGGAATGGCAGGAGCCGCCTTGGCCACCATCCTGTCCCAGGCCCTCTCCACGGTCTGGATCCTGGCTTATTTTCTCAGCAACCGCAGCCACCACAAGCTGCAACTGCGCTACCTGCGCCTGAAAAAGGACGTGGTCTTCCGGGCGACAGCGCTCGGGCTGCCGGGCTTTCTGCTCCAGGCCAGCAACAGCCTGCTCAATGTGATCCTCAACAAAAATTTGCTGCTCTTCGGCGGCGACATCGCGGTTTCCGGCATGGGGATCATCAACAGTGTCCAGACCATCCTGCTCATGCCGATCACAGGTCTGAACCAGGGCGTGTCGCCGATCATCAGTTTCAATTTCGGGGCGAAAAAATTCGACCGCATCAAGGCCGCGGAAAAACTGGCCATCATCGCCGCCACGGCCATTGTGCTGACAGGCTGGATCCTGACCCGGTTATTTCCAGTCCAGATCGTCTCCCTGTTCAACCGGGAGCCTGAACTCATTCGCTTTGGCAGTTATGCGCTCAAAACCTGGTTCTGGTGCCTGCCTTTCATCGGATTCCAGATCCTCGGGGCCAACTTTTTCCAGGCGATCAGCCGACCCGGATCGGCCATGGTCCTGACCCTGACCCGCCAAGTCCTGCTCCTGATGCCTGCAGTCATTCTGTTCTCCCGGATCTGGGGCATGAACGGCATTCTCTACGCCGCACCTTTTGCCGACGGGATCGCCACCCTGGTCACCGGTATCTGGTTTTTCTTCGGCATCCGGTCGCTGGGTCGGGAGCGGTGCCAGGTGCCTTGTCCGGAAACAGGACATTGAGGGCCTGTTCCGCCTAGCGTTTGCTCCGGTTGCGTCCGACGCGGACGGTCAGGGTGGTGCCGTCGTAGCCAACATCTGCGGAGTCGACCATGGCGCCCAGCAAATAGTAGTCCTGGCTCTTCGAGTCGGAGCCGAGCAAATCATGATAGTATTCATCCATCTCCGGCTGGCGGCCGTCTTTCAGGGCCGCACTCAGCTGCTCCAGGTCGTGGGGCTTTTCTGCGGTTTTGCCGGAGACTGTGACACAATATGCCTGGTCAGAAAAATCAAAATCCACCTGCAACTGCTCGATTTGATGGTCGAGAAAATAGCGGATGATATCGCTGGATATTTTCAGCGCCTGTCTTTTTTCTTTATTCATGATCTCGTGTCTCCTTGCGATCGCTTAGGACCTGCTTGAATGCGTCAAAAAGCGGGACCAGGGCGGCTGCGATAAATCCGCCGGAAAAGCCGTTGTTGTAGAGATTCATTCCGGCGTGCAGGTAGCTGATGTTGCTGACCATGGCCATGTGGAGCATGCCGGCAACAATCCCATACAATGGACCATAATAACCGGCAATCGGGGCCAGTGTTGTGCCAAACAGGGCAGCCAGCAGGGAGGTGGTTGCGTTCAGGTCGTTGAAACGGAACAAGTTGCCAAGGAAAACGCCAGCGAGGATCGGCCAGACATTCTTGACATGCTTGCCGAATGCCCCAAAGCCGACGACCGTGAAGATGCCGCCGATCACCGGACCGCTCAGCTCGCCGCCAACGGCGAGGACATAAGCGGTTGCCATCAGGCCGAGAAAAGCCATATTGACCAGGGTCAGCGGTGCTCCGGAGATCGTGATGAAGTCACTCGCCAGTTTGCCGGGCTGATCCAGAAATTGACGGTAGCCGGTCAGGCGCCAGTTGTTTTTCTTCAGGCCGAACAGCAGCATCCCGGTAAACAACGTGCCGAGAATGACTGCCAGCACCAGATCATTGCCGGAAGACACGATGGCAACCGTTGTAATTTCGATGCCAAAGCCCTGGAGGACCGCCAGGAAGAACATGCCGACGATCCCGGCCGTGAAGCCGATGTTGTAGAGGCTGAAGCCCTGGTGAAAGCGCAGGAAATGGGCGGACAAAGGCGGCAGGACCAGTCCGGCCAGGATGCCGGCAGAAAAACCGAGGATCAGGCCGGGGGCGAGGGGCAGGCCGAGGTTGAACGTAATCTCGCTGGGCAATGGCCCCAGGGCCGTGCCGAACAGTGCCTGCAGCACGAAGCGGTTAAACGGCAGACGCACGATCCGGGCGTACAGCATGACCCCGAGGATGATCGGAATCGAATTGTAAATGTTTTTGCCAAAAAACGAAAACCCAGCCACGGTGAAAATCGCCGCCACGATCGCGCCGGTCATTTTCACCTGGTGGACCCGCACCAGCACCAGGCTGGTCAAGGTCATGAAACCGGCATTCATCAGGGTTGCCCCGATATTGGCCAGGGCAAAATAGTCGGTAATCAGGTTGGCTGGTGAGGTCAGGATGATGATGCTCCCGGTCCAGATCTCAGTTGGTGTGTTGAACAAAAACGCCAGCCCCATCAGAGCCAGGCCCAGAATCAGGAAAAAGCTGCTGATTTCATGGTCCAGATCAACTTCGCCCGCGGCCTTGGGTTTGAAAAACTGTTTGGCCAGACACCCCACATCCTTTCAAAGGCATTTTGAATACGAATCAGTTGCGCCGGTCAGAGATATGCTTTTGACCATTATACACGGTCCGATGATTTCCTACGCAAACTGGCCTTATCAATTGGAGTGATTTTGCTTATTTTGATCAGGCCAGTTTGCGTAGGGAAAAGGATTCTTTTACGAGCGAGGCCAACGAGTTGCTGGCAGCCAGCCAGTCTGTCTGTCCGCCTTTTAGCTCGAGCAATCTTTGCGCTATAATCCAATCAAGGGCCCAAATTGTCCGCTGGGGGAGAGCCATGTCCAAACTGCTTTTGATCATTGCCATTCAACTGCTTTATGTGCCGCTCATGACGCTGAGATCGATCTGCATGATCAAAAATCTCAAGCTGCTGACAGCCGTGATCGGATTTGTCGAGGTCCTGGTCTATATTTTGGGCCTGAGCATCGTTTTGTCAGGCGACCAGACGATTCTGGAAAAAGTTGTCTACGCGCTGGCCTTCGGTGTTGGGCTGGCCATCGGCATGCTGATCGAAGAAAAGCTGGCCATCGGCTACCTCATTTTCACGGTCAACATCAACCACAGCAACGAGGAATTAATCACCCGTCTGCGTGAAAATGGTTATGGCGTTACGGTGTTTGTCGGTGAAGGGCGGGAAGGCAAGCGCTATCAGCTGGAGATCCTGACCCGCAGAAGCAAGGAAAAAGAATGCCTCGACCTGATCAACCAGTCGGAGCCTAATGCCTTCATCGTTTCCTACGCACCGACCCGGTTCCAGGGCGGCTATCTGTCCAAACTGGTGAATCCTTTCGAAGGGACGAGCGTCCGGAACCATCCGAAAGAATGAAGGGTAAACACAAAAATGCCCCTCGCATCTGTTCGCTGGGGATCTTTGC
>DIGA01000059.1 GCA_002419365.1 Mageeibacillus sp. UBA5734 | reverse complement strand
AACTGACCAAACGCATCGCCGAGGCTTATGGTGTCTCGTTGTTCGAATGCCTGACCGGCTTCAAGTTCATTGCCGAGCTGATCAAGCAGCACGACGAATTCGGCCCGATGCACTACCAGTTCGGCTTTGAGGAGAGCTTTGGCTATCTCGCCGGGACCGACGTCCGGGACAAGGACGCCGTCGTCGCCAGCATGCTGATCGGTGAAATGGCCGCCTCGGCTGCCGATGAGGGCAAGACCCTCTATGACCTGCTGCAGGAGATTTTCCAGCGCTATGGCTATGCGGCGGAGAAGACCATCTCGATCACCCTCGAAGGCAAGGCTGGCATCGAGAAGATCAAGTCCGGCATGGCCTATCTGCGGGCCAATAAGCAGCTGGGTGTGCCTGGTGTGCCCGTGCGGGCCGTACGCGATTACAAGTCACTCGACCGGATTGTGCTGGCGGATGGCTCGAGCACCCCGATCGAAATGACCCCGTCCGACGTCCTGCTCTATGAGCTCGATGGCATCGACTGGTTCTGCATTCGTCCCTCGGGCACCGAGCCCAAGATCAAAATCTATTTTGGCATCTACGGCGAAAACCAGGCCGAGAACGAAGCCACCCTGAACCAGTTGCGAGAGCAGGTCGAAGGCTATCTGCGCGAACACCTCTGATCTTTGCGCACGTGGCCTTTACACACCTCCACCTTCATACCGAATACAGCTTGCTCGATGGGGCGATCCGGATCAAAGACTTGCCGGATCGCCTGCTTGAGCTGGGCATGGATGCCTGCGCGATCACCGATCACGGTGTTCTCTTCGGCACCGTCGACTTCTACAATGCCCTGATTGCCAAGGGTATCCGGCCGATCCTGGGTTGCGAAGTCTATGTCGCCCCCCGCAGCCACACGGACAAGGAAGGTAGCCTCGACAAGGAACCGTCGCATCTGATCCTGCTGGCTGAAAATCAAACCGGCTGGCAGAACTTGATGAAACTGGTTTCGATCGGCTTTATTGATGGCTTTTACTACCGGCCGCGCATCGACCATGACTTGCTGCGCCAGCATTCGTCAGGATTGATTGCCCTCTCCGCCTGCCTCGGCGGGGAAATCCCCGGCGCGCTTCTGGAGCACGACCGCACGCGGGCTGTCCAACTGGCCCAGACGTACGATGAGCTGTTCGGCCGGGGCAATTTCTACCTCGAGCTGCAACACAATGGCATCCCGGAACAGGCCCTGGTCAACACGCAGCTGATCGAGATCAGCCGTGAAACCGGCATTCCACTGGTTGCCACCAACGATTGCCATTATCTCATGCCGGACGACGCCCATGCCCATGAGGTCCTCTTGTGCATGCAGACTGGCAAGCGCATGAGCGATCCCGACCGCATGCGCATGCAGTCGGATGCGTTCTACCTCAAATCGCCCGCAGAGATGGCCGCGGCTTTTTCGGCCCTGCCGGAGGCGATCGCCAACACCGAACGCATCGCCGCCCGCTGCCAGGTCAAACTCGACTTTGACACCATCCACCTGCCTGCCTTCGCCACACCTGGCGGCATGCCCAATACCGACTACCTCGAACAGCTCTGCCACCAGGGCCTCGAAGAACGGCTGCAACTGCCAACGAATCTTCCGCGCGAAGCCTACGAAAAACGGCTCGCCTATGAACTATCGGTGATCAATCGGATGGGTTATACCGATTATTACCTGATCGTCTGGGATTTCATCCGTTTTGCCCGTGAAAGCCAGATCATGGTTGGTCCAGGCCGTGGTTCTGGCGCTGGATCGCTGGCCGCCTATTGCCTGAAAATCACCAACATCGACCCACTTAAGTATTCGCTGATTTTCGAGCGCTTCCTCAATGCCGACCGGGTCAGCATGCCTGACTTTGACATCGACTTCTGCTATGAGCGGCGGCCGGAGGTCATCCGCTACGTCACGGCCAAATACGGCCAGGACCGGGTTGCCCAGGTGATCACCTTTGGCACCCTGGCTGCCCGGGCCTGCATCCGCGACGTCGCCCGCGCCCTCGATGTCTCCTATGCCGAAACCGACCGCATTGCCAAATTTGTCCCCGGCATGCCCGGCATGACCCTGGCCAAGGCGCTCGAACTAAGCAAAGAATTGCGCAAGGATTACGACGAAAACCCGGTGACGCGCCAAGTGATTGACCTGGCCCGCCGTTTCGAAGGCATGCCACGCCATGCCTCGACCCATGCAGCTGGCGTCGTGATTTCCAGCGAACCCCTGACCAACCTGGCTCCTTTGTCCAGAAACGAGGACTCCATCGTCGTCCAGTACTCGAAAAACAACATCGAGCTGATTGGCCTTCTGAAGTTTGATTTTCTCGGCCTGCGCACCCTGACGGTCATGCAGGACACAGCCGCCATGGTGGCGAAAGACCACCAGGTCGTGATCGATTTCGATACTCTGCCAATGGATGACCGGGCTGTCTATGCCATGATCAGCGAAGGCAACACCGAGGCGGTGTTCCAGCTGGAAAGTGGCGGCATGACCAGCTTCATGAAAGAACTGCGTCCCGAGTCGCTGGAAGACATCATCGCTGGTATTTCCCTCTACCGGCCCGGCCCGATGGACCAGATCCCGCAGTATGTTGCCGCCAAGCACGACCCGGCCAAGATCCGTTACGACCATCCCTTGCTCGAACCGATTCTCAACGTCACCTATGGCTGCATTGTCTACCAGGAACAGGTCATGCAGATCGTGCGCGACTTGGCTGGCTTCTCGATGGGCCAGTCCGACAATGTCCGCCGCGCCATGTCAAAGAAGAAACCGGCCGAAATGGCCAAGTACAAGAACTTGTTCCTGTATGGTGGTGTGGATGAAAAAGGCAGCGAGGTCGCTGGTGCTGTGGCGCGCGGCGTCGATCTCGAAACAGCGGAAAAGATTTTTGACGATGTCATGGCTTTTGCCGGCTACGCGTTCAATAAATCACACGCAGCCGCCTATGCCGTCGTCGCCTATTACACGGCCTGGCTCAAATATTATTACCCGGTTGAATTCATGGCCGCGATGCTCAACAGCTACCTCGGTAACCTCGGCCAGGCTGCCGCCTATGTCCGAGTCTGCCGCAAACTCGGCATCGAGGTCCTGCCCCCCGACATCAACGCCAGCCAGGCCCGTTTCACCACCGAAAACGGCAAAATCCGCTTCTCCCTGGCTGCGGTGAAAAATGTTGGCGAGGCAGCAATCCGGACCGTGCTCGAGGACCGCGCCACGAACGGCCCTTACACCTCCTATGGCGATTTCCTGCGCCGGGCCAGCGCCTCCGACCTCAACCGCAAAATGATCGAGAGCCTGGTCCGAGCCTCGGCCTTTGATGGATTCGGTATCGCACGCTCACAGCTGGTCGCTGTGCTCGACCCTTTTATGACCCAGCTGCAAAATGCACGCCGCCAGAGCATGGCAGGCCAGCTCAGCCTGTTCGGCATGGACGTTGCTGCTTCCGGCAGCACGGAAGCAGAACCGAATTACCCCGCTCTGCCGGAATTTAGTCCGGCTGATCTGCTGGCGATGGAGAAGGAGATGCTGGGACTCTATGTAACCGGCCATCCGCTCGATGAATATCGTGGTGCAATCAATGCCCTGGCCACACACGATAGCAGCGCCCTGGCGCAGCATGAAGGCGACGAAGAGATCGGCGCGCTGGCACTGAACGCGCGCGACCAGGACAAAGCCATTATTGCTGGCCTGGTCGTCGCACGCAAAGCCCGGACGACCCGCAACAAAGAAGCCATGGCCATCCTGACTTTTGAAGATCTGGCTGGTACTTGCGAAGTCCTGGTATTTCCCCGTGTCTATGCCCAGTACGGTGGCCTGCTCCAGGAAGGCCAGCCCGTTCTCCTCGGCGGACGGCTCAGCCTGCGCGACGATGACACGCCCAAATTCATCGCCGAACTGGCGCTGCCCTTGACCCCGGACCTGACCCGCCGTCCGGCAGAATTCACCCGGTATTTAGGTGCTGGCAATGCTTCAGCCGGCGATCGCAACCCAACAGGTCCGGTATCTGGCCGCACGGCCAATCGGGACAGCCGTCCAAGTACAGACACTTCCAGCAGCGGTGCCGCCGCTAAAACCCTGGCCATCCGCTATTGGGGCGAAAAGGATGATGCCGGGTACAACCGGCTACTGGCCATGCTGCGCTTTTTCAATGGCCCCATGCGGGTCAAAGTCTATCTGGGAACCAGCCGGACCGGCTATGAGCTGCCAGCTGACTGCTGGGTCGAAGCTGACGACAAAATCCTGCTGGAAATTGCCCGCAGATATGGTATGGCCAACATCGCCTTGCTATAATGAAGTGTCTGTGCTGGCTGCTGTCTGGCCTGATTTTTTGCAATCGATCGATCAAGGAGATGCAAAACCCATGGATGAACAAAAGGTTATCCGGAACATTGGCGTTCTGACGAGTGGCGGGGATGCCCCAGGCATGAATGCAGCCATCCGTGCTGTCACCCGCACCGGCCTGTATTATGGCTACCGGGTCTATGGCATCCGGCGTGGCTATCATGGCCTCTGGCGCGGTGATATTGAGGAATTGAACCGATCCTCGGTCTCGGAAAAGCTTCAGCGGGGAGGGACCTTCCTGATGACAGCCCGGTCCAAGACCTTTCAAACGCCCGAGGGAGTTGACCGGGCGATCGAAATGGTCAAGGTATTCAACCTCGATGCCATTATTGCAATCGGCGGGGATGGAACTTTCAAGGGTGCACGTGATCTGGCCCGCAAAGGCATCCCGGTCATTGGCATCCCCGGCACGATCGACAACGACATCGCCTGCTCGGATTACACGATCGGTTATGACACGGCCATGAACACGGCCATGGAAGCCATCGACAAATTGCGTGACACGGCTTCGTCTCACGAGCGCTGCAGCGTCATCGAGGTCATGGGCCGCGCAGCAGGCTATATTGCGCTCAATGTCGGTATCGCCACCGGTGCCGAGGTCGTCCTCATCCCTGAGAAACCCTTTGACTTCAATAGGGACGTGCTCAAGGCCGTTCTTGATGGCCGCAACCGTGGCAAGCATCACTTTATCGTTGTGGTCGCCGAAGGCGCAGCCAAGGCCGACGAAATCGCCCGCCAGATTGAAACACTGACTGGTATCGAGGCCCGCGCAACCATTCTCGGCCACCTCCAGCGTGGTGGCAGCCCTACCCTGCGTGACCGCCAGATGGCCAGCCTGATGGGCTTGCATGCTGTGGAATGCCTGCGGGATGGTCGCTATAACCGGGTCGTTGCCTACAAGGACGGCAAGATCGTTGACATCGATATCGAAGAAGCACTCAACATGAAAAAGACGATCGATCCGGTCGAGCTGGAGCGTGCCATCATTCTGACATCCTGATGCCGATCTCGCCCCGCAGCCATCCTATTTAAGCAATCTGTTGCAAAGACCGTCATATCAGCTAGGTCAATCCGTGCAGGTTGGCGGTCTTTGTCAATATAGTGATTGGTCTTGAGTGTTATTTATTACATTTTGACTGGCGATGATTGACAACTCTGTCAAGATATTGTAATCTGGCATCAAGCAGAAAGCTGTGTGACAGCAATCTGCCGCACAAAAGAAAACAGGCGAGGGCATCGATAAGCCTTCAGCCGACAAAGGCAAACCAGGTTAAAGCCTGGGACGCAAAGCTAAAGGGCCTCTGGGACATCTCCCGTGGCAGCCAGCTACCGAAACTGGGAGGTTTTTTAATGTCCTTTTTGTCTTCCGGCGTATCCCGCAAAGCGATCCAGGTCATCAGTGCTGCTGTTGTTCTTTCCAGCATCATCGGTATTAGCAGCGTGACAGCCCAGGCGGCTGGCATCGTCCGTGTTCATGACCAGATCGCCCAAGCCAAGGCCAAAGTCTTCGGCGAATATCCCAAAGCTGAAGTAGCCTGGCCAGAAGTTGTCCGTCCGGAAACAGTCGTGACAGAAGCTCCCGCCAAAGTTGAAGCCAAAGCCACAGCCAAAGTTGAAACCAAAACCGCTGCACCAGCCCTGGCTGCCGTCAAAGCCGAGCCAGCCAAGGCAGAAGCTCCTGTTGTAAAAAAAGAACAGGCTCCAGTTGAAAAAGTCGAGCCAGCTGCCCCAGTCCAGGAAGCCCAGCCGACCCCGGCCGCAACTGTCGAAGCCGCAGCCGTCGCCGCTCCTGCTCCTGTTGCCACCGAAGCTCCTGCAGCCATCGAATCCACCGGTGATTACTGGACCGATGAGATCCTGCGCCTGGTCAACGAAGCCCGCGCCGCAGAGGGTCTCTCCGCCCTGACCATCAACAGCAAGGCACAGGAAGCTGCCGCCATCCGCGTCGTCGAATTGCCCAATAGCCCCTCGCCGCACCTTCGTCCTGATGGCGCCCAGTTCTACACCGTCTTTGCCGAAGTCGGCCTGAAGCCCAAAACCGGCGGCGAGAATTACGCCATCGGCACCGCTAATGCCTATTCTCCCGAGCAGATCGTCACCGCCTGGATGAATAGCCCTGGCCATCGCAAGAACATCATGAACGCATCCTACAAACAGATCGGCATCGGCCACGCTGTCATCGGTGACAAAGAATATTTCGAACAACTCTTCATCGGCTGAGCAGATTAATAAAGACAGCACGGATAACCCTCCGGGTTTATAGACAAGCGAAAAGGCTGCCAATTAACGGGCAGCCTTTTACATGTCAGGAGGATATGAAAGAGGCAGGATTTGTTGGTTTATTCTTGATCGACCGCAACGGTCTGGAGTTTGTATTTCCAGAAGATCAGCAGCGTGCCAGCAAGCAGAAGGACCATAAATGCAATGACCCGGAAGGTATAGCTGTTATCCCCGGTATTGGGCATTTCAGCACCTGCCACCATCAGGGATGGGGCTGGCGGATCTTCCGAGCTGACGAATGTAGCTCCAAAAACGGCAACAGATGCTGTGGTGGGTGCCGCTGTGGCTGCGGTTGTTGTGGGTGCTGCTGTGGTGGCAGAAGTCGTGGCGGTAGTGGTTTCTTCAGTTGTGGCTTGTGTGGTTGACTCCGTTGTCGATTCCGTCGTGGATTCTGTCGTCGATTCGGTTGTTGACTCAGTGGTAGATTCAGTCGTCGATTCAGTCGTGGACTCGGTCGTGGATTCCGTTGTAGATTCAGTCGTCGATTCTGTTGTGGATTCAGTTGTGGACTCTGTCGTTGATTCGGTCGTTGTGGTCGTTGCTATCGGAGCTTTCAGGACAAAGGTGTAATGGCTGATGACAGGAATTTGTCCACCCGTGTTCAACGGAGCCCTGAGGCCTGAATCAGCGTTTTCCAATGGGCTGTACTCGTACAGATAAGCAGCGTCACCTGCTTTGACCAGGACTGCAGCAACGATGTCTGGTCCTTCGCCAGGATGATCACCGGAGTAGAAGGTCAGGTACTTGCCATCAGCTGATACATCAAAGTGGACAGTGTAATCAATGCCATCGATTTTACCTGACCAGACATGATCAACAGGTGGATCGACTTTCACCTCACCAGCCAGGACGGGATTTCCAGTCAACAAACTGGGCGTTACACCATTGGCCGATGCACCTTCACCGGCTGCAGAAACAAAAGAAAATAAGCTAAATGAAAGAACCAAAATGGAGAGGAAAGAGAGGTAAGTTTTCAGGAACTGTGATTTTCGTTTCATAAGCTGCCCCTTTCAAGTCGAAATAATCAAAAACGAAAAAACCGGCCGTGGTTTATTACTCTGGCCGGTTACGCTACTGGCTCCTCTCAGGACAAGCGTCCAATTGGTCCTGAGATTCATTGCTTCCATTGAAATCAGTATGAAGGAAAATGATAATCAATATCAGATACACAGGTTACGAATGGTTCTTTTTAATGGTAATCATTGTCAATAAAGGTCCGTAAAGAGTATCCTGCCTGACTGATTTACCATCTGTCATCATGGTATAATTCGATCACAAACCATCCACATTCCTGCCGAGCGTGATCGGAGTGAATCATATGAAAAAGTCTAAAAAATTCAGGATCGCATTGGCACTCTATGCAGTGGCCGTGCTTGCCTATGTTGGTTATTTGCTTTACGGCTACATCCAGAGCACCCAGGATCGTAACAACCTGCGTGAACTGTCTGCTCTGGTCGATGCGGCCCAGACCGCGATAACCCAGCCATCTGAAACAGTCGCCACCGAGCCTTTGCCCAGCGACGCTGACAACCCCGGCGAACCGGTTGAAACGACACCTGAACCAGTCCCGCAAGTCCTGCCGCAGTACCAGACCTTATATGAGCAGAACCCTGACCTGGTTGGCTGGATCAAGATCGAGGATTCTGAGGTCAATTATCCAGTCATGTACACACCGCACGACCCAAATTACTACCTCTACCGCGATTTCGAAGGCAAGGATAGCAAACATGGCCTGCCTTTTGTCGATTACCGCTCCAGCCTGGTGCCCCGGACCACCAATGTCCTGCTCCATGCCCACAACATGAAGGATGGCAGTATGTTTGCCACCTTGGCGAAATACCAGAGCCGCTATTATTTTGAGACCCACCCGACGGTCCAGTTCGATACCCTGTATGAAACTGGCGAGTATGAGATTTTTGCCGCTTTCATGACTCAAGTCTATCCTGCTGATGCCGAGGAATTCATGTACTATCGATTCATCCAGGCTGACACCAAGGCCGAGTTTAATGATTATGTGCAAAACGCTCTGGAGTTGTCTCTCTATGACACGGGTATCCGCCCTGAATATGGTGACCAGCTGATCACCCTCTCCACCTGCAGTTACCACGTCGGTGACGGCCGCATGGTCATCGTAGCGAGGAAAAAACCAGCCCCGGAGCATGGCGCCGTGGCATAAAGACAGATAGGCTTGCACGTCAAAACAAATCTTAATCATTGGGTAATCAAACGAAAAAATTGCGAGACGCTTAGCCATGGTATCATGGGGCATCGATAGTCCCAGAACGGCCATGACATCTTGCCATGCCAGGATCCAATCCTGAACCATCCAGACTGGCCATTTCTACCAGAGTGGAGGGTGCAAGATGCTTCGCCGGTATGTATTATTTGCCAGTCTGATTTGCAGTCTGCTTCTGATTACAGCCATGACTTTGCCACAACGGCTGATGGCATCATCTGGATCAACCTGGACTCAGCCGGATAATTGGCAGCAAAAAGAAATGGTCTTGGCTGTACAAGCACCGGACAAATCTTATCCGGGTCCTTTGACTGACCGAATCCCAAAAGAAGATACCAGTCAGCCCAATCTGCCCGAGACCGCCACGTGTGAAAATTATGCAGAAAACCTGCGGGTCGAGGGCGCCAGTTTTGGCGACGTCCAGACGTCTCATGATTCAGAAGAACCTGTTCCTGGTTCAGTGCCTGCAACAGAAGAAACGACTGAATCCAAACGCCTGCCAACGCCCATCCCCACCCCGGAACCGATTCCAGAGCTTAATCCAGAACCGATCCCAGAGATGACACAAGAAACCACGGCAGAAGCCGTACCAGAAGCAATTCCTGATCCAACCGGGACAGAAGTGCCAGAAGAGATCCTGACTCTGGTCAATCAGATCCGCTTGCAGTCTGGATTGCCTGCTCTTACCAGCAGCGGCAATCTGAACCAAATCGCCCTGCAGCGCGCCAGTGAACTGTTGGTCTGTACCTCACACCTGAGGCCAGATGGCCGGGCTTTCTACACAATCCTGACAGATAACGGGATCACAATAGCCACTGCCTGTGCCGAAAATTTCGCCTGCGCCACCTCTGGTGCTTATTCTGCCAACGACATCGTCCAGTCCTGGATGGCATCAGCTACCCATCAGGCCAATATCCTGAGTGACACCTGCTCCCAGATCGGTATTGGCTATGTGGTCCATGAAAACATCGCCTATTACGTACAGTTGTTTGTTGGTTAAGGATCGCAACGGGCAGCTCCTGATAAAATGCCAAAAACAGGGAAATGGAAAGGGGAGCCGTTTGATCGACTCCCCTGTTTGCTGATAAATACTGTGTTAAAGCTAGGACTCAGATTCCTTTTGTTCTTTTCTGAACCAGCCATAGAGGCCCAGGCCAGAGAAGAGGAGGAACAGCAGGCCGCCAGCGGCAAAGGGAGCATTGCTGGTGTCGCCCGTTTGCGGGATCTCGCCTGCATGGACTTCGAGGAAATTTGCAGACTGGACATTGAGTGTGGATGGATTTCCACCGCCACCACCGCCGTCTTCATCTTCATCTTCATCTTCATCGTCGTCGTCATCATCGGGCACTTCGATCGTAATACTCAGATCATCGGTAACAGGAGTGGTGATTTGGCTGCAAGTGACAGATACGGTATTGTCCAAAGTAACAGCATCCAAATCATCAACCGTGACAGTGCGAATACCTGAGTAAATCCAAATCTCATCAACGTCCAAGACATCATCATTATCATCATCACCGGAGACGTAGGATGCATCGCTGTCAAGGAGCTGATCATCAACATCAAGATTGGTTAGACCAACATTACCTGTGTTCTCAACAGCGAATTGATATGTGATTTCTCCGACACCCGTGATGACATTTGTTGTACTGGTTTTCTCAACAGTCATTGACGGGGTATCTGTGTCTTCGTCTTCATCTTCATCGTCGTCGTCATCATCGGGCACTTCGATCGTAATACTCAGATCATCGGTAACAGGAGTGGTGATTTGGCTGCAAGTGACAGATACGGTATTGTCCAAAGTAACAGCATCCAAATCATCAACCGTGACAGTGCGAATACCTGAGTAAATCCAAATCTCATCAACGTCCAAGACATCATCATTATCATCATCACCGGAGACGTAGGATGCATCGCTGTCAAGGAGCTGATCATCAACATCAAGATTGGTTAGACCAACATTACCTGTGTTCTCAACAGCAAAGGTGTAAGGCACAACCTGGTCTGCAGATGTAATGGTTGTGGTCGTGCTGCTCTTGACAACGGTAAGTGCTGGTTTATTAACACCAATAGCAATTGTATTACCATTTGCCGTCAACTGTAAGGACTTTCCTGGCCAATATGACGATCCTTTAGTAACCTCAGTTCCATTGTCTAAATACTGATTTTCAGTACCGGTTTCACTCAAGTGTGAGGTGAAGTATAGAGCCCATTTTTCATTTGAAGTTAAAGACGGCAAATTACTTGGAAAACTCACTGTATATTCAAGTATGCCTGAACCTGAATTTGAAATGAAAGACGGTCCATTGACAATTGGAGTGAATTTTAAAATGTTTGTATCATTTATAATCTCATTAAGAGGCAGGTCAGAAGATTTGCTTATGAACCAAGATGATGAACTATCGAGTCCAATAATTTGACTGTTTTTGCTGATGTAATCCAACTGTATTGAAATTTCTTTTGTTAGATCCCCTGGTATGTAACGAAAAGTTAAATTTTCGCCCTCATCACCATTAATGCTACCTGTTTGCCAACTTGTTCGCCAAGCTGATAGAGTACCTGATGGATCATTGACTGCAAATGTCAAACCAGAAAACATTGATAAAGTAAAAATTACAACCAAAATAAATACGAATTTTTTGTAGAGATTTCTGTACGAAGTCATGTTCATGATATTTGTCCTCCTTGAAAAAAATGTTGATGAATTACATGTCAGAGAATCAGAGGAATCACAACCAAATAGTGCGGTTCAGTAATGATCAGATCAGATCACAGGCTAATAAATCTCTTTGGCTAACATCAACTCTCGTAAAGACCACCTCCAGATGATCGATGACACCCTGTGTCTATCTTTATTGGTGACTGGCACTAGTACTTCAGGTTTCTGTAGCCAGTGTATGGACTAGGTTTGTTCAGTTCTTGCACCCTGCTCTCCTGCCGTCGTGTTTAAATACAAAAAACCGACCCCAAATAAAAAAAGGTCGGTTACGCTACCGGCTCCACTCAGGAAAAGCGTCCAAATACTCCCTGAGCTTCACAGCCCCCATTCGATTGTGTTTCTATTCATAATAGAGTCGTTTTTCGTTCGGTTTGTTACATGAATGTTGCAGACGGTAAAAATATTACAGGTTCATGTCATAATTGTATATGTTAGATGTCATATTTACAATATGTCTAGCGATTAAATTCGATTTATGTTTTTATTTTGCTAACGCCAATATAACTATAGCTAAAACACGATAAGTAAAAGTCATGTTCTAATAATGACAAACTCCTCTTGATAGGCTTGATTTAGCTATCGTTTTATTGTATAAGTACGATCATTCTGCAGAACACGAAGTGTTTTTGCCGGTTGGAACAATTATTTGTTCTACGTTGTTAAATATGTCCTCTGAAAGGAACCAGACCCTTGAAGAATGCCGCCCCCGCCTTGATATGTCCTCGAACCACCGCCTTGCGCATTTTATTGACAACAGGGATTATCATCCTGGCTATCTTGAGTCTTCACCTCCCCACTGTTTCAGCCGAGACAACAATGTCTGGAGTCAGCCCAGTTGACAACTGGATTGCCGAGGCCAAAGACGCTGTGTGGGGTGAATTTCCCACCGTCCAGGATCCGTGGCCGGTCCATGAAACTGCTGGAGATTTGAATGGCCTGGATCTGCCAAGCCGTTCCAATCCTCAACAGAAGATCGAACCAGAGATCGTCAAACAACAACCGATCAACCAGCCAGAACCCACGCCTGCAGCTGCTGAAATTCCGACTGCCGCTGTGCCAGTGGTAACGCCAGCCCCGTCTGCGGACTGGCTATCTGAATTTATTCGTCTGACCAATTCAGCACGCGAAAAAAATGGCCTAGCGCCCTTGTCCTTGCACAGCACCCTCTGCCAGGCAGCCGATATTCGAGTCGGTGAATTGCCCGCCAGCCCATCCCCTCATCTGAGACCCGATGGTGACGCCTTTTATACCGTTCTGGCGGATGTTAACTTGACCGCATCCTATTGTGGCGAAAATTACGCCATCGACCCGACTCAGGCTGCCTCGGCCGAGCAGATCGTCAATGCTTGGCTCAATTCCCCGACCCATCGCAAGAATATCTTGAATAGCTCATTTACGGGAATTGCTTTCAGTAAAGCCGTGGTCAATGGGACGACTTATTACGAACAGCTTTTTATTGGCTAAACGACACCCATTATCTTTTATTTTTGATCGGCACAAAATAAAAATTGACCCTGCAATGGATCTTGTGCATCCACTGCAGGGTCTTTCAGCAAGGGGGTCCTGGCAGGTCATATGTCTGACCGACCAGGGTTAGGTTTCTTCATGCACTAGGTTTTCATCGCCTGCTTTCTATAAAGGACAATCAGTCCGGCACCGGATGCCAGCAAGACAATCAGCCCGGCTAAAGCAAAGACATCAGGTCCACTATCACCGGTAGTCGGCATTTCAGCACCAAAGACCATCAAGGCACCCTCAACTTCAAGTACCGTTACAGTTTCGGTGTCCGAATCGGAATCAGTCACGCCTCGAATATCACTGATGTTGACTGTTGCTGTGTTGGGATAGCTGCCAGCTGCGTCATGCTGGACGGTATAGGTGCGGCTGACGCTTTGGCCGACTTCGAGTTCTGTACCGATCAGCTCTTGCAGATTGGCTGGTAACGGGCTCAGTTGAGTGTCGGCCAGGCTTGTGATCGAGAATTTGGTATTACCGGTATTTGTGATGGTAATGGTATAGACAAATGTCGCAGGTGCGGTGCCACTGGTCAGGTTGACGTCCTTGACCAGATCGACATCAGGTCCACCAGGAGGCGGTGGCGGAGGCGGAGGTGGAGGTGGCGGAGGCGGAGTACTGAAGAAATTGACGATCTCAGTGGCCTGTGCTGTGGCAGGCTCGGTCTGAGGATCACCCACATCATCGGCAGTGACCGTGATGGTATTGGTATGGGGTGTCAATGCTATCGTCGAACTCAGTGTCGTCGCAAATGTAAAGCCAACAGAACCAGCAGCAGGGATGTAGATTTCTTCTACATCGTTGTCCGCCAGCGCTTCAGGCAAGAGATTGCCAAAGACAGAGTCCGAAATACTGGTCACCATAACTGCAACTGGTCCGGTATTGGTGATCGTGAAGGTGAACGTGACACCTTGTCCTGTGTACGGAATCAGGTCGTCATCGACAACTTTCGTCACGGCGATGCTCAGTTCCGGCGGCTCCTCAGGATTGTAGAAACTGACTGTTTCACTAGCTTCGTCAACAACCGGATCTGTTTCAGGTTCATCAATGTCATCGGCAGTCACAACAACTGTATTATTGTGCGGATCTAAACCATCTTCTGGCTCGAGATCAATCGCGGTGTACGTGAATTCGAAATAATCATCAGGATCAGAGGATTCGAGGTAAATTTCACCACCATTCAAAGTTTCGGCTGTCGCCAGTAAATCATCAAATACGTTATCGCTGATGCTTGTGACCACGACATCGACGGGCCCCGTATTGGTGATGCGGAACGTGAAGGTCACGTCCTGTCCGGTCGCAGGAATCAAGTCATCATCGGCCACCTTGGTGACATTGATTGCGGGTTCATCAGGGGGTGGGGGGGTCTCTGGTTCCACAACAATGATTCCATACCAACTAATTAGAGGAATATTGTCACCTTCATTATCGGGTGATCTGAGTTTGGAATCTTCATTTTCTGGATTTCCATAATTGTATACGAAATAGCCAGGGCCGCCTTTGACATAGACATGCTTGACAATTTCATAACCGCCTTCGACGTTAAAGCTAAGAAAACGTCCAGTCTGGTCTATTGAAACATTAACTTTGTATGTTATGCCGTTGATTTCAACTTGATGGTTTTCATCAAGCTTATATTCACCCGATGGCGGATCATATTGGTCAAAAGTAATCTTAGTATCATCAATATGAGTATCATCAATATGGATGAAATTATCACTATTGTAATCTGGCTCTACACCTGCTTCGCTTTCCGCATATTCATATTCACCTGCGCTGACAAACGACATCGTACCTAATACAAACACCAGCATCACGAACAACGAGACGACCTTTCTTATAGGACTACTTTTCCGTTTCATGGTGTCCACCCTCCTTTCCAGGGTGCAAAAAAACCGACCTTGCCTCGAATACAAAGTCGGTTACGCTATTGGCTCGGCCAAGGAAAAGCGTCCAGATAATTCCTTAGCTTCTAAGCCCCCTTGTTGTCTATAGTATACCACAATAATTACGAAAAAGTGTGCTATTTATAACGAAAATGACCGTGCTTGAGTCCCTCAGTCAAGATTGCTATAATGCCTCTATGAAATTGCGATTTGAGCCCACGATTCCGAATTACCTGACGATGCTGCGCCTTGTAGCCATTCCCTTCATGGCCTGGGCGATCAGTGCCGGCGCGTCACACAACACGCTGGCGTTTGTTTTTTTTGTCGGCATCTGGACCACAGACATCCTGGATGGCTACATCGCACGGCATTACAATCAGACATCCGACTTCGGACGCGTCTTTGACCCGTTTGTCGACAAGGTTTTCCAGCTGACAACGGCTCTGACCATGACCTTGACCGGCCGTTTGCCGGCCTGGGTTCCGGCCTTCATTTTTGCCAAGGAATTCATGATGGTGATCGGCGGCTATTTTCTCTTGAAAAAGCGCAAGGTCATCGTCCAGGCGCGCTGGTACGGCAAGCTGGGGACGGTGCTTTTTGTCGCCGCCTTTGCCTCCCTGTTTGTATTGCCTGCAGACCAGCAGCATCTGGCCAACTTCATTTTCGCCGTTCCGGTTGCCTGGGCACTGGTAGTCTACCTGCTCTATGGCATCCAGTTCATGATTCCACATTTACGACACCACAAAGGTAGCTAATGGACACACGTTCCCTGACCATTCTCGAATACGACAAGATTATCCAAGACCTGACAGCCCTGGCGCATTCGGCACCCGGGGCTGATTTATGTGCCGCGCTCCAGCCTTCGCCGGATCTGGAGACGGTGCTGCTACGCCAGTCCGAGACTGAAGATGCAGTCAAACTGATCCTGGAAAAAGGCGTCCTCCCGCTGGGCGGCATCAGTGAGATCCGTCCCTCTGTCCACCGGGCTCGCAGCGGCTCGGTCCTGGCGATCCATGAATTCCTGCGCCTGGCGTCGTTTCTCCACGCCGTCGACAAGGTCCGCCTGGCTTTGCCGGAAGACGGCCCTGGCCAGCGCATCGTCTTTGGCCTGATTGCCCAGCTGCGCCCCCAGCGCGCCCTGAAAACTCGCCTCGACGAGTGCATTGCCGGGGAAGAAGAGCTGCATGATGCGGCCAGCAGCCAGCTGGCGAGCCTCAGACGCCGGATTCGCCAGGCTCAGGTCGATGTCAAGGAGAGTCTGCAGCGCATTGTGCGCAGCCAGGCCAAGGCCTTGCAGGAACAGCTCGTCACCCTGCGCGGTGACCGCTATGTTGTGCCGGTCAAAGCTGAGCACCGCGGCAGCATCCCCGGCCTGGTCCATGATACCTCTGCCAGTGGATCGACGCTTTTTGTCGAACCCTTGCCAGTCGTTGAACTCAACAACAAGATCCGCGAGCTGATGGGCCTTGAACGCGAGGAGATTGAACGCATCCTGATCGAGCTGTCTGGCCTGGTGGCTGATTCGGCCGACCTGCTCGTCGCCAATGCCAATATCCTGGCCGAACTTGATTTCCTGATGGCTAAAGGCCGGCTGGCTCTGAAACAGCAGGCGATGATGCCCCTGGTCAATGACGAAGGCCGCATTTTCCTCCAGGCCGCACGCCACCCCCTGATCCCGAAAGACCGGGTCGTGCCGATCCATTTCGAGCTCGGAATCGCATTCAACTCTCTGATTATTACTGGCCCCAATACGGGCGGCAAAACCGTCGCACTCAAAACCTGCGGCCTGTTTTGTCTGATGGCGATGGCAGGCCTGCAAATCCCGGCCCGTGATGGGTCCCAGGTTTCCGTATTTGACCAGGTGCTGGCCGATATCGGCGACGAGCAGA
>DIGA01000075.1 GCA_002419365.1 Mageeibacillus sp. UBA5734 | reverse complement strand
CGCGATACACACCGAGCGGGTATTGTTTGAACATCGCATCTTCCATCCAGCGCAATGAAGAAACCGGATCTTTGCCCCAGTTGGTCGGACAGGTCGAGAGGATTTCGACCATGGAAAAGCCCAATCCTTCCTGCTGGACCCGGAAAGCCTTGCGGATGGCTTTCTTGGCCTTGTTGATGTGGGCAAAATCATTGACCGCGACGCGTTCCACATAGACGGCCCCGCGCAAAGTCGCGATCATCTCGCTGACATTGATTGGAAATCCTTCAAATTCAGGGCGGCGGCCAAACGGCGAAGTTGTTGTCACCTGGCCAACCAGGGTCGTCGGGGCCATCTGGCCGGATGTCATGCCATAGATGGCGTTATTGACAAAAAAGGTGGAGATTTTTTCACCACGGGCGGCCGCATGGACGATCTCAGCTGCACCAATGGCAGCCAGGTCGCCATCGCCCTGATAGGTGAAAACCATGTTGTCCGGATGGACGCGCTTGATCGCTGTGCCGACGGCCGGTGCCCGGCCATGGGCCGCCTGGATCATGTCGCAGGCGAAATATTCATAGTTGTTATAGGTGCATCCGACCGGTGACACGCCAACGGTGGTGTCCAGGATATTCATCTCGACCATGACTTCGGCGATCAGGCGGTGAATGATGCCATGGGTGCAACCGGGGCAGTAATGGAAGGGCTTGTCTGTCAAGCCGGTGGTGCGGGTAAAGACTGGTTTCATGTCGCGCTCCTCCCTGCCAGCTGGCGCACCAGCTCGAGGATTTCCTGCACAGTGGGCAGATTGCCGCCGGTGCGGCCGTGGAAATGGACGGGTTTGACGCCATTGACGGCAAGCCGGACATCCTCGACCATCTGGCCGCAGTTCAATTCAATATCTAGAATCGCTTTGACCGATGATTGGGCTGCGATGTCCGCGTACGTCTGGCTCGGAAAAGGCCACAAGGTGATCGGACGGACCAGTCCGACCTTGATCCCCTCTTTGGCTGCCTGGTGCATGACATTGCGGCAGATCCGGCTGGTCAGGCCAAACGCAGTCAGGACGACCTCGGCGTCGTCACAGTCGACGGTTTCAACGCGGGTCTCGCGGCGTGTGACGTCTGCATATTTGGCCTGGAGCTTGGCGTTAAACACCTCCATGACATCCGCTTCGATGTAGATGGACTGGATGGTGTTGTGTTCGGCACGGCCCTTGCGGCCAGTCAGAGCCCAGGGCTTTTCAACTTGTTCGATCGGTTCGGTTTCCCGGAAAGCCACTGGCTCCATCATCTGGCCCAGCGCACCGTCACCCAGGATCAGGGCCAGCATGCGGTAGCGGTCTGCCAGGTTGAAAGCTTCGACAGTCAGTTCATACAGTTCCTGGATGCTGGCCGGAGCCAGGACGATGTTGCGATAGTCACCATGGCCGCCGCCCTTGGTGGCCTGGAAGTAGTCACCCTGGGCCGGCAGAATTCCACCCAGGCCGGGGCCGGAGCGGACGACATTGACCACGACGGCCGGCAGTTCAGCACCGGCGATGTAGGAGAACCCCTCCTGCTTGAGGCTGATGCCAGGACTGGAACTGGTCGTCATGACCCGGGCACCCGCAGCAGCTGCGCCATAGACCATATTGATCGCAGCGACCTCACTTTCGGCCTGCAGCATGGTGCCACCGACCTCCGGCATACGCTTGGCCATGTAGTGCATAACCTCAGTCTGTGGCGTGATCGGATAACCAAAATAATGGCGGCAGCCCGCGCGGACAGCCGCTTCAGCAATGACTTCGTTCCCTTTCATCAGGACACGGCTTGACATGGCGTTCCTCCTAGCGATAAACGGTGATGACGACGTCCGGGCAGATGGTCGCACACAGCGTGCAGCCTGTGCACCGGTCCATGTCGACGATACCGGCCGGATGGAATCCCTTGCTGTTCAGCTTGTCCTTCTGCAGGGCGATGATCTTCTGCGGGCAGACAGAAACACAAAGGCCGCAGCCTTTGCATCGTTCTTCAGTGAATTCGGTTCTGGGCATACGGTCTCCTTGTAGCGGCGAAAGGCAGTGGGTAGATGAATGGTCTGTATACAATCTTTTTCTGATTATAGGCTTTGTCCGAAAAAGCCGCAAGCTTTACTCGATCGGGGTTCTTTGCTTATTATCGTGAAATATTTATTAAGCAACAAGGGGGTCGCGCGAAGGGTGCGCCCAAAATCGGCAATTGCCGAAATCTGCACCAGGGGTGGCGCGAAGAGTGGCCCCGCGGGCGGAATATTCACGATCTGGGGCCAGGGGTGGCCGTAGGTCTGGCACTTTGGATGGAATTTTCCACAATTGGGGTCGGTGCACCAAAACGGCAACAACTCCGGGAGGTCCTAAGACGCCTGCGACAGTAGCCTTCTCCAGATCAAGCCAAGATCTTCCACTTTTGTGCTCCGACATAGGACCGACCCCAAATCCGGAACATTCCGCCCACGGTGCCAGACTTGGTCGTACCTCTGGCCCCATTCGTAGAATGTTCCATCCCGGGTGCCACCCGTCGCGCCACGTCTGGAACCAAGCACGAAATGTTCCGTATACGTGGTCAGACTTGGCGCGAGTATCAGCGGTCCGTTGGATAATGGATCGAGCGGACAAGGTTTAGAACCGGCAAATCAACCAAGATGCTGTCGTCTACACGCACATCCGCTTGCATGGACACATCGGACCCATCGGTTCCGTCAGCCGCATCAGCCAACTCTGGTTCCTCCATCGTCGCGGCAAACACAATTGGCAGTCCGGCCAGGCGGGCGCCTGCAGTCACGATCGGATAGCTCTCTTCGATCAGGTGCCAGTTTGCAGTTTCCAGCAAGTTGGCGTTGTCGACTATCCCATGAAGGCGCAGGCCGGTCGCGGACTCGATTTCTGCGGCGGCACGGGCAATGCCTTCCGGAGTCCCGGTCATCGGGCGGTAGGGATTGACCACCAAGTTGATGGCAAAATCTTCGCCGGCCAACCGGTTGCGCAGAGAGCCGACGACGCGTGCGCCGAGGTCTTCGCCGCCGATGTCGAGGACGGCCAGGACGTCGGGATTGTCAAACACTGAAAAAACCTCGGGTGGCATGGACGGGACGTCGACATTGGTATTGGCGTACATCGAGGCTACGAGCTCGATCTGGTTGTCAGCCAGCAATGCACGTGCGTCAGCCGAACGATAGTAGGGATTGATCATATCGAGATCGCACAGGATCACCCGTTGACCCTCCTGACGGATATTTTGGGCCAGCCAGAGGGCGAAGTTGACGCTGATTTCGGATTTTCCACTGCCGTAAGCACCGACAAAAACGGTGATCCGGGCTGGAGTTCCGGTCATGCCATGACCGGATGTCATTTCATGACCGGATGTCATTTCGCGACCAGGTTGCCGATTTCGAGTGATAAATTGAGGCATGATAAACCTTTCTATATCGATGGAATGTTCATTTATCGTTATCGCACAAATCCCACTCCGCGTGATGAAATAAATTCTGGCGTGGTTTCATTGTGCGGATCCCCCATTGCTCTGGCAAGCGCGAATGATACGCAACTGGGCAGGAAATAACGCATATTATTAAAGGCAGTGAATTGCGGCCAGTTGTCTGCTTCGCTAGAATGATTCCGGATAGAATCATGCCACAAGATTATTCGATGCCGACACAGGGCACATTGAGAGGTTTTATATGAAATATATCATTTTCCTGGGTGACGGCATGGCCGATCTGCCTGTTGAAGCTCTGGGACACCGTACACCGCTACAAGTTGCGAAAAAGCCGAACATGGACCGGATGGCCGGCCTGGGAACGGCTGGTCTGGTCAAAACGGTGCCGGACACGCTTTCACCCGGCAGCGACACCGCAAACATGTCGGTCATGGGATACGATCCCGAGCTCTATTATACGGGCCGCTCACCTCTGGAGGCGATCAGCATGTCGATCGAGATGGAGCCCGGTGATGTCGCATTCCGGACCAATCTGGTCACGCTTTCTGACGAAGAAAATTACCGGCAGCGGACCATGATCGACTATTCATCGGATGAAATCGGCAGTGACGAAGCGGCCCGCCTGATCGAGGTTGTCAACGAACGGTTCGCCACCGAAGAATTCCAGTTCTACCCGGGCAAAAGCTACCGCCACTGCCTGATCTGGAAAAACGGACCGACCAGCATGAAGCTCGTACCGCCGCATGACATCCTGACCCAGAAGGTTACGTCCTATCTGCCGACGGGTGAGGGTGCGGACAAGCTCCTGGCCATGATGGAACTGAGTGCCCACTTCCTGCCCACACACCCGGTCAACAAAGCCCGTGTCAAGCGCGACCTGCGCCCGGCCAACTCGATCTGGATCTGGGGCCAGGGCACCCGCCCTGAACTGCCCGTTCTTTCAGAACAGTATGGCATCAAGGGATCGGTCATTTCCGCGGTAGACCTGATCAACGGCCTGGGCATCTGCGCCGGTTTGCGCGTGGTCGAAGTCCCGGGGGTGACTGGAAACATCCACACCAACTTCCGCGGCAAGGCCGAGCATGCGATCATGGAATTCGAACGCGGCCAGGATTATGTCTACCTGCACGTCGAAGCTCCGGACGAGTGCGGCCATCGGGCAGAAACCGATAACAAGGTCAAATCGATCGAACAGATCGACCGCGACATCATTGGCCCAGTCTGGGAATATCTTGAAAAACATTACCAGAACACGGGCGAAGATTACCGGATCATGGTCCTGCCCGACCACCCGACCCCGCTGGCCCTGCGCACCCATACCAATGCACCGGTCCCCTTCGCCGCCTACAGCAGTGATGGAGCCTTCAAGCGCAGCGCACCTGCCTATGATGAGGTCACCTGTCAGGATTCTGAAGTGTTCATCCTCGAGGGACATACCTTGTTTGGCCGTTTCATCGCCGGCACCATCGACGGGTAATCAGGGCGAAGAATAGTTGACATCTAATCAAATCTGAAAGGACCGGCAGGCCGACTGTCCGGTCCTTATTTCAATTCTGCGATCGTGACGCCGCTGTCACCCTCGCCAAAAGTGCCCAGCCGGTATGTTTTCACACGCGGATCGCGCTTGAGGTACTGGCCAACTGCGGCGCGCAGGGCGCCAGTGCCCTTGCCGTGGACGATGCGGACAGTGGCAATACCGGCCAGGACCGCGTCGTCGAGGTATTTGTCGAGTGTCTGCAGGGCCTCCTCAACCGTCTGGCCGAGCAGCTGGATTTCCGTGGACATGGTCAGGGTGCGGTTCAGGGTCAGCTTGCCCTGCGACGGACCAGATCGGACTTGATCGCCACGGTCTTTGCCCGGTTTGCCGCCCGTTCTGCCCGCACGAACGGCGCCCCCTCGACCGGATCTGGTTCCTGTTCCTGAGCGGCCTGTTCCATGCCAGTCGGCTGATTCAGTCGGCTCCGCTCCCGGCACCCGCAATCCTTCGGCTGGGACGCTGACTTTCATTGCGCCGCTTTGCAGGATGCACTGGCCGCGGTTATCAGGTCCTTCAACCAGCTTGCCGGTCATTTCCAGAGCAGGCGCATAATAGGTCTGGCCGACCTCGAGCCGGTCTGGCCGCTTCCCTGCCCCGGCTGACAGAGTCGCCCGGCCGATTTCACCTTCGATCCGGCTGCGGCCGCTGCGCGCTTTCTGGCGGCCGGCGCTGACGGCATGATGGCGGGCAAAGACATCCTGTTCATTCATGGCTTTTCTGGTCTGCTCGAGGAGTTCCTCGATTTCGAGCTGGGCCATTTCATAGAGCTCACGGGCTTCCTCGCGAGCCTGCTGGACGATCGCCTTCGATTTTTCCTGCCAGGTGAGCCGTTCGCGTTCGAGCCGTTGCTGCTCCTCGCGGGCCTGCTCACGCAGCCGGGTCACTTCATCGCGCATACGATCGGCTTCGACCCGGCTCTTTTCGATCGCACTGACCAATTCTTCAAAGCGAATGCCCTCGTCAGACAGGAGTGACTTGGCCTGCCCGATGATTTCATCCGACAGGCCGAGGCGACTGGAAATGGCAAAGGCGTTACTGACACCGGGCACACCGATCAGCAAGCGATACGTCGGGCGCAAGGTTTCGCTGTCGAATTCGCAGCAGGCATTTTCCACGCCTGGTGTATTCAGGGCGTAGCCTTTGAGTTCCTTGTAATGGGTGGTCGCTACCGTCCGGCAGCCATGGTTGCGCAGATAGTCGAGGATCGAAATCGCCAGGGCGGCACCTTCCGATGGATCGGTCCCGGAGCCGAGTTCGTCAACCAGCACCAGGGTTCTGGGCTGGGCTTTCTCGGTGATCTGGATGATGTTGCGCATGTGTGATGAGAACGTCGAGAGGTCCTGCTCGATGCTCTGCTCGTCGCCGATATCGGCCAG
>DIGA01000099.1 GCA_002419365.1 Mageeibacillus sp. UBA5734 | reverse complement strand
TTCGATGAGGCGTCAACCTGCAGCGGCTGTAAGCTGCACAAGCGCATTCCAAATTTTCCCAATAAGTGGACCGACCCCAAATCGTGAACATTCCGCATAAAGGGCAAGACTTGGCCGTAAGTCTGGCGCCCAATCGTGAATGATCCGCAAAAAGGGCCGCCCCTCGCGTCGCCTCCGACCCCAATTCGTGAATATTCCGCTATAAGTGCCACCCCTGGTCGCAGGTCTGGCACCTTGGACGGAACATTTCCTCCGAAAGTATCCCGCTTCACAGAATCATCTGACAACAAACCATGCCACTGACATCCTCGGTTCCAGGACGGTCAATAATGGGAAGTCAGGTTGCATTTTTCATTGCTTTTCACGGTAACATCACGGAAATAAGCAATGAACCAGCCATTCAAGTCAAGAGCCTGGCAAAGAGACCTCTTGACAAGGGAGGAATCGCGCGCTATCATGAAAACATGAAACCGGTTTCAAGCCGAGTTCGCCAAACATCAGACACCAGTCCTTCTGACGGTGCACACCGGTTATAAACAGATATACACCCACGCGCGGCTATTTTTTTACCGGATGTGAAACCGGTTTCACGAGACGGACAAACAATCAACAGAGCTTTTGCACTCAGACAAGACGAGGAGCCACTTATGAAAATCGCAGTTGTAGGAAGTCTGAACATGGACATGGTCGTGACCGCACCACGGATTCCGCTCAAAGGTGAGACGATTTCTGGCCAGGCGCTGCATTTCGTTCCCGGCGGCAAAGGGGCCAACCAGGCTGTTGCCCTGGGACGCCTCGGCGCAGATGTGAGCATGTTCGGCTGTGTCGGTGAAGATGATTTCGGTCGCCAGCTGATTCGCAACCTGGCAGCAAATGGGGTCAAGGCCACCCAAGTCCGCACGCTTCAGGGGGAGACGACAGGTGTGGCCATGATCACAGTCGGAGATGGCGACAACTCGATTGTTGTCGTACCCGGTGCCAATGGCCTGGTCGATCGCCCCTACATCGAATCGATCCAGGATGAACTGCTCAATTCCCAGCTGGTCATCCTGCAGCTGGAAATCCCACTCGATACTGCCGCCTATGTGATTGATCTTTGCCATCGGGCCGGCATTGCCGTTCTGTTGAATCCGGCTCCTGCCCAGGAATTGTCTGCTGACTTGATTGAAAAATTGACGTTCATCACGCCCAACGAACATGAAGCGGCCATCGTCTTTGCTGACCAGGGGGATTATCGTGATCTGCTACGCCGCTACCCGGAGAAACTCATCATCACGCAAGGCTCTGCCGGGGCCAGTTATGCCACCCGGAACAGTGAAGTCCACCAGATCCCAGCCAGCCCGGCGACAGTTGTTGATACGACAGGTGCGGGTGATACCTTCAATGCCGCGTTCGCTTATGCCTGGTCACAAGGCATGGTTCTTGAAAAAGCATTGGAATTTGCCAATTGCGCCGCAGGTCTGAGCACGGAAAAATTCGGTGCCCAGGGGGGCATGCCAACCTTGGCTGAAGTCACGGCAAGGCTGTCTTGATCACCAATAAATTCAATCACGCGTACAAGATTCACTGCCTTTTGGCTTGCAAGTAGCGATTAGATTCTGGTTCAAACCTGAGGAGTGCCTGCTGTGAAAAAAACCGGTCCCTTAAACAGTTCCATCAACCGCGTCCTGGGTGAGCTTCGCCACACGGATAGCCTTTGCATCGCCGACTGCGGCTTGCCCTCGCCACCGGGTATCGAAACCATCGATCTGGCCTTGAAACTGGGCAGCCCTTCTTTTCTTGAGACCTTGACGACTCTTCTGGCAGACATGGAGATTGAAAAAATCACCCTGGCCCGGGAGATCGAATCCGCCAATCCAGTGGTCTTGAGCCAGATCCGCCAACTACTGCCCGATGTCCCGGTTGAATGGACCAGTCATGACCAATTCAAGCATCAGACGCGATCCTGCCGGGCGATCATCCGCACGGGTGAAGCCACCCCCTATGCCAACATCATCCTCCATGCCGGGGTCATTTTCTAAAGACAAAACCTGCCAATCCGGACCACCGTTCACCGCCGATCCAGTTGCATCCGCCGTCTTCACAGACAAGCCCCAAACAAGCAGACCAACATTCCAAACTAAAAAGGAGAGAGTCCCATGAAAAAACTGCTCGCAATCGTTCTCATGCTCACCCTCGTCATCGGTCTTGGCGCCTGCGCAGCCAGCCAGACTACCGCTGCCCCGACCCAGGCCCCGACCACAGCCGCCAGCTCAGCTGCTGAAACATCCGCACCTGCCACCAAGTCCTTCAAAATCGGCTTCTCTGTATCGACCTTGAACAATCCGTTCTTTGTCACGATGACGGAAGCTGCGACCGCCAAGGCCCAGGCCCTGGGTGCCGAGCTGCTGGTCGTTGATGCCAGTGATGACACGGCCAAGCAGGCTTCAACCATCGAAAACTTCCTCGTCCAGGGTGTCGACCTGATCATCATCAACCCGGTTGATTCCAAGGCTGCTGCAGCATCGGTCAAGACCGCCAGCGATGCAGGCATCCCGGTTATTTCCGTCGACCGCAGCGTCGATGGCGCCACCGTGGTTTCCCACATTGCCTCTGACAATGTCCTCGGAGCCAAGCTGGCAGGCGAATATCTGATCAGCCTGGTTGGTGAAGGCGCCAAAGTCGCAGAACTGGAAGGCGTTCCCGGTGCTTCAGCGACCAATGACCGTGGTGCCGGTTTCCATCTGGCCGTCGACGGCAAGCTCGATGTCGCTGCCAAGCAGACTGCCAATTTCAACCGCGCTGAAGGCGTGACTGTCATGGAAAACATGCTCCAGGCCACCCCGGATCTCAAGGGCGTCTTCGCCCACAACGATGAAATGGCCCTGGGTGCTGTGGTTGCTGCCGAAAACCGCAAGACCGCTATGGTTGTGATCGGCTTTGACGCCACGGACGATGCCCTCAAAGCCGTCGAGGAAGGCAAAATGGCCGCAACCGTTGCCCAGCAGCCTGGACTCATGGGTGAGATGGCCGTCGAATATGCCATCAAGCACCTCTCCGGCGAAGCCATCGAAGCGAGCATTCCGGTTCCGGTTGAACTGGTGACTAAAAAGTAATTGCAGGGAGTCATCTGACTTTCGTGTCCAACCAGAAAAGGGCGTCCGGCACATCCGGGCGCTCTTTTTTCGCGGATGAGCTTTTTTTACTCGTTTGAATTGACAGCTAGCGGCTTTGCCAGACACAATGGAAGTTGAAAACGGTTTCAGCCAGCCTCAGAGAAGGAGCACGATACTCATATGGCAACCATCAGGGAAATTGCCCGCCAGGCTCATGTATCACCCGCGACTGTCTCGCGTGTGCTCAACGGGACTGCCGCTGTCGATCCGCAGACAGAAGCGCGTGTGCTCAAGGTGATCCGCGAGACCGGTTACCGGCCTAATGAAGTTGCCCGCTCCCTGAGCAAACGATCTTCACGCATCATTGGCTGCATCGTTCCGACGATTGCCAATCCTTTTTTCACAGAACTGGCCCGGGCCATCGAAGACGAATCATTCCGGCGTGGGTACAAACTGATCTTGTGTAACTCAGATGAGGATCCAGCCAAGGAGGAAGCCTACATCGATATGCTGGAGCGGATGAATGCCGATGGTATCATCATCACGACGACGCATGAAGAGATGGATGCCCTGATCCAGGCCTGCCCGGTGCCGATGGTGATTCTGGACCGGGCTCCGAGCAAGGAAACAAACGCCTACAGCGTGCGGGCTGACCATTACCAGGGCGGCCGACTGGCAACCGAACACCTCGTTCAGTGCGGCTGCCGGCGGATCGTGATGATGTGTGGTCCGAAAAAGTACACTTCTGCGGCCAAGCGCTTGCAAGGCTATCGCGATGTCTGCCGGGAACAAGGTCTGGAGCCTCGTGAAGTCGCCTGCGATTTTGATTTTGCAGATGGTCTTTTGAAAACCCAGCAGCTGCTTGAGCATTTCCCCGATGTGGATGGCATCCTGGCTGCCAACGATGTTGTCGCTCTTTCGGTGGTCAAAGTTCTGGCTGCACAGAAAATTCCGATACCGGACCAGATCCAGGTCGTAGGATTTGACAACATCTATCTAAGCCAATTGATGACCCCGGCTTTGACCACAATCGGCCAGCCGATCACCGCGATTGGCACGATGGCGGCTGCCATCGTGGCAGATCTGGTCGAGGGCAAGGACCAACCACTGAAGGCCAGGATCCTGCCAGTGGAGCTCGTGATTCGCGAGACCAGCCACCTGCAAAGCAACAGGGCAAATGGAAAGGCGGTAGACGCATGGCGCATGAAATCCTGACGATTTCCGGCATCCGTTTCAATCCGTTCCAAGCTCGATATTCCGATATCCAGATCGTCGACATTGCCCATGCCCTGTCTCTGATGACACGTGCCAATGGCCATATCCGGACGTTTTATTCGATCGCGCAGCATTCGATCAACTGCTGCCTGGAGGCAAGAGCCAGAGAATACTCCCGGCGAGTCCAGCTGGCTTGCCTGCTCCATGATGCCAGCGAGAGTTATCTGTCGGACCTGACCCGGCCGGTGAAAAAGCAGCTGGGGGGCTATGCGGTTGTCGAAGCTGCCCTGCAGGGATTGATCTATGCCAAATACGGTCTCGACGATCTCAGCGAGCAGGAAAAAGAGCAAGTGCGAACGATCGACGATGCTTTGCTGCACCATGAATTCATGGCCCTGCGTGGCATCCAGTTTTTTGCCAGTCCACCTGTGGTCGAACGGGACCATGATTTCTCCCAGCGTGATTTTGCAGCAGTCGAAATGGAGTTCCTGGACCTTTTTTCTGATCTCGAGCTGACGAGACCTGCCTGGCAGGTGGTCGGTGTGGATGGTTGCCGTACGGGTTGGGTGTCGGTGTGTCTGACTGACAAGATCGCTGACGTCAACTGGTCCCAGTCGATTGCTGAAGTCTGGGCACGCGGCCAGACAGCGGACTATCTGCTTCTGGACATGCCGATTGGTTTGCCGTCTGGTCCGGCTGACAGTCGACCTGAACCGGAAGCCCGCCTGCACTTGCCCGGCCGGACCGCCACCCTGTTTTCAGTGCCCTGCCGTCAAGCTGTCTACGCCAGTGATTACACTACGGCTCATGCGGTGAATCGGGAGATCCTGGGGCGGGGTTTGAGTCGCCAGTCCTATGCGCTGTGCGCTGCCATCCGTGAGGTGGACGGCTTTTTGGAAATACAGCCGCAAGCCCGCGATAAAATCTGGGAAAGCCATCCAGAGTTGTGTTTTGCCTACCTGAACGGCCAAGGCAGGTCTTTCATTCCCCTTGCGAGCAAACACACAGCCAGTGGCCAGCAGGAACGGATCGAGCTTCTCTTGGCTTGTGAACCCCAGACACAGGATGTTCTGGCCCAGGCAGCGGCTAATCCCCGCCTCAGCCGACTGACTGCTGATGTACTGGATGCCCTGGCCCTCGCTGTCTGCGCCAAACTGGGCCTGCATCGAGGCTTCAGCAGCATTCCCGAACATCCCAGGCAAGACGAGAAAGGCCTTTGGATGTCTATTCGCGTGCCCCAGATTATTCATGACGAGTTTACGCAATATTCATAAAAAAGACTTGCCTATTTGTCGCAGAGTGCTATAATTAAATCAAGCTCCAGGGAATTCCAAAGAAGACTCTCACCCAACGGAGTACCGCCAAATCGAAAGATTTGGAAAGCGAAAAGTGATTCAGGGAATACGAAAGTATTTACAAGTCACAACCTGATCTAAAAAATACGATCAATGATGATTAAAAAGAAGCCAGATGGGCAACTGAGTCAATCAAAACGACGTATAACAAACATCAGGCCAAGGCTCGCGAAAAGGGTACACGACGTGAAATGAGAAATCTGACAGGTTCGCTGGAGCTCTTTTTATACCTTTCCCAAGTGACTGGAGGGAGCACGAACCTCTCGTCACAGATGAGGAGGCCACCTGCCACGGGTGGCCTCCTTTCATTTTGCACCGATTTTCAATCAGAATCGATCCACTCAAATCCCTTCAATGTGCACTGCCAAAATCCGTGAGCAGGGTGTCCATGACCCGGCTGGTGCGGGCAGCTGTGATGCCTGTGCTGGGGCAGGTTGAGCCGCCATTCAGTTCATTGACGATGCTCTGGATCAAGGGCTGCTGGATATGCAGGGGGTTTTCGATTTCAAACAGTTGTTTGGTACCCGCGCTCACCAGTTCGATGGGATCATCGCCAAATGTCGCAAAGCTGAGCTTGCCCTGGCTGCCGATGATTTCATTGCGATCCTCGGCTGTGGCGGCGGCAAAACACCAGCTGGCAACCCCGTGGACACCGGATTCATAGGTGAACAGGCCTGTGACTGTGTCTTCTGCAGGATATAGGTGGCCCAGGCTGCTTGCCTGGCCTTGCACACTGCGCACGGGGCCAAGTAGAAAGTCCAGAATGTCCAGGGTGTGGCTGCCGACATCAAGCAGGAGACCGCCGCCGGAAAGCTTGGGATCGATGCGCCAGTTGTGCTGTGGATCGCGCTTTTCGCCGGTCAGGGCAGGGCGCAGATACTGGGTCGTGACCAGGCGGACTTCGCCGATCGCTCCGCTTTCCAGCAACTCCTTGATTTTCAGGAACCGGGGCAAGGCGCGCCGGTAATAGGCCACGAAAAGGGGGACACCAGCCGTCTGGCAGGCCTGGATCATATCATCACATTCTGGCCCGTTCAGGGCCATCGGCTTTTCGACATAAACCGGTTTTCCAGCAGCTGCGACCTTGAGCGCGTAAGGCTTATGGTGTACAGGCGGTGTGGCAATGTAAATGGCGTCGACATCCGGATCTTGGATCAAGTCATCGGCCTGGTCATACCAGCGCGGCACGCCATGACGCTCAGCATAGTCACGGGCGAGTACACCGTTGCGGCGCATGACGGCGATGAGCTCGGAATGCGCCGCTTTCTGGAAGGCCGGGCCGCTTTTGACCTCGGTGACATCACCGCAGCCGATGATTCCCCAGCGGATGGTTTTGGGTTCGATTTGGGGGACGTGTATGGTCATATGAACTTTCCTCTTCAAAGAACATTTCCGTGAAAGACCTGTTTCAAGATCGGCAAGTTGATTTTTTTCATCGTGTATAGCGCCTTGAGCACCCGTTCGCGTCGGGTCTCGTCATCACAATTGACCAGGGCGAACAAGGCTTCCGGCACGATCTGCCACGTAATGCCGAACCGGTCCGTCACCCAGCCGCACTGGGGATTGCTTGTTTCGTCTGTGAAGGCGACCCAGATCGACTCGAATTCGTCTTCGGTTTCGCAGCTGAGCAGGTAAGAGATGGCTGGCGAAAAGTCAAAGCCATGATCGAAGTGACTCTCTGTCGCGGCAAAGGTCTGTCCATTGAGTGTGAAGGTCGCATACTGGACCAGGCCGTCCGGGCTTTTCTCCATGGTCTGAAGAGCTGAATGAGGAATCGTGGCGACATAGTGCCGAATGGCAGATTCAGCCTGCCCGATATGCGGCCCGGTGAACAGGAAACCGGGCACAATCTGGCATGGCTGGTCCGATTGCATGATCTGCCAGCTGACACCAAACGGATCCCTGACCCAGGCAAAACGGGGGCTGAATGGATAATGCCCCAGTTCCATCAGGACCTCGCCGCCGGCTGACAATTTTTCATAGATCCGGTCGACCTCCTCGGCAAAGGCACAGTGGACATAAAAGGAATTGGCCGGCGTGAACGCGTAAACAGGACCGCCATTGAGTGCAACCATGGACTGACCTGCGATGACGAAATCGATCGAAAGCAGTGAACCCTCTGGCCGGCCTGAGACTTCAGCCCCCGACGCCGTGTACAAACTGTTCGACACCACATGCGAGTGCAGGAACGTATGGGTATATAGATCCACAGCCGCTTCAGCCTGATGGTCAAACCACAAATAAGGGACAATCGGTTTCATAAAAAGCCCTCCTTGTCACACAACCAAGTATAGCAGGGGAAGGATACCACAGGCGGTAACGAATTGAAGAAAAAGAGACCCGGTCCTGATATCGAAAACCGATATCGATTTGCAAAAGGTACGCCGTCCCAAAATCGGCACACCAGTGCCGCAGGTGACAGCAGGATATACTGGGTGTGCTAAAGTCAAGTTATAGCCTAGCGGCTGTGCGTGTTTGCCGGATCTGTCTGTCGGTTATTAATTTGGATATTTTGGAGGATTACAATGAATATACTTTATGATGTGGTGACGGATAAATCTTTTGACCAGGCTGTGGCGGATCTCAAGGCGAGTTTGGGTGCTGTCAGCTTCGGTGTTTTGTGGGAGCTCAATCTGCGGGATAAACTGCATGAAAAGGGGCTGGAATTTGCAGATAATATCCAGATTCTGGAGGTGTGCAACCCGAAACAAGCAAAAAAGGCTCTGGAAACTCAGATCGAGGTGGGCGCTTTCCTGCCCTGCAAAATAGTCGTTTTCGAACAGTCGGGGGAGGTTCATCTGGCCCTGCCAAGACCGAGTGCCTTGATAGGATTGATTGATAACGCCAGTTTGGTTGTTGTGGCGGATGAGGTTGAGGCTGCGCTCAAATCAGCGATCGACAACGCGAAATAAAAAAACCTTGTCCGGATATTGAAAGGGTCTGTTTCGAAACGAAAGGTTTTTGAAGCGGGTCCTTTTCAATTTCGGACCGGGTCCCTTTTATGCCAGAACGCCAGGGCTTCGTCAAACCAGCCTTCTGCAGCCGTGCCATGACCGATCCCCCAGCCGTGTGCAACGCCGGGGACAACTTTGTATTGGCAGGGGATGCCTGCCAGATCGAGCACTTCGACCAGGCGGTCGCTGTTGATGATGGAAACGACGGGGTCTCCGGTGCAGTGCCAGACATAGGTGGGCGGGTAATCCGGGCTGATCTGCTGTTCGATCGAGTGGGCTACGATCGTCTCATCACTGGGGTTTCGGCCCAGAAGGAGTGCCCGGCTCAAAGCGTGAGCGTGCTCGCCCATATTGACGACCGGATAGGCAGCGATGATGGCCGAGGGCTTGGGCAGGTGATAGGCCGGCGCTCCCAGATGGTTTGCCCCCCAGCTCAGGGCCAGATGCCCGCCTGCGGAGTAACCCCAGATGGAGTAAGCGAGATTGTGCAACCCTAATGTGCTTGCCTGCTGCCGGATCAGGCGGATGGCTTGGGCGACATCATCCAGCGGGGCTGGATGACGGGCGGCAAGGCCGGTCCGGTAGACCAGGACGAAGGCGGGATGTCCAGCCTGGTTCAAGGCCGCAGCTGTCGGGAAACCTTCCCGGACGCGTGCGACACGGGCGTATGCTCCACCCGGACAGACCAGGGCGAATGGTTTCTGGGCATCGGCCGGGAAATAATACAATTTGACCCGTTCCCGGGCTGGCTGCTGCTGGATTTCTTCTGGTCCCCAGACGGGTAAAACCTGATAGGCCCCTTCAATTCGGCTTTTCAGCAAGGCCTGCAGACCTTCGGCCAGACTGCCGCCGATCCGGAAATTAACCGCTTTGGCCAGTGGAAAGAGAGGGAACTTTTTTGGCATGACAACTCCTTGTCAGATATGCAATCGTTTCAGAATTTCGGTCCGCATTTTTTGCCGGCGGGCGATGAGCAGGAAAATCGCTGCTGCAGCCAGACTGGGCAGGAGCACAAACCAGGACCAGGATAGTATCCAGCGCTGCTCATGCATCAGGGTGATCAAAAGATCCGTACCAGCTGCCATCAGTCCGGCGGCGATCAGAATGGCTGCCGGGACGGCAAAACCACGGATCACTTGATGCCGGGCCAAGAGGGTGACAGCACCAGCAAGAACCGTCAGAAGCAGGACCAGTGGCATGGCCAGGGGGACAAACCAGCGCACAGCCGGAGCTGTCAAATATTCGACCAGATAGAGGAAACCGAGCAAGCTGCCACTGATCGGCAGCATGACGGGCAAAAAGAGTGGCTTTTTATAGAGAAATGCTGGCGCCAGCCAGCACCAGAGCATGCTTAGTGCACCAGCAACGAAAAGACTCCAGCCCAGCTGTCCGGAATAGGTATAGTCGATCGCCAGACAGATGGCCATCGGGAACGTCAGGGCAATGGTGATCATCGCGGCGATGAAGCGACGGTTCATCTGGGCAATGACTGGATCATCCCGGTGCGGATAGGGCTGCCAGGGTTTTTCCGGCGCTGGCTGGGCGGGGTTGATGACCTCCACACCGCAGAGGGGGCAATTCTTTTCTGATGGCGCCAGTTCGACACCACAATTGACACAATAGGACATGGTACGGTTTCCTCCTGAATGTCACCGGAACGGTTAATTGAGGTTGCTGGCGATCCGGACTGGAACACCCAACCGGACCAGATGGCGGAAAAACTCACGCTGGAAATCCGTTTCGGCGATCGTACTGGTCAGGTTGACCACGACCTGGCCATTGCAGCTGACCACGGCACCATTGACTGGTGTGCAGCGCGAAGGTCCGAGCAGGAAATCCAGATGATCGATCCACCGCGCCAGATCTGGTGGCAGATTCTGGACGCCCAGATTGGAAAAGGTGGCAGAAAAACTCGCTTCGCCAGTGGCCGCATAGACCAGGCGCAAAATCGCGTTCTTCAGGATCAGGGGACTGATCCTGATCAGCCAGTTGTTTTCCGGCATCACATTGGCTGCCATCATGGCATTGAGATATTTTTCATTGACCGTATAGCGCATGAAGTGGTGAACGGCCTGCAGGATCTCATCAAACGAGTAATCGCCATAGGCAGGCTCGATTCCAGGCAAAGCGTAGAGGAAGAAATTGCGCAAGGTCTGGCTGGGGAAGAAGCGCCGCATATTGATGGGCACCGAGATCCGGACCGGAGCATCGATCTTAAATCCACCTTTTTGCTGCAGCCGGTAGATCTGGAACATCGCAACGCCGACCAGAAGCTCTGTGACTGAGACTCTGTGGGCTTTTGCAGCACGGCTCAGAGCTTCGACAGGCATGGTTCCACTGATGATCTGGAAATGATGGCCAGGCTTCAGGGTTCCCTGGAGCTGGAAAGCACGGGATAAGCTCGGGCGATGGGCTTTGTGGAACTTGGCATAGCGCTTGTAGGCATCCTCCATCTCTGCCGGTTCGAAAGGGGTGTGGCAGTCCAGGATGCCGTGGGCAGGATCTGGTTTGACGGGATGACCGGCCAGATTCAAGTAACAGGCTACCAGTGTTTTCATAAAAACCGTTCCACCGGTGCCATCGGTCAGCGCGTGGAAAAAATCGACCGCAATCCGGCGGTCTGTGTAGCGGACAGAGAGCAAGTAACCATCGTGCTCCCCCGGCAGCAGGGGGCGCAAGGGCTGGCGCACATCTTCCTCAATCCTGGCCGGATGTGGGTTGGCTTCGAAATAATACCAGAATAGGCCCCGGCGCAACCGGACAGCAAAAAATGGCAGGCGTTCCAGTGTCTGGTCCAATGCCTGCTGCAATATGACCGGATCGACAGGGATGGTCAGGGTTGCAGACAGGCGGAACATCGTCAAATGACGCGAACGAGCCAGGACGGGGTAAATCTTGGCTACATTGTCCAGTCTGTACCAGGCCTCGTGCCGCACGCGCTTCCTCCGAACATTCAATCTGGGCAGACTTGGCCATGTAGGGTTCTCTGTCCTGCCTGCTTCAAGTGTAGCATGAATGTAAGGCTTGCGGCCTGTCAGGTGTCAATCGGGCGTACTCATGATGCAAATGGTGAGCGTATCTTCCACACAAAGATTTGCAGATTCCCACACATTTCCCTGACAATTGGGGCTTAAGCTAAGACCATAAGATCTCGCACAACACAGTACGGATCGGCCGGATCTGGACACCAGACCAGCCTTGAAAGGAGTCATAACCATGAAAAATTTTGCCAAGATAACGACAGCTTTATCCCTGAGCCTTGCCTTGACCGGTGCTTTCGGCATGGCGGTCTCCGCCGCAGAATTGACCGGCGCTGCCGCTGCTGATGCCGATACATCCTACACGATCGAAGACATGCTGACCTATGCGATCCAGGATGAATACAACGCCAAAGCCGAATACGCTGCGATCCAGGATGCATTTGGCACCGTGCGCGTGTACAGCAACATCGAAAAGGCGGAAGATAACCACATCGCGGCCCTGATGCCGTTGCTCGATGCCTATGATGTCGCCAGGCCGGCCCAGCCCGATCCCGCTGGATTTGAACTGCCAGCCACACTCGCCGAAACCTACGCCATTGGCGTGACCGCTGAAGTCAAGAACATCGCCATGTATGAAAAATTCCTCGGCCAGGACCTGCCGGATGATATCCGCCTGGTCTTTGAAAACCTGATGCGAGCCTCGGAAAAGCACCTGGCCGCCTTTGAGCGACTCGATGAACGCGTCGGGCTTGGCGGTACTGCCGGAACGGGTGATTTTGGTAAGAATGGCAATGACAATGTGACGCGTGGCAATCGCTCGGCACGATCTGCCAACCGTGGCTTTGGCGGGCGCGGCCGCTGAATGACAGCTAAAAAGCCGCCTCTGCAGGGACGGCCTGATGCTTAAAGCTTTGGATTGCTTTTTTGATCTGCCCTTTTTTAAAGGACCATCGTCTTGATCAAATACCAGACCGTAAACCCACACAGGATAAAAATTGAAATGCAGCCAGCTTGCAAAATCATAACCGTACTATCCATGACCAACCATCCCTTTCCGGATTGATTCGGTTTTCAATCCTGACCCGGTTTTTTATCTAACTTACCTATTTGACATGCTGTAATGATTTCATTGTAAAGGGTCGAAATGTCAATTTATTTACATGAAAGATACAGTATTACTATGAAATGACTTGGTCATATTACAAAACAACATGAAAGACTCCGCCAATACCCATAGGGTAAAGGACGGAGTCTTTGCTAGTACTGGCGCTATGGAGCCAAGGTAACGGAACAGATGGTTCTGGCTTACAAGGCAGCGAGTCCTGCGGCGTTGAGCCAGTTCCAAGGTTTGTTGTAGTGGGGCTGGAAGAAGAAGTCCATCAGGGCGAGGTCGTCGATGGTCAGCTTGCTTTGGATGGCCACCGAGACAGCGTTCATCGACTGGGTCAGGTCGGCTTTGGACAGGACTTGGGCGCCGAGGATGCGGCGGCTGCCCTTCTCGTAGACGACCTTGAGGCGCAGCTGGTTGTAGGTGGGCATGAACTCCGGGCGTTCGTTGTCGATAACCGTCGTTGTGGCGACATCGAGTCCGGCATCCTTGGCTGACTGCTCGGTCATACCGGTAGCCGCGATGTTGAGATCAAAAATCCGGATGCCGGAGGTACCCTGGGTGCCGCGATGGGCGAGCACTTTATCCTTGAGGTTGCGGGCGATCAAGACACCCATGCGGACTGCATTGGTGGCCAGCGGGATGTATTCGGTTTTGCCGGTAGGGTTGTAACGGACTGCGCAGCAGTCGCCACCAGCCAGCACGTCCGGGTGGCTGGTGTGCATGTATTCGTCGACGACAATGGCGCCATTGGGCAGCATGTCGAGCTGGCCTTTGAACAGGGCTGTGTTCGGACGAAAGCCGATGCAGAGGATGACAAGGTCCGCTTCATAGCGTCCTTTGTCGGTTTTGACGGCAGTGACAGCGCCATCCTGGCCTTCAAACTCGGTCACACACTCGCCAAGGGCGAGCAGGATCTGGTGTTCCTGCAGGGTTTGCTCCACTTCACGGGTGAATTCAGCGTCGAGGTATTTATTCAGGACCCTGGGTAGGGCATCAATCAGGACGACTTCCTTGCCGTTTTCACGGAAAGCTTCGACGAGTTCGACGCCGATGTACCCTGCACCGACCACGACGACTTTTTTAGCGTCAGGTGTTTTCTCAATGATGGTCTTGGCATGGTTGTAATTCTTGGACAAGAGGATGTTTTTCTGGTCGATGCCGGGGATGCGTGGGGTGATCGGCCAGGAACCGGTCGTAATGACGAGTTTGTCGAAACTGTCGGAAAATTCCACGCCTGTTTCCAGGTTCTTGACGTGGGCTATTTTGCGGGCGATGTCGACAGCCAGGACATCATGCTTCATGTGCGTAGTGACGCCTGACTTGGCCAGGTTTTCCGGCGAATTGTAAAACAGGCCGCCAGCGTCCTGGACCACGCCGCCAACATAGAGGGCGATACCGCAGGACAAGAAAGAGATGTTGTCGTTGCGTTCATAAACAGTGATTTCAGCGTCGGGATGCATGTTTGTGATGTTGACGATGGCAGCGGTGCCAGCATGGGTGCAGCCAATGACCAGGACTTTCATGTTTGTTACCTCATTTTCGTTCGAATAATTAGGCGAACGCAGTTCCATCTCCAGGTTGTGAAGCCTGCCTTTTCTTTGGAAACGTTTGCGAATGTGATCTTATCACAGTATTTTACTCGGGATTGAAACGTAGGAAACGAAAATAAGACCCATGATCGATAAAGATCACAGGTCTTGACCGGCTGATTATAAAGAGAACTGGAGAAACGGATCAGCTGAACCTTGCAGTCAGCACGTGCAACACGATTGCCAAACCGAGCAGAATGGCCACCATGCGGTGAATAAGCAACCAAGCTCCAGGCTTTTTCTTTTTCACATAGGTGCCAAAACCACCCAGGCTGCCCTGAACCAGAAGGAGTGCACCCGCTATGGCGCCGGTTGGGTACAGGCCCCAGCTTTGGAACTGGACCAGGAAATGCGCAAAGAGAGCGACCGTGGTGATGATCGCAAACAGACGATGGTTGCTGACAATGAAGCGCATGAAACGGGTAAAGACCTTGCGCACGTTGTCCTCTTTAGGTCGCCGGGCCATGACCGACCGATTCAGCCATTTGACAAAGTAGTTGAGGATCGTTAACAGATAACCCAAAGCGATGACATAACCAAGGAACCTGCCGAGCGTGTACATGAAGTCCTCCTCATGAAATGATCACTAGAAAAGTAGTTGTTGAGCAAAAATGTGCAGCTACTCTGCTATGACGCCAATCTGGACCGCCTTGAGGAGCTTGTCGATGCCATGGGGGGCATCCTTGATCTCCTCCGTATAGTCCTTGCCTGCAGAAAATTTGCCGGCGTGCATTTTGTTGCCCCATTCGGCAAGCAAGGTCACATCGTAGACAATGCCATCGACGGCGATGTAGGCTTTGCGGCCATCCTGACCATCAAAGGTAGATAGCTCTGCCAGTGTGAAAGACTGCAGGGGGGTTGTTTCTGCAAGGTTGGACGGACTGGTTGTAGTTGATTGTGTCCCCGGACCGCCGCAGCCGCCCACGGCTAATATGATGATGAAGAGAATCAGAGTGATCGGGAAAAGGAAACGGATTCGCAGCGAGGTGAATGACATAGGGACCTCCTGGCTCTGCTTGAGCATCCATCTTGAAGGTTCTTTTGTACTTTAGTTTATCTGATCTACTCAATCGAAATCGGTAACTTGAGCGGCTGTTTATGCTCCAATTGCTGAAAGGAAACGTGTTTTGCGCTAAAATTGGCAGCATGGCTATTGAACGTGTACGTGACTTTTTCAACTCTCATGGGATTGCGGACCGGATTCTCGAGTTTCCCGTGTCGAGTGCGACCGTCGAACTGGCGGCCCAGGCACTGGGCTGTGAGGCCAAGCGGATCGCCAAGACACTGTCATTTCTGAATGGAGAATCTGTTGTCTTGGTGGTTGCAGCTGGTGATGCCCGGATCGACAACGTGAAATTCAAGGCCCGGTTTGGCATCAAACCGAAAATGCTGGATGCTGAGCATGTCCTTGCCGCGACCGGGCATGAAGTGGGCGGAGTCTGCCCTTTTGTGATCCCGGAAGGTGTCCCGGTTTATCTGGATGTGTCGCTGCAGCGCTTCGTAACGGTGTTCCCTGCGTGCGGTAGCAACAACAGCGCGATCGAGTTGACGCTGGCAGAGTTGCAAACGTACGCGGATACGACTGCCTGGGTTGATGTCTGCAAGAATTGGGATTGATTTTCAATACACATAGTTGATAAAATCCGACGGTACATGGAAAATCAGCTGGCCATTTTCGGTGTATTCGATGCCGTCGTAAAAGCAGTCGGGGAATTTGACAACCGGGGATTCGATCGGGCCGCGCTTTAAGACATTGAAGGTGCCAATAAACCATTTGCTGCCGTCATCGCGGTAAAGAACGCCGCTGGCATAATAGCGTGGACCGATGTAGGCGCGCGGGCGTTTGTTGAAAATGCCTTCAAATTTGATCTGGCCATTGGGATAGTATTCGACGCCGATGTCGATCGACCAGTCGTTGAAAATGCCATCGAAATGGCGCTGGCCGTCGGGATAGTAGCTGATGCCGCGGCCATTGGGGATCGCACCCGAGGCTCCCATCTTGTATTCGCCTTCGTACTTGAGCTGGCCAGTTTCGTAGAAAAGTTTCCCGCGCATAAGTTCCGCCAATCGTCCGAAGAATCTGCTGCTATGGGTTGACTTGAAGTCGACTTGCAGTCGTATGATGTCATTGTAGACTAGCAAAATTCGGCTGGCAAGGAATGGCAGGTTCATTTCTGTGCTGGATTTGAGGAGGTTTTCTGACATGGAAATGCGTCAGTGGGAACAATCAGGTTTGAAAACGTCGATTTTCGGTATTGGCTGCATGCGGCTGCCCTTGCAGGCCGGGCAGACAGATAGCGCGCGGATCGATGAGGCCAAAGCGATCCGGATGATCCGGGCTGGTATCGATGGTGGCGTCACGTACATTGACACAGCCTATCCCTACCATGGCGGCAACAGTGAGCTCGTTGTCGGCAAGGCTCTGCAGGATGGCTATCGTGAGCGCGTGTTCCTTGCCACCAAGTTGCCGGTCTGGGAAGTCAAGTCAGCCGATGATTTCGACCGGCTGTTAAACCAGCAACTTGAGAAACTGCAGACGGATCATGTGGATTTCTATCTGCTGCATGCCCTGCACCAGGGCACGTGGGGCAAGGTGCGTGATCTGGGTGTGCTGGAGTTCCTCGACCGGGCCAAGGCAGACGGCCGGATCCGGTACGCGGCCTTCTCTTTCCATGACCAGCTGCCGCTTTTCAAGGAGATCATTGACAGCTATGCCTGGGATATGTGCCAGATCCAGCTCAATATCCTTGATGTGGACTACCAGGCTGGCCTTGCCGGACTGGAGTATGCTGCAGCCCGGGGTATCGGGGTCGTTGTCATGGAACCCTTGCGGGGTGGGGCTCTGGCAGCGCATGTGCCGGCTGACATCCAGGCGGTCTGGGATGAGGCATCTGAGCAACGGTCCGGTGTGGACTGGGCGTTCCGCTGGCTGGCCAACAGGCCGGAGGTCAAAGTCATCCTCAGTGGCGTCAGCACGATGGAACAGCTCGAGGACAATCTCAGGATTTTTGCCGACACAAAGCCGGGCTGCCTGACTGCCGAGGATGAAGCGAGGGTGGACCGGGTCCGGGCCTTATACCAGAGCAAGATCCAGGTCGACTGTACCGGCTGTGAGTACTGCCTGCCCTGTCCATCGGGTGTTGCGATTCCAGCCGTCTTCCGTGCTTACAACCAGGCCTTCATGATCGAGGATCTGGCGTCCGGCCAGAGCAGCTATGCCTGGCTGGTGAAAAACCACGAAGACGCTTCACTTTGTGTCGAATGCGGTGCCTGCGAACAGGTTTGCCCGCAACACATCCCGATCATTGCCAAACTCAAGGATGCACACACCTATCTGGGCTGACAAGTGGCATACAACGCAAAAAGACCGGGCACAACGACCCGGCCTTTTTGCGTTGAGGAGAAAGAAGGTACGAAGCACGCCAAAACGCCGGGCCCTACATTCCCGGCGTTTTGACATCTGAGGAGAAAATTCGAGAAAACAGGTGAGTGTCTGACCTGTTGTCGACAAAGGACTGAGGATCAACCGAAGAGCGGACCGTAGGTTTCGCAGGCGCGATAGTCGGCGCTTTCAGAGCTGACGGTGCCGAAGGCAGACCAGGCATGTGGGCGGAAGACCTTGTCGGCTGGGACATTGTGCATGGCGACCGGGATGCGCAGCATGCTGGCCAGGGTGATCAGTTTGGCGCCGATGTGGCCGTAGCTGAAGGAGCCATGGTTGGCCCCCCAATTGGCCATGACGCTGTAGACATCCTTGAAGGCGCCTTCGCCGGTGACGGTGGGCGCAAACCAGGTGGTCGGCCAGGTCGGGCTGGTGCGCTGCTGCAGAATCTGGCTGGGTTCTTCCGGCAGCTCGACCGTGTAGCCCTCGGCGATTTGCAGGACCGGACCAAGTCCTTCAATCTTATTGACCCGGACCATGGTGACCGGCATTTCAGCCTTGGTTTCGAACATCGAGGAGAAGCCGCCGCCGCGGAAATAGCCAACGTCAGCCGGGCACCAGGAGGTGGCGGCCAGGCAGGCATCTGCGTCTTCGCTGGTCATTTCCCAGAAGGGTTTCATGACAGCTTTGCCCTCGGCATCGCGCATGGCAGCGCTGCCATCGAGGGCAGCAGCACCGGAATTGATCAGGTGGATCAGGCCGCCTGAGGCTTTGCCTTCGGGTTTCCAGCCGGTGACCCGTTCGATGGCGTCCGGGCTCCAGTAGGTGCGGACATCGGCAAAGACTGAGGCCGAGTCATTGACCAGGTGGCCGAGCAGCATGGCCATCGCGTTCATGGCATCATTTTCGGTGGCGAGGACCATCGGCTCACGGATGCCGTTCCAATCGAAAGAGGAGCCCAGGATGGCTTCGGAGAAGTCGTGGTTCGGGAAGTGGTCGGTCCATTGGCGCTGCCCCTGGACACCGCCGGCGATCGCATTGCGACCGAGGGCTTCTTCGCCATAACCCATTTCGGCCAGCTTGGGGTTGCCGATCAGGATGTCGCGGATGATCAGGGTCTGCTGGATGACGCGATCCCATTCTGCTGCTTTTTCTTCGGCTGTGTGGGCAAACGGACTACCGACATTGACGTCAAATCCTTCTTTGCAGTAAGCCTCGCGCCAGGCCTTGGCCTTGGCGAATTCTTCCGGATCGTAAATGCCGCGGGCGATGCGGCGCTCGATCTCGACCTGGTCGAGCCACTCGGTCCGGAGGCCAAAATACTCTTGCAACATCTGGGGATCGACGACCGACCCGGCGATGCCCATGCAGGGGCCGCCGATGTTGACGTAGGATTTACCCTTCATCATGCCAGCGGCGATGGCAGCCTTGGCCCAGAGGAGGATTTTCTCGGCGACATCGGCTGGAACAGTCGTATCGTCGGCATCCTGGACATCATGCCCGTAGATGGAAAAAGCAGGCAGCTTGCGCTGGGCATGGGCGGCCATGACAGCGGCCAGATAGACGGCGCCAGGACGCTCGGTGCCATTGAATCCCCAGACAGCCTTGATGGTCAGGGGATTCATGTCCATGGTCTCGGTGCCATAGCACCAGCACGGTGTGACGGTCAGGGTGGCGGTGACATTTTCACGGGCGAAAAGGTCCTCGCAGGCCGCGGCTTCGGCAACGCCACCGATGCAGGTCTCGGCAATGACGCATTCGATCGGCAGGCCATTGGCATGGCGCAGATTCTTCGTGATCAGGTCAGCGGCCTGGCGAGCCATGGCCATGGTGCGTTCTTCGAGGGATTCACGGACGCCCATCCGGCGACCGTCAATGGTGGGGCGGATGCCAATCTTCGGCATGCGGCCAACGTTTCTGTTGACAGGGGGATTTTTGGTTTGCGGCATCGGTGGTACCTCCGTGAAACGAAATCTGGGTGGCAGTAAAATTCTGCTTGTAACTTCATTCTATGTCAGCTTAGAATTTAAAACATGGATTATCTGGTAAAATAATGAAGCAACAGGAATAGGGTGGAGGTCATGGAGATGAAAATATCCCGGCATGAGCCGATTGAGAACCGGGCCCAGTTCACAACTGATTCCCGCGGGATCACGCGCAATAATCTGCTGATGAGCCATCTCAATCAATTGTCGATCGAGCTTCTGGACCACGGCTATTTTATTGGCAACATGCAGTGGAACCAGTATGGTGTGAACTCGCCTTTTGCCCGGATTTACTACATGGTGGCGGACCGCGGCTGGCTCGATACGCCCCTGGGCCGGATCGACCTGATCCCTGGCACCATGTACCTGATCCCGCCACGGACCCGGGTCGACCTTCGAACCGATGGCCGGATCGAGAAGTTCTACTTCCATGTCACCTGCCGGTATGGTGACATGGATATTCTGGACAATATCAACCGTTGTTTCGCCCTGCCCCTGCGACCGGACATGCTCCATCAACTGTTGTCTGCCTACTCGGGCGGCCAGTTACCGGACCTCCTGGCGATCAAGGGGCTGGTCTACCAGACGCTGGCCAGCTTTTTCCGTGACTGCCTGCCGGACATCAGTGATCGCCTGGCTCTAGCCAACGAATACAAGCTGGTCTATGCTTATATCGAGCAACATTTGTCAGCCAGGTTGTCGACCCAGCAGATTTGCGAAGATCTGGATCTGCCCTATGAAACCTTTCGCCGCAAGTTTCGCCGGGATAACGGGATCACGTTGCACCAGTTCATCGCCGACCGACTGATCCAGCGCGCTTCACTGGGGCTGCTGCTCACGAAGGATACGGTCCAGCAGATCGCGGCCCAGCTCGGTTTTGCCGATGAGTTCTATTTTTCCCGTTTCTTCAAGCAGAAAATGGAGTACAGTCCGCGTGAATATCGCCGGATCAATGCCGTGCTCCGCCATTAAGCACCAAAGGACAGATTGCGAGGCCCGAAAACACGATGTACAAGCTGATGATCGTCGAGGACGAAGCACTGGCCAGGGACGCCATCTTGAAAATGATCGATTTTACCAAGTATGGTTTTGAGGTCGTGGCTGTCTGTGAAGATGGACAAGAGGCTGCCGAGGCTTATTTCGACAAGAATCCGGATCTGGTCATCACGGATATCTGCATGCCACGCATGAGTGGTCTGCAACTGGCCGGCCTGATCCACGAGTCCGGTCGGGGCACCCCTGTGATCATCAT
>DIGA01000022.1 GCA_002419365.1 Mageeibacillus sp. UBA5734 | reverse complement strand
ACCGCACCATCGGTGCCTGCATCGAATCAGCTAAAACCGGCAATTGGGTGAAGTTGGCCTGAAAGGGGACCGGGTCCGTTTTTTGGCAGATTCAACTCATAGGCAGTTGGATCAATGCATCAGTCATAAATGAATACATTTTTGGGGCCAAATGAGTCATCACGCACACATTTGGCCCCTTGTAATTGAAACGAGAATTCAATATTTCATACTTTTTCTGGGCAAATACGAAGATAATTGGAGAAAAATCGAGAAAATCACCGATCGAGCTAGCTGCCGAAAACGGGACCCGGTCCCTTTTGTTGACACCAGCCCTTCGCCGTGCTACAGTAGCCCCATCAACTGAATAGGTGTTCTTCAGGGATAGGTGAAAATCCTTACCGGCGGTCAAGCCCGCGAGCCGAAAGGCAGATCCGGATCATTTCCGGAGCCGACAGTAGAGTCTGGATGGGAGAAGAACGAGATGGCTTCGTGTGAGTGTCATTGCATGCAGCATCCCTGCCTTTTTCCGGCATTCAAATCCCTGAAGATTTTCTCTTCAGGGATTTTTTAGTTCGATCGGAAACCAAAGGGGATTCAATAAAAACCATGGAAATCACTCAGGATGTCAAATGGATGCGCCGGGCCTTGAAACTGGCGGAAAAAGGCTGGGGTCGCACACGTCCGAATCCGCTGGTCGGTTGTGTCATCGTCCGAGACGGCGAAATTTTGACCGAAGGCTATCACGCCGCACTTGGCCGGGCTCACGCTGAACGTGCCGCCATCGAGCAAGCCCAAAGCCAGGGCATTGACCTCACCGGCGCCACCCTCTATGTCAATCTCGAGCCGTGCAGCCATTTTGGCCGCACCCCACCCTGTGCCGACCTGATCGTCGAAAGCCGACTCGCTCGCGTTGTGATCGCCATGGAGGACCCCAATCCGATCGTCGCCGGTCGCGGCATCCAGACGTTGCGCACGGCTGGGATCGAGGTGACCACCGGGGTGCTCGAGCGTGAAGCACGCCAGCTCAACGAGATCTTCATCAAGCACATCACAACCGGCAAGCCATTTGTTATTTTGAAGGCTGCCATCAGCATCGATGGTAAAATCGCCACCCACACGGGCGAGTCGAAGTGGATTTCCGGTGCCCAGTCGAGAAAGCTGGTCCATCGCTGGCGCAGTCGCACAGCCGCGATCCTGGTTGGCATCAACACCATTTTGCAGGATGATCCGTCCCTGACCACCCGTTTGCATGGCAAAAGGGACATGGACCCCGCCCGGATCATTGTCGACAGCAAAGGTCGACTCACCCCGCAGCATCGCGTGTTCAATGCTGATTCGAAAGCGCCTGTGATCGTGGCGACCACATCCGCCATCGATCCACTCCACGCCAATCAGCTGCAACAATCCGGTGCCATGGTGCTGATATTGGACGGTCCGGAAGGCCAGGTGGACCTGCAAGCCTTGATTGACCAGCTCGGCGAGTCGGGGATTGACAGCATACTGCTCGAAGGTGGCGGACGCCTCAACGAAGCCTTCCTGCGCGCCGGCCTGGTGGACAAGATCATGCTGTTCATGGCCCCGAAAATCATCGGTGGCAGCGACTCAATCGCCTGCTTCCACGGCGAAGGAACCGAGCACCTGACCGATGCCATCCCCATCTCTGACATGACCATCACGCCGGTCGGTGACGATTTCCTGATCGAAGGATACCCGCAAAAACCTGGATGCCAGCCGCAGCAGCAGGCTGGACCCAGTACTGGCAACACGCCGGAAAGGACGACCTGATGTTTACTGGCATCATCGAAGAAATTGGCACCATCCAATCCATTCAGCACAGTGGTGCAAAAATCCGCTTCACCATCCAGGCGGGAAAGGTTCTTGAAGGCACTCGCATTGGCGACAGCATCGCCGTCAACGGCATCTGCCTGACTGCCGTTGATCTGACCGGAAGCACCTTTGCCGCCGATGTCATGCCCGAAACATTGCGTCGGTCGAGTCTGGGCGAGATCCGCCCCAGCAGCCCGGTCAACCTCGAACGTGCCCTGCGTCTGTCCGACCGGCTCGGTGGTCACATCGTCAGCGGCCACATCGACGGCACCGGCACGATCCAGAGCCGCAGCCCGGAGCAAAATGCCATCCTGTTCAAAATCCAGGCTGCCCCTGAGCTGCTCAAATACATCGTCGCCAAAGGATCCGTCGCCCTGGATGGCGTCAGCCTGACCGTCGCCGCCGTCAGCAGCAACGATTTTACGGTCTCGATCATTCCCCATTCCGCCAGCGAGACAATCATCGGCCACTACCAGCCCGGCGATCTCGTCAATATCGAATGTGATGTCATTGGCAAATACGTCGAAAAGCTGCTCGGCCTGGCAAGTGGTTCAGGCTCGCCTGAGCAGACCGCCGGAAGCCAGCCAGCCAGCCGGCTCAGTTTTGAATTTCTCCGTGAGCACGGATTTTAAGAAGGAGGACCTGCCCATGTTCAGCACCATCGAACAAGCCATCGCAGCGATCAAAAATGGCCAGATGATCGTTGTCGTCGATGACGAAAACCGCGAAAACGAAGGCGACCTGCTGATGGCCGCCGAAAAGGCCACGCCGGAGGCGATCAATTTCATGGCTACCTACGGCAAGGGCATGATCTGTGCCCCGATTACCGCTGCCCGAGCCCAGGAACTCGACCTGCCCCTGATGGTCGAGCGCAACTCGGAAAGCATGCGCACCGCCTTCACCGTCACCGTCGACGCCAAGTCCGTCCACACCGGCATCTCCGCCCACGAGCGCTCGACCACCATCCAGCTGCTCTGCGACCCAACCGCGACCAGCAACGACTTCGTCAAGCCTGGCCATATCTTCCCCTTGATCGCCCGCGAGGGCGGCGTCATCCAGCGTGCCGGCCACACTGAAGCCGCCGTCGACCTGGCCCGTCTGGCCGGTCTCAAACCCGCCGGCGCCATCTGTGAAATCATGAATGACGACGGCACCATGGCGCGTCTACCCCAGCTGGTCGATTTCTGTGACAAGCACAACTTGCTCCTGATCACGGTCGCCGACTTGATCGTCTGGCGCCTCAAGCATGACCACAAACGGATGGTCAGCCATGCCGCAGCAGCCAAGTTGCCGACCCGATTGGGCGATTTCACGATCCACGCCTTTGAAAACGCCCTGACTGGCGAACACCACGTCGCGCTATGCATGGGCGAAGAGACCTTTGGCGAAGCCCCCGTCCTCGTCCGGGTTCATTCCGAATGCCTGACCGGTGACGCTTTCCATTCCCTGCGCTGCGACTGTGGCGAGCAGCTCGACGCTGCCCTGCAGAAAATTGCCCACGAAGGCCGCGGCGCCGTCCTGTACCTGCGCCAGGAAGGTCGCGGCATCGGCCTGGTCAACAAGATCCGCGCCTATGCCCTCCAGGACCAGGGTCAGGATACCGTCGAAGCCAATCTATCCCTCGGTTTTGCGGCCGATGCGCGCGAATACGGCATGGGTGCCCAGATCCTGCACGACCTCGGCATTCGCCAGATCCGGCTGATGACCAACAACCCGCACAAACTCAGCGGCCTGTCCGGTTTTGACCTCGAAATCGTCGAGCGGGTCCCGATCGAGATCCCTTCGCACGAAGAAAACAAATTCTATCTCCAGACCAAAAAAGAGAAAATGGGCCATTTGTTTGGCCACTGGCATCATTAATCAAACCCACTCCAGCGAGCACATTGATCCCCAGGCCGCCACAGGCCATTATGAAAGTGAGGAACACCCCATGTCCATCAAAGTTATCGAAGGCAACCTGATCGCCACCAGCAAGCAGCGCTTTGGCATTGTCGCCGGCCGTTTCAACGAATTGATCACCAGCAAGCTGATCGGCGGAGCGGTCGACGGTTTGCAGCGCCACGGCGTCGCAGAGGCCAACATCGATCTCGTCTGGGTGCCCGGAGCCTACGAAATCCCCCTGGCCGCCCAGAAAATGGCCCAGTCCGGCAAATACGACGCCGTGATCTGCCTTGGCGCCGTGATCCGCGGCTCGACGCCCCATTTCGATTTCGTCGCCAACGAAGCCGCCAAAGGCGTCGCCCAGGTCTCGCTCCAGACTGGCCTCCCCGTCGTTTTTGGCGTCCTGACCACCGACAACATCGACCAGGCGATCGAGCGGGCTGGCACCAAAGCCGGCAACAAGGGCTTTGATGCCGCCGTCACTGCAATCGAAATGTGCAACCTGATGGGTGCCCTGTAAGCGTTTTTGGCCCCACATCATGAATGTCTTTGTGCCCAAGGCAGCGGACGGCTGGGATTTCGAGAGGGCATCCCAGCCGCCGCATACCCTTTTCTTCGACTATGATGGCTGTCTCCACAACAGCCTGAAAATCTATGCGCCGGCTTTCCGTGCCGCCCAGTACTTCCTGGTTGAGCAAGGTCTGGCCGTACCGCGTGATTGGGCAGACAGCGAGATCCAGCCCTGGATCGGTCTGCCGCCCACGGACATGTGGCAGCGTTTCAGACCCGATCTGGCGCCAGACATCGCCCGCCAGGCTTCGCAAATCATCACGGACCATATGCTGCAGGCCGTCCAGAACGGTCGGGCCGCCCTCTATCCACACACTGAAAACGTGCTCCAAACGCTGGCTGCGCAAGGCCTGAATCTGGTCCTGGTCAGCCATTGCAAGAACGCCTATCTCGACGCACACAACAGGCAATTCCACCTCGACCGCTATTTCAAGCAGCTCATCGCTTCGGAAAGCTACGGCTACCAGGACAAGGCCACGATTCTGGCCCAGCTCAAACCCCAGTATCCGGGCCCTTATGCCATGATCGGCGACCGCGCCTCCGACATTTCCGCAGGACGAGCCAACCACATGCTCACGATCGGCTGCACCTACGGCTATGCCGCCCCGGGCGAGCTCGATCAGGCCGATCTGCGGATCCGATCCCTCACGGATCTAATCGAAATTTTGACATCCACACCGATCTGAGAACCAAGACCAGGAGGGCGGATCATTCCTGAGTTCTTTCCTGCGCAAGGAAAGATAATAGCTCCGGGCTGGCCGGATAAATCAACCGGCCCATCCGATTCCGCTGAGCATAACCAGCAGGCTGAACTCCAGTTTGACTTGTTCCACATTGCGCTTGGTCATGGTACACGCACCTGACTGAGACGATCCCCATGATCTGCCTCGGCATAATAAGCATAGGTCCCGTCACAGCTGATGTAAATCGACCGGACATCGTTCAATTTTTCCCGGTTGCTGCCGTCGGTGCGGATCCGGTACAGTTTGCCGCCATCATCGCCATTGGAGTAATAGATCCACTCCCCTGCAACAGTGAGATAAGACGCGTAATCATCACCCAACCGGGTGCGCTCTGTCCCATCGACTCGGACCCGGAATATCTTGGATGAGTCACTGTCATTGGCATAATAGACCCAGCCGTCTTGCACAGCCAGGCCGGTATAATCCAGCTGGTCATCAACCAGACGCTGTTCGTCTGTGCCGTCAATTTTTGTCCGGTACAGGGTATAGTTGTCATCGACATTCCGATAGAAAAGACTGTCGCCATCGAGCACCAGATTGGTGATCTGGTGCTCGTTCAAAAACTCGCTCTGGCTGCCGTCAGTCCGCCGCCGGCTGATGCCTGAGGTGTCACTCTGGCCTTCCTCTGCATAGAGCCAGCCATTTCCCACGGCCAGTTCATCCAGCCACAGATTGTCCAGCTGGATCTTTTCTGAGCCATCCGATTTGATCTTAAAGAGTTCCATCCCCGAGAAATAGAGCCAGTCTCCATCTGCCACCAACCGGAAGGCTGTCGAACCATCCATTTTCTCTTTCCCGGACCCGTCCGGATTCATCCGGTAAAGCTGGTAGTCATCATTGGTATTGATGTAAAACACCTGGCCGCCAGCAAAAACCACGGGCGAGGAAATGGCATGGCCTTTGAAAAACACCGATTTGACGCCAAAACCGGCTAAAATGAGGACGACAACCACCAGCAGCGGCAGAAGGAATTTCTTGAGCCGATTGTGACGCAGTGGATTTTCAGGCAAAAGAGCCCCTGCGCCTGTGCTGGGTTCTCGTTGCAGAGGTCCGGCGCTGGCTGTCGGAACGGCCGCGATTTCAACCAGATCGTCAACCGGTTGACCGCATTCCGGACAAAATCTCGCATCGGGTTCCTCGAGCGGTGCTCCGCACTGGGCACAAAACTTGATTGTATCCATTCCTGAATTCCTCATGGTTTTGGCTTTGATTATAGCAAACCCTGCCGAAAAAGGGACCGGGTCCCTTTTTGTGCAAAAAGGTCTATAATCAACTTATACGAGGCTTCTTCAGGCTTTTTTAGCGAAAGTGGGTGAACACGAGCCATGTCTTCACGCCCGATTCTGGTCCAGGCTGTGATCAAAGCCCTGCTCTCGGTGCTGGTCCTGGGCGTGCTGATTTTCCTGCCCGCCGGGACGCTTCGCTTTCCCAATGGCTGGCTCTTTCTGATCACGCTCTATGTGCTGATGTCCGTCACCATGGTCTACCTGCTCAAGAAAGATCCCGAGCTCCTGCGCAAACGCCTGCAGTTGAAAGAACGGCAAAAGCAGCAGCAAAGCCTGATGAAATTCACTGCGGTCTTCTTCCTGCTCGCCTATACCTTGCCAGGATTTGACTACCGTTTTGGCTGGTCGCAGGTCCCGCTCTGGCTCGTCATCCTGGCCGTGATCATCATGATCCTGGGTTATGCGCTGTTCATCGAGGTCATGCGGGAAAATTCCTATGCCTCGCGCATCATCGAGATCCAGGACGGCCAGAAGCTGATCGACACCGGTCTGTATGGGATCATCCGCCACCCCATGTATGCTGCCGCCCTGCTCATCTACCTGG
>DIGA01000017.1:11234-28173 GCA_002419365.1 Mageeibacillus sp. UBA5734 | reverse complement strand
TTCACGGAATTAGATAAAGAGCCCAATCGCGGCGAAAGCCCCCTTGTTACCGACACCGCTGGCTGGATTGGCTAAACTTTAGAAAAATGATTGAAATGACCGTCAGATTTCGATCTGACTCATTCGAATCGGAGGTTTCCCATGCAGCGCATGCCTGTATTATTTGTCGGCCACGGTTCACCGATGAATGCGATTGAGGACAATCCCCTGACCCGTACGTGGCACACCCTGGGCCAGGCCATTCCCCGGCCGCGCGCGATCCTGGCCATTTCAGCCCATTGGTATGCCCCGGGGACGTGGGTCAATGATGAGGCACAACCGCGCCAGATCTATGACATGTACGGATTTCCCCGAGAACTGTACGAGCTGGAATATCCGGTACAGGGTGCGCCCGGATTAGCCAAGCGCGTCCAGGCACTGGCGGGGTGTGTGGTTGACAACAACTGGGGGATCGATCATGGGACGTGGTCCGTGCTGGTGCATCTGTTTCCACAGGCAGATATCCCAGTCTGCCAGCTCAGCATCGATCGCACGGCCAGCCCGGAATTCCATTACCAGCTGGGCCGTCAGCTGGCGCCATTGCGGGACGAGGGCTTCCTGATCCTGGGCAGCGGCAACATCGTCCATAATCTGCGCCGGGTCGATTTCGCCAACGAAGGCGGCGAACCATGGGCTTATGACTTTGACCAGGCCGTTGGTGAAAAAATCCGCCAGCACGATCATACTGCCTTGCTGCATCCGGAAGCATTCAGCCCCGGCGCTGCCCGGCTGGCGATTCCGACGCCGGATCATTATTGGCCGCTGCTCTACATCCTGGGCGCAGCGCAGCCAGATGACACCATCACTGCGTTCAATGAGGTCTGCCAATACGGCAGCCTGTCGATGACCGGCTATCGCTTCGGTTAATCATCGAGGGCGAGCAGGGCGGCCGGGAAGGGCTTCAGGGCCCGCGGCAGGATGCCCATGGTGTAGGCGATGAGCATGCCATAGTTGGTGATGGCGACGCCGTGCTCACGCGCCAGGGCAATCCGGTACTGCATCTCCTTGCGGTTGAGCATGCAGCCACCACAGTGGACAATCACGGCGTAATCACCGATGTTTTTCGGGTACTGCACACCGGAGGCCCATTCGAACTGGACATCGCCGCCGACGATTTGGCGGATCCAGCGCGGGATCTTGACCGTGCCGATGTCATCCGACTGGCGGTGGTGGGTGCAGCCCTCGACGATCAGGACCTTGTCTTGCGGCGTCAGCTGCTCGATCCGGCGCAGACCCTCGACCATCGGGGCGAGATCACCCTTCTGGCGGGCAAACAAGATCGAGAATGACGTCATCGGGATGTCTGTTGGCGTGTCGGCTGACACTTTCATAAACGCCTGGGAGTCGGTGATCACAATCGCCGGCTTCTGCTTGAGGCTTTCCAGAGTCTGCTTGAGCTCGTGCTCCTTGGTGATCATGGCGATCGCGTCGATTTCGAGCAAATCGCGGATCACCTGCTGCTGGGGCAGGATCAGGCGGCCTTTCGGGGCGGCTTTGTCGATCGGCGTGACCAGGACAGCAATTTCGCCTGGACGGACGAGGTCACCGACCAGGCCGAGCTCCTCCTCGTCGAAACGGGCGTTTTCGATGATCAGTTCCTTCAGGGCACCGATGCCTTCACCGGTTGCAGCACTGACCCGGACCGCGGGCAGGGCCAGAGATTTTTTTTGTTCCTTGAAATGGTCCTCAGTCATCGGATTGAGGTCGGTCTTGTTGAACACAACCACCGTCGGGGTCTGGCGCTTTTTCAGGTCGGCCAGGAAATGACGCTCGAAATCGGTGACGCCTTCCTCGGCGCTGACAACGACAATTGCCAGATGCGTCTTCCGCAAAACTTCATAGGTTTTTTCGACGCGCAGGGCACCCAGCTCGCCAACGTCATCAAGTCCAGCTGTGTCGGTAATCACCACCGGACCGATCGGCAGCAACTCCATCGTTTTGTGGACCGGGTCCGTTGTCGTACCGGCCACGGGCGACGTGATGGCAAAGCTCTGCCCGGTCAGCGCATTGATCAGGGACGATTTGCCGGCATTGCGCTTGCCAAAAATGGAAATCGCCAGGCGGTTGGCCATCGGGGTGTTGTTCATCGACATTGGGAAAGGCCTCCAGTGTGTTTTGAAGGCAGACCTGCCGGGCAATCCCTGCCAGACAGGATCTGCCAGGGTTTATTTGCTGCCCGGGATTCCAGGGCTGGTCATGGTTTCGGGGGCGAGGATTTTATCCAGCTGTTCAGTCGACAGAAGTCCATGGCGGATCAGCAGGGTGCGCACCGTTTCGCCGCTGGACAGGCACTCGGCTGCAATTCCAGCTGCCTGGTCGTAGCCAATGTGGCCGGTCAGAGCTGTGACGATTGCCGTCGAACGCTCGAGCAGTTCACGGCAGCGTGCTTCATCAGGGGCGATGCCGGCAATGCATTTGTCAATAAACAAGGGCACCATGTGGTCGAGCAGATCGAGCATTTGCAGCAGGTTGTGAGCGATCAGCGGCAGGAAGGCATTGAGCTCGAGCTGGCCACCCTGGGCGGCGAGAGTGATCGCCAGATCATTGGCCATGATCTGGTAGGCGACCTGGTTGACGGCCTCGGGCAGGACGGGATTGACCTTGCCCGGCATGATCGAAGAGCCTGACTGCAAGGCCGGCAGGCGGATTTCGCCCAGGCCGGCTCGTGGCCCGGAAGACAGCAGGCGCAGGTCGTTGGCGATTTTGCCGAGGTTGACAGCGGCTGTTTTCAGCAGGCCGGAAACCTCGACGAAGACGTCATTGTTCTGGGTCGGGTCCATCAGGTATTCGGCGCGGGCCAGGCCGAGGCCGGTGACGTCACGCAGCTTGTCGATCATGGTGAAAAGGTATTTGCGCGGGGCGTTGATCCCCGTGCCGACGGCCGTGCCACCGATATTGACCTGGCGCAGCCGTTCCTCGACTTTGTACAGGCGCCAGCGGTCGCGCGCGATCGCCTGGGCCCAGGCACCGAACTCCTGGCCGAGGGTGACCGGAACGGCGTCCTGGAGCTGGGTGCGGCCGACTTTCAGGATCGCAGCAAAGGCTTGCTCTTTTTCCTGCAGGGCGGTCTGGAGCCGGGCAAACTGTTCGCTGACCGACTTGAGCCGGCCAATCGCGGCAATCCGCACGGCAGTCGGGAAGACATCGTTGGTAGATTGGAACAGGTTGACATGATCGATCGGGTGAAGGCGGGCATAGTCGCCCTTCGTTGCGCCGAGGATTTCCAGGGCCCGGTTGGCCAGGACTTCATTGACATTCATATTGGCAGAGGTACCGGCGCCGCCTTGCAAGGCATCGACCACAAACTGGTCCTGGAGGGCGCCCGCGAGCACCTCGTCACAGGCCTGGCCGATGGCCCGGCCGATTTCCGGATCGATGAAAGCGTGCTGGAGATTGGTCAGGACGGCGGCTTTTTTGACCTGAACCAGTGCCCTGACCAGGTCCGGATGCACCGGCTGGCGCAGGATCGGGAAATTCTCCCTGGCTCGTGCGGTCTGTAAACCGTAATAGCACTGGTCATCCAGTGTCATTTCACCGTGAGTATCGCGCTCGATCCGCATGGGCAGGCCTCCATCTCGTGAAACAAAGCAATCCGCTCCTCAGTATAGCGCAGGATCGTTGCATCGCGAAGTAGCTGGAGATACGTTGGCGGATCAGGCTGTGTAGCCGTCGTATGCCTGGGTGTTTTCGAAATGAATCAGCTCGATGGTCGCTTTTTCCAGCGCCTGCAGTTTTTCATAGGTCAGTTTGATTTCGCTGCTGGCCCGGTAATCGGGGCGGTAGTTATGGGTCACCTGGCGCAGCTGACGTAGAACATCCATGATCTGGTCGTGCTCTTTGAGCGAATCTGTGACATGCTCGACTGCCAGGCTGAGCGGGGCTGCATCTGCCTCGTGGCGCAGCAACGTCGGGTAGACGATTTTGCTCTCGCGCTGGATATGGACTGACAGCATGGAAAGAAGCTTGACGAACAGAAAACGGATTTCGCGCAACTCGGACTGGTCAACCGTCGCGTTGCGCAACACCAGTGTGGTCAATTGGTCGATCAGTGGCAAATCGTGAACCAGGAGCTGGTTCTGGACCGACTTGATCTCACGGATCAAGGCAAAGGAATTCTTATTCATATCGTGTGTAAAAGGCATAACCGTTCCTCCTGTGGGACAACCGGAACCCGCCTTGTGGGTCGCTTGGTAAAATCAGTTCTTGCAATCTGGCCCAGGCCTCCTGCCCAGGAAATCACCTGATCCAAAACCATCCTACTGGCAAAATTTATTTTATACAATAGACAAAGACAACAAAAATTATGAACTTTTTGTGTGCTTGTGATCGAATCTGGCCAACATTTCAAAGACTGAATCCAAATTGCAACGTTCTTTTTATAAAATAGTGTACTTACGCTCAAAACCAATCACCTGCCAAATTTGGGACCCGGTCCCGATATCGTAAACCGATATCGGTTTGCAATATCGGGACCGGGTCCCTTTTCCATCCAACCACCGCAAAAGAGCCTGGCACCAGCGGTTTCCGGGTGCCAGGCTCGATTTGTGTGTTGGTACGTAGGGTGTGATTGTGGAATGGCAGCTTATTTTTTGTTGCGGGTCATGACGTCGAAGACGACGGCGAGAACGAGGACGGCGCCGCGGATGATGTACTGCCAGGAGATGTCGACGCCCATCAGGTTCATGCCGCTGATCAGGGAGGCCATGACCAGCGCGCCGATGATTGATCCGGTGACTTTGCCGACGCCGCCGGCAGCGGAGACACCACCGACATAAGCGGCAGCGATGGCATCGAGTTCAAACAGCGTACCGGCTGTTGTGGTAGCTGACTGCAAGCGGGCGGTGTAGAGGATACCGGACATGGCAGTCAGGAGGCCCATCGAGCCAAAGACCAGGAATGTGATCGCCTTGACACTGATACCAGACAACTTGGCCGCTTCTGGATTGCCACCAACGGCGTAGATGTGGCGGCCGACGACCGTGCGGTTCGTCACAAAATGATAGATCGCGGTGACGACGATGACGATGACTGTGGTCCAGGACAAACCATTGAACTGGGAAAGGATGAAGGAAATGTAGGCGATGATCAGGGAGACGAAAACCAGTTTGATCGCAAAGATTGTGCCAGAGACAACTTCGAAATTGTATTTGACTTTGTTGCGGCGGGTGTTGCTTTCACTGATGACCATGAACACAATCGCCAGGGCACCGAGCACCAGTGTGATGAAATGGTTATTCGGCAAAATCGCGATATCCGGGATATAACCATTGCCGATTGCATTGAAGCTGGCATTTGGAACAATGATGGTACCAGTCTTCTGAGTGACCTGGAGCAGGGCGCCGCGGTAAATGAGCATGCCAGCCAGCGAAGCAACAAAGGCCGGGATACCGACGCGGGCAACAAAGAAACCGGTCAACAGGCCCACCACAATACCGAGGACCAGGATGATCGGAACGACGACCACAACCGGCAACTTGGCACTCGTCAGCAAAATGGCCGCGACAGCACCGAGGAAGCCAGCTGCAAAGCCGACGGACAAATCAATGTGGCGAATGACGATGACCAGAGTCATGCCGACCGCGAGAACGGCGATGTAGCCGGTTGCGTCGATCAGCTTGGAAATGTTGCGCGACGAGATGAATGTCCCGTCCGTCAGGACGGCAAAAACCGCCATGATGACAACGAGCGCGATGTACATACCGTAGTCACGGATGTTCTTTTTCAAAAGATCTTTCATTTCAGTGATGAAACCCATAATGATTCCTCCTATGGATGGGCGTTGGTAATCCGTTCAGCTGTTCAGACCGAGCTCAGATGGTGCCAGAGACGTCTCTGGATGTTGATCAGACCGTAGCCAGGGCCATGATGACGTCCTGGGTCGCTTCTTCGATCGGCAGCTCGCCAGTGATCTTGCCTTCGGCAACGACATAGATGCGGTCGCTCATGCCAAGGACTTCCGGCAGCTCCGACGAAATCATGATGATGCTCAGTCCTTGTTCGATCAGCTGATTCATGATGGAGTAGATTTCGAATTTGGCACCAACGTCGATGCCACGGGTCGGTTCATCGAGGATCAGGATCTTCGGCTGGGTGAACAGCCATTTGCCGAGGGAAACCTTCTGCTGGTTGCCGCCGGACAGCTTGCCTGTCTTCATTTCAATGCTCGGTGCCTTGATCGTGAGGTCGTCTTTATACTGGTTGGCGACCTTGATCTCCTCGTTCTCATCAATGACACCGTTCTTGGCCAGGGATTTGAGGTTGGCCAGGGTGATGTTCTGCTTGATATCATCGATCAGGATCAGACCGTCACCTTTGCGATCTTCGGTGACGTAGGCAATGCCTCTCTTGATTGCCTGGCCGGGCGATTTCAGGGAGACCGCTTCACCGTTGAGTTTCATTTCGCCCTGGATCTTGTAATCCCGTGGATTGCCGAAAATCGACAAGGCCAGCTCGGTGCGCCCGGCGCCCATCAGGCCCGACAGGCCAATGACCTCACCACGGCGGACGTTGAAATTGACATCCTTCAGAATATTGCGCCCGACAGCCGGGTCATAAGCGGTCCAGTTGCTAACTTCGAGCACTTTGTCGCCCTGCGGCTTTTTCGGCCGTTTCGGATAAATGTCATCGATTGCCCGGCCGACCATGTTCTTGATCAGGACCGGTTCGGTGACCTCGCCTTTGGCGGCATCGAGGGAGCAAATCGTCTGGCCATCGCGCAGGACGGTGACCGTATCGGCGATCGAGATGACTTCCTTGAGCTTATGCGAAATCATGATCGAGGTGATGCCTTCTGCGCGCAGCTCTTTCAAAAGCTTCAACAGGTTCTCGGAGTCGTCTTCGTTCAGGGCGGCGGTCGGTTCGTCGAGGATCAGAAGCTTGATGTTCTTGGAAAATGCCTTGGCGATCTCGACCAACTGCTGCTTGCCGACACCCATGTCCTTGACTTTCGTCTCGGGATTGACCTTGAGCTTGACTTTTTCCAGCATTTTCGTCGCCTGGACAATCGTTTCGTTCCAGTCGACAGTGCGCCCTTTTTTAATCTCATGACCGAGGTAGATGTTTTCGTAGATGGTCATGTCCGGAACCAGGGCCAGTTCCTGGTAAATGATCGCGATGCCCGCTTTTTCGGAATCCGCGATGCCGCGGTACGATTGTACCTGGCCATTGAGGACGATGTCCCCCGTGTAGTCACCGTGCGGATAGACGCCGGAGAGGACCTTCATCAAGGTCGATTTGCCTGCGCCGTTTTCACCAACCAGACAATGGATTTCGCCCCGCTTGACGCGGAAGTTGACGTTGCTCAGGGCCTTGACGCCAGGAAATTCCTTGGTGATGTTGCGCATTTCCAGAATGTAGTCAGTTGATTGTGACACTTCTTTCAACACTTCCCTTCGTAATGGATGATCTGGTCGCTGAAAACTGAACAGACCGGGCGGTTATTTAAATTGTATAACAACGATCGCTGAGTAAATAGTAAAGTTTGGTAAAAATGTCCCCTGACAGGGCAGAATCGCAGCAACCTTGCGGCTGCCACGATCCTGCTGTCAACAATCCGAGGGGTCAAACCAGAGGAGATGATCTGGTTTTGGGGGCAGAAGATGGGACGGGATCCAAAGGCTTAGTTCAGGCCGGTGAAATCGGAAGCGGCATAGTAGCCGGAATCGATCAGAGCGGACTTGACAGTCGCCTGGTCGACGACGATGACTTCGGTCTGCTTGGCTTTGACATCAACCTTCTTGTTGTTGTAGGAACCAGTGGTCTGCGGTTCTTCACCCTTGAGGATGGAGACAGCCATGGTGATCGAGTCGGCAACGAGGCTGCGGACATCTTTGAAAACGGTCATGCTCTGCTTGCCATCGATGATGTACTGGACAGAAGCTTTTTCTGCGTCCTGGCCGGTGACGACGAAGCTGGTGACGTCTTTGTCAGCGGCAAAGGTGTCAGCGATGGAACGGGCGGTACCGTCGTTCGGAGCGAGGATGTAGACATCGCCCTTGTCGGCAGCGGTGGCATTGGTCAGGTGGGCTTCGGCTTTGTTCTTGGCTTCGTTGAAGTCCCAGTTGGTTGTGACCTGGCCAATGATGGCGGCCATTTCGTCACGGGTCAGAGTAGCCTTGGCCTGCAGTTTGACAGCTTCGGCCGAGTTCTTGATCACGAAAGTACCGTCAGCGATCTTGGGCTGCAGCACGTTCCAGGCACCTTCGAAGAACAGGAAGGCGTTGTTGTCGGAGGACGCACCGGCATACAGATAGAGCGGGGCACCCTTGGCGCCGGCAGCGGTGGCTTTGTCAATCAGGTACTGGCCCTGGGCAGCGCCGACAGCAATGCTGTCAAAGGTCACGTAGTAGTTGACGTTTTCACTGGAGGTGATCAGGCGGTCGTAGGAGATGACCTTGACACCAGCAGCGGCGGCAGCGTCAGCGGCGGCAGCGGCAGCATCGCCGTCCTGCGGACAGATGATCAGGACTTTGATGCCCTTGGTGATCAGCGCTTCAACATTCGATTTTTCAGTAGCAGAGGAACCTTGGCTGAAGAGAACTTCAGATTTGAAGCCTGCTTCTTGCAGGGCAGCGGTGAAACGGCCCTCGTCCTGGACCCAGCGGGGTTCGTCCTTGGTCGGCAAAACGATACCAACGTCGAGGCCGCCAGAAGCGGGAGCAGCAGTGGTTTCGCCGGCAGCGGTCGTTCCGGCCGGAGCAGCGGTGGTGGAAGTCGACGCACAGCCTGCGATACCAAACAGAGCCAGCATCAGCGTCAGAACCAGAACGAGTGCAACTGATTTCTTGACAGATTTCATGATTTCTTTCCTCCTCATGTATTGGCCGGGGGCGTTCCCCGACCCTGCACTCACAGGCTAACACAACACAATCTTCACTTGCTTGTCACAAATCTTTCATATTTTAAGTGAAATGTTGTCAGGTGCGAGAAGAGCAGGACTTTCTTGCCGCAAGAAAATGCTAGAGGTGGGTGAAGCCGCTTCCCGGCAACCTTCAAAGGTAAACAAATCATCGTAGTGGCGAAACCACTTTCCTGCCAGATATCATTCCGATAAACTTGAACCAAACATCTCAATTTCCTTCAGTTCATTTCAACGCCTCCTGTGCATCGGGCCCATATTCAATCCAGCCAGGTGCGCACAAGTCCATGAAATGAAGGAGATAAACAGTCATGAGAATGCAATCATGAAATTTCAAAACTGGCGGCATTTACCACATCACCCATTGTGGACATAAGCATCAATACATCCTCGCAGACGATGTTGACAAAGCAGTCCTGCTCGACAAGCTCAAGAGGTTAATGGTCACAAATACCTGCACGCTGTGATTTTTTACCTGTTGTCCAATCCCGTCCGAGCTGGTCTGAATGAAAGAATGACCGATTACCGATGGCGTGCGCATCCAGATATGGCCCCAAAACGTCCCGTGTACGTCAACAGCCAGCGCTTGTTCGAAATTTTGGGCGCTACCCCTGAAAAAGGCCAGATCATCTATCACGAGCTTATCCAGAGTTCTCAAAAAAATCCAAAAACCAAATTGAATCCCAAAGAATACCCATTCAAACGCAAAGTCAGCACATTGGAAAGCAAACTGGGCGAAACCAATGCGAGGAATCGAAAGATCACTGAACCTGATGAAACCAATGCAGGAGATTGAACCCTCACTGAGGATCTGTAAATCGTAACAAGAACATGGAAAATGTTTCGTTGAAGTGTATCGGTAATGGGCCAGTCAACCAGCCAGCTCTCGCACCCGTCGCGCCAGCCCTGGTGCAAATTTCGGCAATTGCCGGTTTCGGGCCCCCCTCGCGCGCCACTCACTCGGCGCGCCCGCTCTTACTCTTTGCCCGGGCGGTGTGCTACAATAAGCCAATCTTTTTGAAAAAGCAGGGTAATTCCAACCATGGACAAGTATTTTTCCAGCACTGGCCGGACAACGGCTTTAATCATAGTGATTGCATTGCTGATTTCACTGGCGCTTGCGTTCAGTCTGGCAGCCTGCGCCCTGAATGGCACAGATATGGTTGCCGATGGCACGACCTTTGCTGATCAGACCAGCCAGGTTTCTGATGCGGTGGATCCGGTGGCTGAAACCGACGCGAGTGATGCTGGTGAAGGTTCGCAAAGCGAACCAGCCAGTGAAACTGGCAACTCGGCCAGCCCCTCTGAACAGACCATCGCTCCAGCTGCCACAGCCGCACCGACTGATCCGCCAGCCACGATCCAGCCAACTGATCGCCCAACCGCCGCCCCCACCACCCAGGCTCCAGCGGCCACCACACCTGCCGCGCCGGTCGATGCCTCCGGTTCGCTGCCAATTACCAACTGGACCCTCACGGAGCAAGGCACCATCCTCTGGTACACCCCCGCACCGGATCCGATTGCCTACAATCCGGTCCGCACCGTTTCGGTCACCATTCCCGAAGGCTACACACTGGTTGAGATCTGCAAAATCCTGGAGAAAAAGGGTATCCAGACCTTCTACCATACCTTTTCAGCGGCGCTGAATGGCGACTACCCCAGCTATGGGTTCACCGATGCATCGAAAACGACCCCTCATCGCCGCTATGCACTCGAGGGCTACCTGTTCCCCGATACGTATGAATTCCACGTGGGAGAGAAGCCATATAACATTTTTGCCAAGATCCTGAGCAAGACAAATGCAGTGCTCAGCAACTACCAGCCTTATCCCGGCATGACCATGGACCAGGTCCTCACCCTGGCTTCATTGATCGAGGAAGAAGCGTTTACCGGTGAAACCCGCGGCAACGTGTCCTCGGTCCTGCACAACCGGCTCAGCATCGGCCAGCGCCTTGAGCTCGACAAATCGATTCATTATGTCGAGTGGTACATCAAGCCTCTGGTCCAGTCCACCAGCACAGCTGAAATCAACGCCTACAACAGTTATTACAACACCTACAAATGTCCTGCCTTGCCGGCTGGACCGATCACCAATCCCGGCCGCCTGGCGATCGAAGCTGCAATCAGTCCCGCCCAGACCAATTACTACTATTTCGTCACGGATGCAGCTGGTCATTATTACTACGCCAAAACCTGGGAAGAGCACCTCGAAAACCTGAAAAAAGCTGGGCTGGCGTGAATGAGCGTATGAAATTCAAAGGTGATATCAGTCTGTTAACCGTTGCCCTGATCTGGGGCAGTGGTTTTGTTGCCACCGACCTGGCCCTTGGCAACCTGACAGCCACAGCGGTCATGGCCATCCGGTTTTGCATCGCAGCCATCTTCATCGGCCTGTTGTTTGGCCGGCGTATCCAGCCTGCCTTGGACAGCCTGACGATCCGGCGCGGCATTTTCCTTGGCGTCTTCCTGAACCTGTCCTTTCTCGCCCAGACGGTTGGCCTCGTTTACACCACACCGTCGAAAAACGCCTTCCTCACCGCCGTCAATGTCATCATCGTGCCTTTCATCGCGGCCGTCTTCGCGCGCGGTTCACACAAAGTCGAGCGCTCCGGCGTCATCGGTGCGCTGCTCGCCATCGTCGGCATCGGCCTGATCAGCCTCAATCTGGATGGCACGGTCAATATCGGCGACCTGCTGACCCTGCTCTGCGCCGTGGGATTTGCCTTCCACATCTATTTCACGGGTGATTTTGTCCGGCGCGGCAGCGATGCCATCGCCCTGACGATCCTCCAGCTCAGTACGGCTGCCGTTCTGTCCCTCGCTGCTGTTGGTGTCGAGACACTCTTTGGCCTCGGCCAGGTCAAAGCATCCGCCAATGTGAACCTCGCCCTGTCAATCCTGGCGGCTGTCTACCTTGGCCTTTTGTCCACGGGCGTAGCTTTCCTGCTCCAGACCGTAGCTCAGCAATGGACCACCCAGACCCGAGCCGCCATCCTGATGTCCACCGAATCCGTCTTTGGTACGCTGATGTCTGCCCTCATCCTCCATGAGCGACTGTCCTCCAGAGCCATCATCGGCTCTGCCATCGTCTTTGCCGCTATCCTTGTTGCCGAACTCGGCGCCATCCGGCCGGTTCAGCCGGGACCTGATCTTGCTCTGGATTCCGACCCAGACTAAAAGTACCGACCCAGACTAAAAGTACCAATACCAATACGTATCATTTCCCCTGAAACAAATATCACGGAAAGCGATTGATCATCCATGTATAATTTCCCAATATGGATTGCTGAAAGGGCCTGCCCCGTTGGATTCGTCCGTAATATCCCGGAGGTGATTGTGATGCCTTCCCAACGATTGAAAATCATCTGCAGCGGCCTGGTCCAGGCGGTCGGCTTCCGCTATTTTGTCAAGACAACAGCAAATTCGTTGCGCATCACCGGTTTTGTCGAAAACCTCGCAAATGGCGATGTCCTGATCGAGGCCCAGGGCACCCCTGAGCAGCTGCAGACTTTGCTTGCCCGCATTGAGCGAGGCAACGGCTACTCCCGCATCGACCGGCTGGCCCGCTACCCTCTGCCACCAGACCCGCATACACACAGTTTCGAAATCCACTATGAGGATTGACAGCTGATGGCGGACATAAGACTCCAGAGATACAAAACCAGGCTATTGCGCAACCGCTGGCTAGTCCGGCTCAGTCTGAGCTTTCTTGTGACCGGTATCGTTTTGACAAGCCTTTTGATGATTCTGGTTTCCCGTACCGTCACTGGGCAGTTCATCGACCAAACCGACGCGGCCAACCGCGAGTTGCTGGCCCAGACAGCCATCAACATCGACTATACGTTGACTGATCTTTACACCGAGTATTACCAACTCTGGCAAAAAGATCCCGCCATCCAGGCGGCACTGCAAACCGCAGGGCCGGAGATTTCGCCGGACCTGGACCAGAAGCTGACTGAGGAACTGCATTTTTCGACCGAGCAACTCATGCTTGTCCGGTCTGCCCATTTGATCAGTTATCGCCTGGACCGCGTCTGGTCGAGCAATGCAGCCCCGACAGACTTGGCCGGCCAGCCGGACACGAGCGCAGACCCATTCCTTAATGATGTGGCTACCCAGTACGACACTTACCGCAAAGACATCTTTTTCGCCCGCAAAACCCGCTACGCCGGTTCGACAGTCCCTGGAGCCACCACCGACGCCGAGGTCGATAACCTGACCTTCTTTTTTGCCAGCCGGTCAGCGGACACGGCAAACCGTCCCTTTAACGATGTTCTTCTCATCAACATCGACCGCGATGCCTTCAGCCAGCTGATCCAGCAACATACGGACACCGGTTTCATCCTTCTCGTGTCACCCAGCGGTGAAATTGTCTCCGACACGAGCCAACAATGGACCGGACACGTGCTGAACGACCTGGTCACCAACACGGACCATTTCCCCCGCATGCGCGAATCAGCGGAACAAGGCGGATCATTCCTCGCCGCAACCGCCATCGGCCGCAGTCTCGTCACCTGGCAAAAAGCCAGTTCGATGGACTTTTTCCTGATCGACATCATGCCCCTGGCCAGTGTCTATGCACAAGTCAATCTCCTGAACCGGCAAATTGTCTTTTATTTCCTGGCGGCAATGTTATTGAGCCTCTTGATCGGCCTTTTATCAGTCCGGTATTTATACAAACCCCTGCAAAACTTGCTGGACCGCATCGGCCCCATTGCTCAGAGCCAGTCTGGCCTTTACCAGACAAGTCAAAACCAGACAGGCAACGAACATCCTGGCCAGACCAAGGGGAAGACCGGCAGCTCCCATTCATCATCCTTTGATGAATTTGCCATCCTGGACGCCGCCTACCAGCATTTTGCGCTGCGTGAGCAACAGCAGCTCTTGGTTCAGCTCTTGCATGGCATTCCCCCGGAATCCAGCCTGGCGATGAAAAGTGCCTACCCGGCTGCTTCCCTTGATCTTCCACTCCCTGATGCAACGGCCTGGCTGGCATTAACGCTGATGCCCGTGCAGGAAAAAGGTCTCACCCTGGAACAGACCGTACTGCTTGGCCAGACCATCCAGGAGAAACTCGGCCACATCACGGTCGTGACCCAGGATGACATGATCCACACGCTGCTGCCCCTAAAAGATGAGCAGATGATACACACCATTCGCACCGAGTATGAAACATTGCTCAACGAGTGGCAGGCGAGTGGCCAGCCTGCCCTGGTCTGTGGTCTGGGCGCCCCGGTGGAAAATCCGGTTGACGCCCGCATTTCGCATCGCCAGGCGATCATCGCTGCCAATCAGGCCCGGCTGGTCGTGGGAGACCAAACCCATCCTGCAACATCCGTTTTCACCTACAACGACTTTGCATCAGGGCAGAAGCCGTCCGAATCCAACCTGAACACCCCCGCCAGCCAGGCCAAGACCCTGGTCGCAGAACATCTCGCCAACCCGAACTTGAGTATTGACCAGATCGCCTCGACCATCGGCCTGTCCAATGGCTACCTGCGCCAGCTTTTCAAACAGGAAACGGGCCAGACCCTCAATGACTACATCATCGAGTCCCGGATACAACGCGCTTGTGAATTGCTGGTGAACACCAGCCAGACTGGTCGCGAAATCGCCAGAGCCACAGGCTTCAATGATGTCCGCTATTTCTACACTTTGTTTAAAAAGCGCACTGGAATGACAATCGAACACTATCGCCGCAGCAAGACACAAGCGCACGAGGTGTCTGAATCGCAAACGACCCGTTAAAAATCCGCAGATCCCGTGCTTATTCGCCATGTGCAAAAATCAAACATCCTGGCCAGAGCGTCAACACACCCACGGAACATGTTTAAAATACGGTGAAACATGCTCACCTGCGTATCCTTGACTTGGCCGGAAGACAGATTCGGCCTACGATCAAATCAAGCTTACAGATCAGATCGGCTTGCATGAAGCCATCCCTGCCGGCCCTCGCCTCATGCAGACTGAGTAGAAAGGACCATCCGATGTTTAAAGGAAAAATCTTGATCAGCATTCTGACCGGTGCAATCACCCTGACTTCAGCTGGCATGGCAACAATCATCACCAATCCCAGCGCCAGCAGCGAGTGGCTTAGTCAACGTTTTTCTGCTTTCAACTTGCAGGATTCCGCTGAAAAGGGTGAAAATGACCAGGATGAATGGTTCGAAACGACCGTCCCTGATGAGGCCAGACTCCTTGCTGTGACCCCTGCTCCGACAACCGATGCCAGCACTTCGGCTTCCATCGGCGATGACGACGACTGGGATGAAGAGGATGTCCAGACAGGTGATGCCAGCCTTGGAACAACCGACGTCGTTGCCTCGGCCTCGATCCCTGCAGAAGAAACAGGCAGCACCGGCACCGCGGGCAGCTATTCTCGTGTTGATGTCGTTGCCTCAGCCTCGATCCCGGCCGGAGAGTCCGGTAGCACCGGCAGCACCGGCAGCTCATCGAGCGTCGACGTCATCGCCTCGGCATCCAAGCCTGGCTCCTCCAGCACCGTTTCGACGGAAGGACTGATTTCGCTTGAAAAAGCAATCGAGATTGCCCGGACACGAGTTGGTGATGCGACTTACAAGGGCTATGAACTCGATGATGATTACCCGCCTGTTTATGAACTCTATTTTGTCAAAGGCCAAACCGGGTATGAAGTCGAGATACACGCCGTTAACGGCACGATCTTGGAAATCGACAGTGAAACGGCCTACCTGGAAGAGCATGACGATGATGACGACGATCGCGACGATGATGACGACGATGACGACGATGATGACGATGATGACGATGATGACGATGATGACGATGATGACGATGATGACGACGACGATGATGATGATGACGACGAAGAAGATGACGATTGAATCCTGATTTCCAGTCTGGTCATCTGCAGACTCCAACAATAAATCGCACGTTCGTGCCAGACCGCCAACCTTAGGGCAGTCTGGCACTTTCTTTTTGGTGAGTTACCGAATTGTCGAAAATTGCGCCAGCCGGTATCATGAGATCGTGAACAGAATGGAGGATTTTTGGTATGCCCATTGAACTGATCGTGACCGATCTTGACGGCACCGTGCTCGACGAAGAAAACCGCATCCCCGAGCCGGTCAGCCACGCCTTCCACCAGGCACGCGCCAAAGGCGTCCCGGCCATCATTGCCACCGGCCGCACCCTGATCGAAGCCGTCGAAGCCCAGGTCGCCATCGGGGCCGAGGAATACAGCATCACCATGAATGGCGCCTTTGTTTACGATCACATCAACCAGCTGCCGTTAAGCCATGCCCTCATCCCGCGCCAGACCGTCCTGACCATTATCCGCCTGCTCGAATCCTTTGACGACGTTTTTTTCCACGCCTATGGCAACAATCAGCCGATCTGCTCGGAAAAAACACTGCGCAGCATCCACATGAGCGGCGCCGGACCGGCCTATGTCGCCATGTACAATGCGACCCAGAAAGTAGTCCCGGACCTCATCCCATTCCTCGAGCAAACGGGCCAGGAAATTAACAAATTCTACATCACCACGCAAAACATCGATCACCTCAACCTGATCAAGCAATACACCACCCAGATCCCTGGCGTCCGTTGCCTCCAGTCCATGCCACGGGGCATCGAGGTCATCCCGGAAACAGTCGACAAAGCCCATGCCGTCAACCTCATTTGCCAGCATCTGGGCATCGACATTGAAAACGTCCTCCTGATCGGTGACAGTGAAAACGACATCGGCATGCTCCAGCTCAGCGGTATTAGCGTGGCCATGGGCAATGCCCCCGACCATGTCAAAGTCCACGCCGACTGGATTGCCCCGGCCAATACTGAAAATGGTGTCGCCGCCGCGATTGAGCGCTACGTGCTCATTTGAACCGTGTCAACACTCGAAAAATGAAAAATGGGTCTGTCCTGTACAAAAGCCTGGTAAACTTGCAAGTTGCCAGGTTTTTTCATTTGGTATAATGAGGGTAAGAATAATTTGATCAAGCACCAGCAGTACAATCAGTCGCGACCTTTCACGCTCGCCAATCCGCGCGAAAGGCCAGCCAATTC
>DIGA01000017.1:461-11136 GCA_002419365.1 Mageeibacillus sp. UBA5734 | reverse complement strand
GGGATTCTCGCCGCCTTCCTCGCCCCCCATCCCCCGATCATCATCCCAGCTGTTGGCCATGGCAGCCGCGAAGCCGACCGTACCATCGCAGCACTGGAGCAGGCTGCTGCCGACCTGGCCGCCCTCCAGCCGGAGACAGTCGTCATCCTGTCACCACACGCCCCATTGTTCAGCGATTTCATCTTTTTCTACAGTGGCGACCGTCTGTCAGGCAGTTTTGCCCAGTTCGGCCATCCGGAGAGCCATCAGGAATGGCCTGCGGATACTGAGCTGGCCGATGCGATCATCGCCGAGATCGCGAACGAAGGTCTGCCTGGCGGTTACTTGCCTGGCCGCGAATTGCATCGCCATGGGCTCGACGGCTCCCTCGATCACGGCGTTCTCGTTCCCCTGTACTACCTCACCGCGCAGACACCAGGTATCCGGCTGGTCGCACTCTCCAGTTCTGACCTGCCTGCCAGCGATATTGTTCGCCTCGGCCAGGCGATTGCCCGCGCCGCCGCTGCCAGCAAGCGCCGCGTCATCCTCGTTGCCAGCGGTGACCTGTCCCACAAAGCCAATGCAAACAGCCCCTATGGCAGCTGCCCGGAGGGCGCACAGTTCGACAGTGCCCTCATGACCGCGATCCGTGCCGCCGACCTGGACCAGATCCTGCAGATCGACAACCGCCTGCGTGAACGCGCCGCCGAATGTGGCTACCGCTCCCTGATTGCCCTCTGCGGCGCCCTCGGCGACCGCACGGTTTCAACCCACGTCTATCACTATGAGGCGCCCTACGGCATCGGCTATGGTGTCGCCCGTTTCACCCCGGCTGGACCTGTGAAGCCCGCGTCCACCGTGCCGTTGGCTGCAACCGGGTCAGCATCGCCCACCGGGCCAGCCAAGCTACCAGCTCATTCCATCCCTGTCGCCATCGCCCGCCACACATTGGAAGCGTACCTGCGCCAGCACAAGACCCTTGCCCCGGCTGACCTGGCCCAGATCGAACCCTCACTCGACCTGGGTGAATTTTCCAGCCAGCGTGCCGGCGTCTTTGTCTCGCTACACAAGCATGGCCAGCTGCGCGGCTGCATCGGCACCACCGGACCGACCACCGCCAGCGTTGTCACCGAAATCATCCAGAATGCCATCAGTGCCGCCATCCACGATCCGCGATTCGATCCTGTGCGCGCTGGAGAACTCCCCGGCCTCGAGATCAGTGTCGACATCCTGGGAAAAGCCGAACCCGTCATGGACAAGAGCCAGCTCGATCCACGGGTCTATGGCGTCATTGTGCGCCACCACGGCCGTACCGGCCTGCTGCTGCCCGATCTCGATGGGGTGGACACCAGCGATGACCAGCTCGCGATCGCCTGCCGCAAGGCAGGAATCGCTGCCGATGAACCCTACACCATCGAACGTTTCCGCGTGACCCGTTACGAATGAATCCCGGCAATAGGTATTCCTGACTGCTCATGCCGCCTGCAGGCAAACATCCGAACCGAGGTGATCACCATGCCGACTCCCAACCGCACCAATGGACTCAAAGAGGCCAAATATTATGACATCCAACCAGATTTTGTGATCTGCCGCCTCTGCCCCCATTACTGCCACATCAAGCCGGACCATCACGGCCGCTGCCTCGGCCGGGTCAATCACGACGGCATCCTGTACGCGGAAAGCTATGGCCAGATCACATCGATCGCCCTCGATCCGATTGAGAAAAAGCCGTTGAAACGCTTTTTCCCAGGCAGCACCATCCTCTCCGTTGGTTCCTATGGCTGCAACCTTGCCTGTGAATTTTGCCAGAACTGGCAGATCTCCCAGCGCCACGCCGAGTCGCACTATTACCCGCCGCAGGAGCTGGTCGACATTGCCCTGGCCGAGCAAGTCAACGGCAATATCGGGATCGCCTTCACCTACAATGAACCATTCATCACCTTTGAATATGTGCTCGACACCAGCCGGCTGGCCCATCAAGCCGGTCTGAAGACGGTTCTCGTCACCAATGGCCTGGTCAATCCCCAGCCACTCCAGGAGATCCTGCCCCACATCGATGCCATGAACATCGATCTCAAAGCCTTCCATGCCGCCTTTTACAACCGCTACTGCCACGGCCCGCTCGAGCCAGTCAAGCGTACGATCGAAACCGCCGCCCGCGTCTGCCATGTCGAGCTGACCACACTCCTGATCCCCGGCCTCAATGACGATGAAGACGAAATCGAGCAGCTCGCCAGCTGGGTTGCTTCGATCGACCGCCTGATCCCGCTGCACCTGACTCGCCATCATCCTGCTTACAAAATGACCCAGCCCGGTCCAATCAGCATCGACCGTCTGCAAATGCTGGCCAAAATCGCGCGCCGCCACCTCAGCGATGTCTTTCTCGGCAATATTTGACCCGGACAGGCCAGCAGGGCAGGGGGAGGCATGCATCGCACAGGCAGCAGGTGTTTGCCTGTCAGCCGGACAATTCCGACTGTTTTCGTAGCCAATCGCCTTGCATCCCCGGAAACAGGCTGATAAAATCAGTCCATTAATCCCGGGAGATCATTTGCATGACCCAAACCCCCTCTGATTCTGCCCAGCCGCTCGACCCACACCACGGCAAGCGCGTACTTGTCGCCATGAGCGGCGGTGTCGACTCTGCCGTCGCGGCCGTCCTTTTGCAGCGCCAGGGCTACGACGTCACCGGTGTCACGTTGAAATTGTTCGATCGCTCAACCGAGGATGATATCGCCACCCGCTCCTGCTGCTCCCTGGAAAGCATCGAAGACGCCCGCCGCGTTTGCCACTTGCTCGGCATCGAGCACCACGTCTTCAACATGATCCGCACCTTCGAAAACAGCGTGATCACCCCCTTTGTCGATGCCTATCGCAGCGGCCTCACACCCAACCCCTGTGTCGAATGCAACCGCACGATCAAATTTGACGAGCTCCTGAAAAAAGCCCGCGTCTACGGTTTCGACTATGTCGCCACCGGCCACTACCTGCGCAATGCTTTTGATCCAGCCACCGGCCTGTACCACCTGCGCCGCGGCCGCGACGATCGCAAGGACCAGAGCTACGCCCTCTACATGCTGACCCAGGACCAGCTTGCCCACCTGCTGTTCCCCCTCGGCGAGCTCGAAAAAACCGAGGTCCGCCGGATTGCCAATGAGGCCGGACTGCGGGTGCATAACAAGCCTGACAGCCAGGAGATCTGCTTTGTCGATGGCCGCTACAGCGAATTCCTGCGCGAGACCAGCGGTGAAATCGCCCAGCCCGGACCGATGGTCGACCTTTCTGGCCAGGTCGTCGGACAGCACACCGGCATCGTCGACTATACCATTGGCCAGCGCAAAGGCCTCGGCGCCTTTGGCCAGCCCACTTTCGTGATCGACAAAAACGCCACCACCAATACGCTCGTTGTCGGCCCCAACGAAGCCCTTTTCAACGATCGGCTCCTTGCCGACCACGCCAACTGGATCATCCCCGTTGCCAGCGGAACCACCCTCAGCGCCAAAATCCGCTACTCGGCCAAGCCTGCACCCTGCCGCATCGAGCTGATCCCCAACGGCGGAGGCGAGCACGGCAGCGAGGCCGGCAGCCAGACCGGTGTCCAAGTCCTCGTCACCTTCGAGACCCCCCAGCGCGCCATCACCCCCGGCCAGCTCATCGTCTTCTACCAGGACGATGAAATGATCGGCGGCGCCACCATCCGCACCGGCCCCACCTACGGAAAATAGATTTGCACAAAAAAGGGACGCCGTCCCATTTTCGGCACCACACCCTCAGGAGGAAATTTCATGATTCGTGAATTGCAAGACAAGATCATCGCCCTGAAAAAAGAGAAGGGCATTTGCCTTGTTGCCCATACCTACCAGGCGTCCGAAATCCTCGAGGTTGCTGACATCAAGGGCGACTCCTTCCAGCTCAGTATCGGTGCCCAGAAGGTCCCCGAACAGACCATTGTCCTGGCCGGCGTCCGGTTCATGGCGGAGGGCGTCAAGCTCCTGAACCCTGAGAAAAAGGTCATCCTGGCCCATCCTGAGGCGGGATGCCCGATGGCCGAGCAGATCGCCCCCGCCCGTGTCGCTCAGTTCAAGCAGGACAATCCCGGGATCCCCGTCGTTGCCTACATCAACACCACCGCCGAGCTCAAGGCCGTCTGCGACGTCTGCGTCACGTCCTCGACCGCCGTCAAGATCGTCTCCCGCATGCCGGAAAATGAAATCCTCTTTATACCGGATTGCAATCTCGGTGACTACGTCCAGCGCCAGCTGCCCGACAAAAAAGTCAATCTCTGGCTCGGCGGCTGCCATGTCCACGCGGCCGTCACAGAAAAAGACGTCCTGGCAGCAAAGAAACTCCATCCCGGCGCCCCGATCCTGATCCACCCCGAGTGTGTGCCCGATGTCGTCAAACATGCCGATTTCGTCGGCTCCACCTCGGCCATCCTCGACTATGCCGCCCAGAGCGACGCCAAAGAATTCGTCATCGGCACCGAAATGAGCATCGCCGAGCACCTGGCTTACCAGTTCCCGGACAAGCAGTTCCACATGCTCTCGAAAAAGCTCGTCTGCCCCAACATGAAAATCACCTCGCTGATGGACGTCTACCGCGCCATCGCCGGCACCGGCGGCGACGAGATCAACCTCTCGCCCGAGCTGATGCGCGACGCCCGCCGGCCGATCGACAAAATGATCGAGCTCGGCAGCTAAGCAAGGTCAATTTCATAGAGTCAGCCCAGTCAAGTCAGCCCAGTCAAGTCAGCCCAGAACCCCCTGGACCAGGACCATGTAGATAGCTGTCCCGGCCCCGATGCTCACCAGCGAATTGCCCTTCCACAGCTGCAGCACCACGATCACACCGATCGCGAGTGCTTCCGGTAGCCCGTAGGGTGCTGCCATCACATCGACCCCTTTGAGGCAATACACGACCAGAAACCCGATCACGGCATAGGGCAAGACCTTACCCAGATAGGCCACATAAGGATGCGTCTCCCGGTCCGCCGGGAACAGCAGGAACGGCAAAAAGCGGGTCGTCTGGGTCGCGAGCATCATCAAGGCAAGGATGACGATGGTTTCAATTGGTGAAAGCAGCATGCTCAGACCTCCTCGCCCACTTGCAGTTTTTCCCGGAACACCAGCAAAATCGCCAGAATCGCAACCATCGCCGGAATAATGAACCGGTCCGGACCGAAAATGAGCAGGCAGGCTACCGAGCTGGCGACCCCGATCAGCGCCGGGCCATGTTTTTTCTGGCTTTTCCACTGGCTGGTGAAGATCACGACAAACAGCGCGGTCAGGACGAAATCGAGCCCGCGCGTGTTGAACGTGAGCATCGATCCGAGAAGCCCGCCCATGACCGAGCCGAGCACCCAGTACACATGATTCAGAGCGGTCACAAAGAACATGAACCAATTGCGATCGACGCCTTCCGGCGGCTCTGCCGAGCACAAGATGGAAAATGACTCATCTGTCAGGCCGAAAATCAGGTAGGGCCGGAATCGTCCCGCGCTGCGGAATTTATCCAAGAGCGACAAGCCGTAGAAAAGATGCCGCGCATTGATCATCAAGGTGAGCAGAAACGCGTAGACCGGGTTGAACGCCGCGGTCAAAAAGGTGATTCCCACATATTGCGCTGACCCGGCAAAGACAAACAGGCTCATCAGGAATGTCCAACCGACTCCATAGCCTTTGCTCGCCATCAGGATCCCGAACGCCATGCCCAGAAATGAAAAGCCCGTCAGGACTGGCACCGTATGCGGAAACGCCGCCCGCAGCGCGCGTGCTTTCATACCTGGCGGACCCTGGTTGATGGCATTTTCCTGATGATTACCCGCTGTCATGTCCATCACTCCTCATCCACCGGTACAAAGACCGAGCGTTTTTCAATCCCCATCACCATATTCGTCTCGACCCGGCTCACTGCCGGATTGCCCATCAGCGAGTCAATCACGAAATCGCGATAGCTTGCCATGTCTCTGGCGACGATTTTGAGCAAATAGTCATGGCTGCCGGTCAATGTGTAGCATTCCTGCACCTGCGGCAGACGCCCGACATCTTCCAGAAAAGAATGGATCGTCTCCCGGTTCAGCGGCGTCAGATTGACAAGCGCAAACGCCAGGACCTCCATCCCGACTTTTTTCTCATCCACCAGCGTTGCAAACTGCCGGATCACACCTGACTCCACCAGATTCTTCACCCGCTGCAGACAGGCCGATGGCGAAAGCCCGATCCGCTTCGACAACTCCAGATTCGAAATCGACGCATCCTCTTGCATAACTTTCAAAATTGCCCGGTCACTGCCATCCAGCACAACCCCACCCCCGCACACACAACTTCGCATGAACATGCAACCATTTCCGAAGATTATGCAAGATAAAATTTCGAAAGTAAATCACGAAAGTGAATAAAATACCGAAATAATGCATATATAAAAAATATAATGCGAAGATTAACACAAAAATAACTGAAAAGCCTGTTAAAAATATCAGCATCTGCATAATCTGCCGAAAATGGGACGCCGTCCCGTTTTCGGCAGCCCGCCCAACGTCTGCATATTTGCCGGATATCGGACCCCGTCCCTTTTCTGATATAATTCCCCGTAGGAGGTTCACTATGATACTTTCACCTCGCAAAATTGCATTCTTCGTTGTCATCGCCCTCGTGGCGCTTTTTGTCCTCACACTTGGCAGTTCGACTGTGTACACGGTGGCCGAGTCCGAGCAGGCGGTCATCACGACATTCGGCCGCTACACCAAGACCAGCAGTGCCGGCTTGCACGCCAAACTGCCCTGGCCGATCCAGTCGGTCACCATCCTGCCCGTCAACCTGACCCAGAAGATCGAACTCGGCTATGTCGAGAACAATGACGGCACCTTCACCACCGTCCGTGACGAAAGCAACATGATCACCGGCGACATGAACATCGTCAACATCGACTTTTTCGTCGAATGGAAGATCTCTGACCCCTACAAATACCTCTTCGTCACCGACAATCCGAAGCTGATCCTGAAAAACATGATCCAGGGCGCCGTCCGTTCCGTTGTCGGCACCAGAAACATCGACGACGTCCTGACCATCGGCAAGATCCAGATCCAGGCTGATGTCAAAGAGCAGCTCACCCAGAGCCTGATGACCAATGACATCGGTGTCATGATCATCGACGTCAAGGTCAACGACTCCGAGCCGCCGACAGAAGAAGTCGCCAAGGCCTTCCGCGATGTTGAAACCGCCAAGCAGGAAAAGGCCACCGCCATCAACCAGGCTCTGGAATACCAGAACGGCAAAATCCCGGCCGCCAAAGCCCAGGCCGACAAGATCGTCAAAGACGCCGAAGGCGCCAAACAGGCCAAAATCAATCTCGCCACCGGTGAACGCGACAAATTCCTCGCCATGTTCAACGAATACCTCAATTTCCCCGCCATCACCCGCCAGCGCATGTACCTCGAAATGATCGAGACCGTCTTGCCCGGCGTCAAAGTCTACATCGACGACGGCACCGGCACCAGCAAGCTTCTGCCCCTCGAGCCCTTTTCCGGCACGAGCACAAGCGGCACCAGCAACACGACGGGGGTGAACTGACATGCCTGACAATACCTTCAATACCAGCGGTTCCAACCCGTTCAGCAACGCTGCCCCCGGCCGCACCGCCAAATCCAAATCCCCCCTGCGCCACATCGGCCGCGCCGGCCTGGTCATCATCATCATCGCCATCCTCATGGTCGTTTCCGGCTCGCTCTACACCGTCAACGAAGGCGAATACGTCTTCATCACCCAGTTTGGCGCCATCCAGTCGATCCAGATGGACGCCGGCCTCAACGTCAAACTGCCCTTCATCCAGGACGTCAACCGCCTGACTAAGAAGCAGATGATCTACAACATCGCACCCAGCGAAGTCCTCACCGCTGACAAAAAAGCCATGATCGTCGACAGCTACTCGATCTGGGCGATCGAAGACGTCACCACCTTCATCCGCACCGTCGGCAATATCGGCGAAATGCAAAAGCGCATCGACGCTTCCACCTATAGCGTCATCAAGAATGTCATGGGCAGCCTCGAGCAGAGTGCCATCATCGCCGACACCGAAGCCGGCCGCACCTCGCTCAACAAAACCATCACCGGGCAAGTTGCCGCCCAGCTCAAAGGCTACGGCGTCCACATCCAGACCGTCGAAGTCAAGCGCTTCGACCTGCCCAGCGACAACGAAGCCGCCGTCTTCAGCCGCATGATCTCAGAACGCGCCCAGATGGCCGCCACCTTCAAGGCCGAAGGCGAATTCGAAGCCGCCAAAATCCGCAACGAAACCGACAAAACGGTCGAAATCCTGCTCGGCGAAGCCCGCGCCCAGGCCCAGAGACTGGTTGGCGAAGGGGAAGAAGAGTACATGGCCATCCTCAAGGAACTCTACAATGACCCCGCCAAAGCCGACTTCTACGTTTTCGTCCGCGAACTCGAAGCCGCCAGGAAAGCCCTCGCCGGCGACAAAACCCTGATCATCGGCCAAGACTCGCCCCTCGTCGACATCCTCAACAACCAATAACATCGCAAACACCGCAAAAACCATTAACCAAAGGAGCACCCACCCTGCATGGACTGCAAACACCAGGCCAAATTCTCATTCAAAACCCTTTTCGCCAAAAAGCCCACCTACACGTGCAAAAAGTGCGGTGTTGATCTCGAAATGACCACCATGACCCAGTCGATCAGCCGCGCCCTCAACAGCATCCTGATCGCCGCCCTGTTCTTCAAAGTCCTCGCCGGCAAACCCGCCGAAGACGTCCGCGGCATGATCCTGAGCTTTGCTGTGCTCCTTTTGTACATTCTCATCTACATCATCGCCTATTACTTCCTCGTCACCTTCGGCAAATTCGTCGAAAAGGCACCTGCCCCGGTCGTCCCACTGTCAGGTACCATTGAAGGGGCGAGCTCATCCACGGATCAAGCCCCGGCCGCCTCAGCCGAAGCAGCTGTTGCCGAACCGGCCGCCCCGGATGCCGCGTCCGACACCCAGGCAGCGCTCGCCAAAGAGCAGCAGGACCTCATTGCCCTTTACAATTCCTACCTGCCGGACGATGAGAAACAGGCAGCTGCAGCGAATCAATCATCCAGCGCCGCCCCAGGATCATCCCAGCCCACACCCCAGACCGCGCCGCATGTGCACGACACCTGCAGCCACACCCCGCAAAAGAACTGGAAAAACTACATCCCCAGCCAGTTCAATTTCACGTGCGAAACATGCGGCCAGCCGATCACATTTCCCCAGCAGACTAAAAAACACGTCAACCTGATCATCATGGCGATTATTTTCGCGATCCTGATGCCGTCCTTCATGAATACCAGCGTCGGCTGGCTCCAGTTCCTCGGCCTGACCGCCATCGCCGTCGCCCTGTCAACGGCCGCGCAATATTATTTCGTCACGAAAAGCAAATACGTCATCAATCCGCAGGCTCCAAAGGCCGGCCAGTCCCGTCGTCGTTGACCCGCCCGGCGCAGCAACACACTTTCATGCAAACCAGACACACAACCCCGCTCACGGATCAACCCGGTGCCGGTGCCAACGCACCAGTCATGAGCTCACGATTAGCGCCACGTCCCGCAAACAGAGCACATCCAGTGCTGCGCTTTGTCTTGTCAAAGATGGCCCTCGCCTTGACCCTCGCCTTGGCCCTCGCCAGCCTGAGTGCCTGCTCCGCCCGTACCGCCCAGTCCATCGTCGACGACATCCGCGAACCGGTTGAACAAATCTTGACCGATTCTTCCTCGGCACTCGAATCCGCTGCGGAAAAATTCCCGGCCAAAACAACCAACCCGGCATCTTCAGATGAATCGACACCATCCGACGATCCCATCCTCGACACCACCCGTGCCACTCCCAGCCGCTCGTTTGAAGAGATTGTCCTCACTGCCATTCGCGATGCGCTTGACCATTACCAGCGCAAAGTCATCCTCGATGAAGCCGTGACCCAGTACACCTTCACAGAAGACGAAACCGATACCCTCATCAGCCGCGTCTATGCCCTCTACGACCAGGTTTTCCGCGAAAACGCCCAATATTTCTGGCTCGACGGCTCTGCCCGCATCGAATATTCCATCCTCCAGACCAAAACGCCGGTCTTCAACGCCATGACTCTGGAGATGGGCTACACCCCCGGCTATGCTGACGCCAGCAGCGAAACGCTGAAAACCCGTCAAACCGCGCTCCTTGCCGAAGCCGACCGCATCGCCGCCCTGGCCTACCAGGCACCGACACACTGGCAGCAACTCCAGATTGTGCACGACCACCTGATCCGCAACACCGTGTACGACACCACTCTAGACCAGACCACGAACAATGCTGCCAGTGCGCTTTTGGATCACCTCACCCTCTGCCAGGGCTATGCCCAGTCCTTCCAGCTCATCACCCAGAAACTCGGCATCCCCGTCACCCTCATCACTGGTTCCTCCGAAGGCGTGGACCATGCCTGGAACCTGGTCTGGCTCGACGGCCAGCCCTACCACATCGACGTCACCCACGACGATCCCGTCCCCGACGGCGGTGAAAACGACCAGCCCACCCACATCAACTTCCTCCGCTCCGATGCCATGATGCGCCAGACACACATCTGGAATGCAGACGACTACCCCCGTGCCACCAGCGACGGCGCCCACTACTACCGCCTGCAGGACCTCACCGCCGCCACTCTCGACGAACTCGACGCCCGCATCGCCCA
>DIGA01000017.1:0-396 GCA_002419365.1 Mageeibacillus sp. UBA5734 | reverse complement strand
GAAGAACGCCTCATCAGCCAGCTCCGCGCCCAGACCAACCTGCGCACCATCACCTACCGTGCCACCATCGACAAAGCCATCATCTCTCTCGAAGTTCTCCCGGACTAAAAAGGGACCGGGTCCCAAATCCAACACTGGAGGCCGAACGCTATGCCCTGGATCTTCACCATCAATCCTGGCTCCACCTCCACCAAGACCGCCCTTTTCCATGACACCACCTGTGTGTTCGAGTCCGTCGTGCGCCACGAACACGCTGCCCTGGCCGCGCTGACCACGCTCCAGGAGCAGCTCCCCCTGCGCCTGGCCGCCATCGAGCAGGCGCTCGATGAGGCCATCACCCAGGCCCAGGAGCAGGACTGGCAGCCCGACCCGGACCTCGCCAGCTACCCGCCCCTG
>DIGA01000104.1 GCA_002419365.1 Mageeibacillus sp. UBA5734 | reverse complement strand
AATTATTGATGACCGGGGTCGGTCCACCAGACTGGGAAATAACAACATTTCTTGGTTTGCTCATGGCGATCTCCTCACAGATGTTGATTCAGATGCTCGCCTGGTCTTGATTGACCAAGTGGCTGTTTCAGGAATATTATCTTTTGCTCTCCCACTTTTCACACCAGACCAGATCGTTGTAGGAGCCTTTGAATTCAGACTCTCCCGCAATTTTTGCAATCGTCTGGCGGATCACTTCGCGGGTGTTCTTGTAGGCATTGATGTAGGTCTTGACCATCGGCACATCGGTCAGGTGCGTGGTGTAGTTCAGGGATATGAAGACGGTCGGCAACTCCCAGACATACCAGGGGATGTCATTGGACATCGGGCATTTCCAGCGGATGCGGTAATTGTTCTCAGCGGCATAGCCGGCAATATCGGCAAAGACAAAGGCGGCATCATAATCGCGGCGGTAGTTCTCGACCTTACCCTTGTCGCGGGTGTTCCCGTCAACCAGAGTGACTTCGTACCCGGCCTTCTCAAGCTCATCCATGATGATTTTTTCCGAGTCATTGGTATTGCCGTGCACGCCGCCCGCCTCACCGTAAAGGACATGCAAGCGCAGGCGTTTATGGGTTTTAGGGGAAATCGGCAGTTCAGCTTTGGTGTTTTTGACCAACGTGATCGCAAGATCTGCTGCTTCTTTTGCCATGTCAAGGTGCTCCTGGCAACCGACAAGAGACAGGTTTTCCCGCGGCGGCACCAGGGTTCCGGTTTTCTGGTGCTGATGCAGGTTCAAGGCAGCCTTGATGCCGAGAATGCGGTGCAGGGCATCGCTCAGGCGCTCTTCGGTGATCACGCCGCGACGGTAGCCATCCAGCATGTAGTTGAAATCTTCTTCATGGTCGTTGAAAAACAGGAACATGTCACAACCGGCTGCGATGGCCAATGGAATGTAGTCGCGACGGCGCATGGCGCCAGACATGCCCAACATGTGTGACGCATCGGTGACGACCAGGCCATTGAAGCCAAGCTGGCCGCGCAACAGACCGGTAATCAGTTCCGGGGCAAGGGTAGCCGGCATGATTTCGTCATAGGTGATGCCTGGAACCAGCTTTTGGGAATAGGCTGGCAGCGCGATATGGCCAGCCATGATGGTCATGACACCATCATCGATCACCTGCTGGTAGACTTTACCAAAGCTCTGGTCCCATTCTTCAACACTGAGTTCGTTGACGCCGAGGACCAGGTGCTGGTCGCGCTCTTCTGTGCCATCGCCCGGGAAATGCTTGACGCAGGTGGCAATGTTGCTCTGCTGGATGCCCTTGATATAGGAACTGGCATATTTGTAGACTGTGTCAGCGTCGGTGCCATAAGCGCGAGTGTTGACAATGGTGTTGCGCCAGTTGAAGAGAATGTCGACACAGGGGTCGAAGTTCCAGTTGCAGCCGATCGCTGCGGCTTCGCGGCCGCTGACAAGGCCGACGTTATAGGCCACTTTCTCACTGCCGGATGCTTCGACGGCAGCGGCTGAAGCGATGTAGGTGCCATCTTTGCAGGCACCGTTGCCGCCGGAATCGCAATTGCAGGAAACCAGCATGGGGATCCTGGTCTGGGTCTGTAGTTCATTGATCAGGGTGTAGACAGTCTGGGCATCGGCCCCCATGTAGCGCGCACCACCAACCGGGTATTTCGACAGAAGGTCCTTAGCCTTTTCCGGGCTGAGATCTGTAAAAAGATTGATGAACAACTGGCCGATCTTATCTTCCAGCGTCATACCAGCAATCGTCTGTTTAACCCAGGCAATTTGCTCATCATTCAAATAAAACGGTTTCGCCTTCAAATCAACCATGATATTCTCCCTATTTGTGCAACCAGCAATAATTTTCCAGTAAGTCCATTATAAAATCCAAACAACATGCCACCCCATTGAATCTTGCTACTGCACTGGCAGAAATTGCTTAAGAATTAAAACAACTGTCCGAAAAGGGACCGGGTCTCTTTTCGGTACACGCGCTGAAAAAGACTGCCCCGGGCCGGTTTGCGGCGATTCGGGGCAGTCTTTACGTTGTTTCGAAAAATTTCCTGGGGAATGCTACTGGTAGATTTGATGTAAAATTCTGTCCATGATCTGGGCGGTGAGATGAGAGGACTCGTGGTTGACGAGGGGCTTTTCACCGTCGGTGATGCAGCGGCCGAACTGTTCGATCTCGAGTGTGTAATTGTTCGGACAATCGACGATGACGGTATCCGGCTGGCCCTTGGTCGTCAGTTTGATTTTCGATGTACCTTGAAAGTTGAAAGCTGGGTTGACGGACAGGATGCCTTCGCTGCCGATGATGGTGCATTCATTGCGGGCCTCGGTGCGGAAGGAACAGTAGGAGATCGCGTCGACTGAACCTGGGAAGGTCAGGGTCGCCAGGCAGCTTTCATCAACCTGGCTGTCCGGACCAATAAATGCGCTGACTTGAACAGCGTCTGGCAGACTGCCCATCAAATGAGCGATCAAATCAATATTGTAGCAGCCAACATCGTAGGTCGCGCCACCCTTGAGGTCAGATTTGAGCCGGACATTGTCCAGGTCCTGCAAATTGTAGCAAAAATAGGCTTCGATCAGACGGAGATCACCGATCTGTCCAGACTGGATCAGGGTTTCGATTGTCCGTGTCAGTGGGCTGTGCCGATAGGCAAAGGCTTCCATGAGCAAAATCCCATTCGCGTCGCAGGCAGCCTGCATGCTGCGGACTTCTTCGGCATTGACCCCGAGTGGTTTCTCACACAGGACATGTTTCTTGGCAGCTGCAGCTTTTTTCACCCACTCGGCGTGCAAACTATTGGGTAAAGGAATGTAGACCGCATCAATCGCGGGGTCGGACAGCAGGGCCTCGTAGGATGTGTAGGTATGCAACGGCCGGAATTTTTCCGCGAACCGATGGAGGCGTTCGCTGTCAGACCGGCTGGCAATGCCATAGAGCACAGCATTGTCGGCCTGCAGCAACGCTGGGATGACGTGTTTTTCAGCAATTCCCGCACAACCCAGTACACCCCAGTTGATTTTTTTCGAGGACATGTGCGTCTCCTTTTTCATCAGAACAGTTTTTTCAGATTCCCCAGCATGTCGCCGGCCTGGTCCAGTGTCAGTTTGGCTTTGATGCCGTTGATGAGTGCATGGATCTGGTCATCCGGCAAATTGATTCCGAGAAGTCCCTCCAAGGTTTTGACAGGTTCTTGGGCAAACTGGGCTGCAATCGCTGGATCTGCTTTGATTTTACTGACAAGTTCTTCGATTTTCGCCTGGATATCCATGTGTTCAATCCTTTCCGGCCATCAAGCCATTTGAATATGCGAATGAACACTTTCATTGTATCACATTGCCATCCAATCACTCATTCATGCTACCTGTACGGTAACCTTGCAAATCCAAAGATGTGTATGTAAAACCAATGGTTTTGAAATGAGAAAAAATCGCTTTTGCCATTTGAGGATCCACCAGGCGCAACATTTCATCCGGCATGATTTCGATGCGAGCGATGCTTCCGTGATGGCGGACTCGGACCTGACTGAAGCCCTGGCCAAACAGGAATTGTTCGGCCCGGTCGATCTGGTCCAGTTTGTCGCGCGTGATCGTTTCTCCATAGGGGAAGCGGGATGAAAGACAGGCAAAGGCAGGCTTGTTCCAGGTCGGCAGCCCATACGCTTTGGAAAGCGTGCGAATATCCTGCTTGGTCAAGGCCGCTTCACGCAGCGGACTTTGAACCCCTTGTTCTGCCACTGCTTTCAAACCAGGCCTGTAATCACCGAGATCATCGAGGTTGGAGCCCTCTGCGACAACATCCAGGCCCAGTTCGCTAGCTTTTGCACCGAGTTTGGCAAATAGTTCACTCTTGCAGTAGAAACAACGGTTGCGGTTGTTTTCGGCAAAACCTTCGATATCCAGCTCCTCAGATGTGATTTCCAGGTGAGTAATCCCGATCAGGTGAGCCAGTTCACGGGCCGCCCTGAGCTCACGCTCCGGGTATGTCGAAGACCGAGCTGTCACGGCAACTGCTTTTTCTCGCAACACTTCAAAGGCAACTGCACACAGGAATGTGCTGTCCACGCCACCGGAAAAGGCAATCACAACAGAGCCATATTCTATAAGACATATTTTTAATCGATCCAGCTTTGCCAATACCTCTTGAGGAACCTGGAAACTGTCAATTTTGAGCATATTATAATTATTCCTATCTATTTAATTGGATAATGACAGGATAGGATCTTTCGCCTCCGCCTGTCAAGTATAGGGATAATCTGATCAAAAGCCACCCATGAGTAGCCAGGCGAGATCGTCGAATGATGCTAATTCTTGGTTATTTTCTGCTAGGCAATTACGCACACGTGTGATAAACTGCAAATATGGACCAAAACCTGAAAGGAGTCTTTGATCATGGGCAAAAAAATTCGTATTGGTATGCTCGGCGCTGGACGCATCGGAAAATTGCACGGGGAGAACCTGGCTTATGCTGTACCGGAGGCCGATCTGGTTGCAATCGCGGATCCCTTCCTGAATGATTCAATCATCGAGTGGGCCAAAGGTCTCGGAGTCGCCAATTGCTACAAGGAAGCAGACCCGATCTTCAATGATCCGACCATTGATGCCGTTTTCATCTGTTCTTCAACCGATACACACGCAGATTACATCATCCAGGCTGCCAAGGCTGGAAAGCACATTTTCTGTGAGAAGCCGATCCACTATGACATTGCCCGGATCCAGGAAGCACTCGACGCGGTCGAAAAGGCTGGCGTCAAGCTTCAGGTTGGATTTGTCCGTCGCTTCGACCACAACCACAAGGCTGTCCGCGATGTTGTCGCCTCCGGCAAACTGGGTGCTCCACATGTTGTCAAAGTCACCTCGCGTGACCCCGGTCCGCCGCCAATGGAATACGTCAAAGTCTCTGGCGGCATTTTCATGGACATGATGATCCACGACTTCGACATGGTCCGCTATCTCTCTGGCAGTGAAGTCACCGAAGTGTCCACCTATGGTGGCGTCCTCGTTGATGAGAAATTCGCCGAATACGATGATGTCGATACCGCGATCGTCATGCTCAAGTTCGAAAACGGCGCCATTGGCGTGATCGACAACAGCCGCAAGGCAGGCTATGGCTATGACCAGCGCACCGAAGTTCATTGCGCCGGCGGCTGCGTCCAGGTCAGTAACGATCTCGACAACACCGCGATGATCAGCACGGCCGACGGCGTGTCCGTGGCCAAGCCGACCTGGTTCTTCCTCGAGCGTTATAACAACGCCTTCATCGCCGAAGTCAAAGACTTCATCTCTGCGATCGTCAATGGTACCGACGTCCCGGTCAGCGGCATCGACGGCCTGATGCCGGTCCTGATCGCCAAAGCTGCCAAACTTTCACTCAAAGAAGGCCGCAGCGTCAAAATTTCCGAAATCACCGCCTGATCTGATTCTCACTGCTTACTTCCATGCAAAAAATCCCCGGCCGGGCGATTCACCATCCGGCCGGGGAAGATCCCCAAAAAGGTTTTCATTTTTTAATTGCGCACTAGATTGCGGAACTCTCGCGGCGAATAGCCGATGATTTTACGAAACAACCTGGAAAAATAATTAGCATCTTCGATCCCCACCGCCATGCAGATTTCACCTGTGGGCAAGGCATCGCTTTTGAAGTATTCGATGGCACGGACCATACGCAACCGGTTAAGGTACTCGACCGGTGGCAACCCGGTGATTGCTTTGAAAACCGCGCGAAAATGGCTGGGGCTGATGTTGTGCTGTCTGGCGAGTGCCTGGAAATCAATGCGCTCGGTCAGGTTCTCTTCAAGATAGCGCTGAACGGAGGCCACCAGTTCACGATGTGGATTGGCGTCAGGCGGCATCGTTGCATATTGTCGTTCCTGAGCCCGGAATAGTGTGATCAGGATCAGATTCAGACAGTCCTGTTTGACTTGCTGCCAGGCAAAACGCTGCTCCTTTTCTTCTAGCAGCATGGTTTCCAGCCAATGTCGGACCTGCCCAGCATCAGGAGTCGACAAGTGGATGATATTTTGCCGGTTGAGGTCAGCCGTATAGACCGGATTACCACTTTCCGGACCAGATAAGTCACTCAGCAAATGGCCAAACTGGCCTTGCCACCATTCGGCGATCTGCTGGGGATAGAACTGGCAATTGTACATGGCAACTGGATTTTCGATCACATACTCATGCTCCTGGTGCGGCGGAACCAGGAACACATCCCCCGGAATCAGCGGCATGGCGAGGTCTTTGAACCGATGGATGCAGGATCCTTTCGTGATCAGGACGAATTCCTGGAAATCATGCCGGTGGGACGGAACGGAGTCCATGGTCTGGAACACTTCCACTGCAATCGCACTTTGATCAGACCCTTTGAATGATACATACGGAATCATGCAGATACGCTCCTGAACCGGGGTGATAGCTGCTTGGAACACTGAGCATAACCATTATACAAGGAAAAAGGAGAACGAAGATGAAAATTGGTTTTAATGAAGGCTGCGACCGCTATTGTGCAGGACATACCGTCCTCAACGACCTCGAATACTGTGAAAAAAACGGTTTCGATTTCATTGATATCCAGTCCGAATGCCTCGACCGCGACCTGGCAGCCGGTAAAGTCACCCTCGAACAACTGGGCGACTGGTTCAAGACCCATAAACTCAAGATGCTTTCCTACAACGCGCTGTGCTTTTTCAACATGAAGCAGACCCAGGCTGAAAAAGATGCCGTGATGGCCGAACTCGATGAGATCATCCGCCGTTGCCAGATCCTCGACTGCAACATGATCGTCGTCGTGCCTTCCCAGAACATCACGGTCCATGCGACTCGCGGCGAAATCCTGGCCGATGCCGCAGCCGTGCTCAAGGAGATGGTCAAAAAGGTCGAGCCTCATGGCATCAAGCTGTCGCTTGAATTCTGCGGTGCCCCCGGCATGACCATCAATCGTTTCGAAGACGCCTATGCCGTCGTCCAGGCTGTGGATTCACCCCTGGTGGGCGTAACCCTCGACCAGTACCATTTCCACGCCATGGCTTCCGGCTGGGATGCCCTGGAAAAAGCCGACGGCAAGAAAATCTTCATCTGGCACCTCAATGACATGGAAGACATGCCCTGTGGCGCGGCCTACAATACCGATGAAAAGCGTCTCTGGCCTGGCGATGCCCGCGGCTGCCTCGACCATCAGCGCTATGCTGATACGTTGAAAAAAATTGGCTTCGAAGGTAACTGCTGCACGGTCGAAGTCTTCCGCCCTGATTATTACCAGCTCAGTCAGGAAGAAAACGTCCGCACCGCTGCAGAAGTCACCAAGGCACATGTGGCAAAATACTGGTAAGTAGATCGCTCAACAGATATCCCGAAATTAAATGAAGGGGCCGTCTCGTCAGTAGAAAGAATCTACTTCTGAGACAGCCCCTTTACATAGCCCGGCGAAGCGGGGTAATCCCATTCAACTGGGCCTGGATTTTCCGTCGCGTCACTTCGATATCATGGTTGTTCTGAACCCGTAGCCAATAGCCCATGGACAGACCAAAATATGTGCAGAGACGCAAATCCGTGTCAGCAGAAATGGACCTTTTTCCTGCGACAATTTCTCCGATGCGCTGAGCCGGAACGCCAATTTCCTTTGCCAGCCGATATTTCGTGATTCCCAGGGGAGCCAGGAATTCTTCATTCAGCAATTCGCCCGGTGTCACAGGATCTAGTAAATGGCTCGTTTGTGTTTGATTCATGAGACTCCTTTCCTCAGTGGTAATCACAAATCTCCACTTCTCTGGGTCCTTGCTTGGTCCACTTGAAGCAGATGCGGTATTGGTCGTTGATTCGAATCGAATACTGACCTGCTCGATCCCCCTGAAGCATTTCTAATCGATTGCCTGGAGGAACCCGTAAATCATCAAGGCTGCCTGCCACATCCAGTTGTAACAGTTTGCGCAATGCAATCCGCTCAAACTGGGCAAATTTTGCCACACGTTCCAGCCGGCTCAACTTTTCTGTGTCTTTGTCAGCATAAGACTGAATCATATATAGATAATAACGCTGCGCGTTATTAACGTCAAGTATTCATATACGATGGTGTTCATATATTATAGTCTTGAGAAAATCGCCCTTTACGCACTCAGGATCAGGCCATCCTCGACCCGGATGATTCGTTTGGCCTGGGCGGCGATGTGGGGGTCATGGGTGATCATGACGATGGTCTTGCCTTCGGCGTTGAGTTCCTGGAAAAAGCGCAGGATCTCCTGGCCGGTCTTGCTGTCGAGGGCGCCGGTTGGTTCATCAGCCAGGATCAGGGGGCAGTTGCCGACCAGGGCCCGGGCGATAGCGACGCGTTGCTGCTGGCCACCGGAGAGCTGGTTGGGCCGGTGGTGCCAGCGTTCGCCCAAGCCAACCCTTTCCAAGGTGGCCAGAGCTCTCTTCTTGGCGGTGCGGCTGGATTCGCCCTGCAGAAGCAGGGGCAGTTCGACATTGCGCAGAGCATTGTATTTGGCGATCAAATTGAATTTCTGGAAGACAAAGCCGATCTTGCGGTTGCGGATCCGGGCGTAGGTATGATCGGACTGGCGATGGATGTCGACCCCATCGATCGAATACGTACCACTGTCGATGGTATCGATCAGGCCGATCAGATTCATCAGGGTCGTTTTCCCGGAGCCGGACGGGCCCAGGATGGCGACAAACTCACCCGGTTCGACCGTCAGCGAGACGCCCTTCAAGACCTCGACCCGGCCCTCTCCTTTACCATAGGATTTGAAAATATCTTTCATTTCAATGATCGGTGTCATGTGCTGTTCTCCTCTACAAGGTCACGGCCTCAAGCCCGCGGTGGGACAGCCATGACTTTCTCGATGATCTCGGTGCCTTCTTTGTAGTAGATCTTGAGCTGGGTACCGACGGTCAGATCATCGAGGCCGATTTCTTCTTCCACCGGACCTGTGCCTGTTGCACCGGTTTCGCCGGTCGATTCCGAGGGCATGGTCTGGCGAACTCGCTTGACGATCAACGTACCCACCGGAATGACGATGGTGGCCGTTTCACCGGAGAATTCCTTGGGCTCGGTCGTTGCAGTCTGGCCACGACCGGAACCAGGTGTTCGTGTGCTCTCTTCCGTGATGGTTTCATCCATCGCATACAGGCGCAAGGTAATCTCGTTACCGATGATTTCGCTGATTTCGCCGCTCAGGTCCGAAGGTGTGCTCGCGCCGGTCGCGGCCGTCTCACCGGCAGCAGTCGCTTCTGTGGAAGCAGCATCGCCAGCAGAGGCTGTCGCGGGCGTGGTGGTGGCAGTCGAGCCACCGCAGGCAGCAATGGAAACGAGCAAGGACATGGCCAGAAGAATGAGCAATGATTTTTTCATGAATGTTTTCATGAGAGGATTCCTTTCTTTTTCAATGTCAGATTTAGATGAAAAGCTGGATTGCTATTCGTAATTCAGGGCGTCGATCGGCTTGAGTCCAGACGCTTTGACGGCTGGATAGAAACCGGAGATGACACCGGTGACCACTGAGAAGCCGATACCGAGCAGGATGCCGTCCGCCGAGGCCAGGAAGCTGATCCCGGCCCATTCGAGGGCTGCCGGGGCCAGGTAACTGAGTCCCGCGCCGAGAAGTCCGCCCAGGGCACTGATGAAAATGGCTTCAAGAAGGAATTCGACCAGGATGGTTGAGCGGGCGGCGCCGATGCTTTTCAAAATGCCAATCTCGCGGGTGCGTTCCTGGACAGCAACCATCAGGACATTCATGATGCCGATGCCACTGACCAGAAGGACGACAGCGGCAACCGCTACCAGAAGCGAGGACATCGTCCGGGCCGTGGCCTGGGCTGATTCGAGAACACTGCCGGCATCGGTCACGGTGTAGACATCGCTGGCACCGATCGTGTCGTCGATGTATTCCTTGATCTCCCCGATAGCCAGCTGGACACTGTCAATGTCGCTGGCCAGCGCCATGAAAGTGACCTGGGCGGCACTGGACACACCGGATCGGGTCGTGCCAGAGGTGTATTTGATCGCCACATCGTAAGGGATGAAGACCTGGTCATCGGCCGAGGTCGAATCGGCCGAGACCCCAGTGGAGATACCACCGCTGCCACCAATGCGGTCGAGCACGCCGACAACGGTGAACGAAGCGCCTTTGACCAGGATTTTCTGGTCGAGCGCCGCCTCCAGATCGCCCTCGAACAAGTAATCCGCGACATTGTAGCCCAGGACTGCGTAACGGCTGCGCATCAGGGAATCTTCATCCGTGAACAGACTGCCATGCAGAGGTTCGATGTGGGTGATGCCGGCATAGGCTTCATTGATGCCCATGACGGTAGCAGTGGTCGAAATCGAATTGGCAGCGATCTCTGAGGAAGTCCGAGTGCTGACGCCGACCGCCTCGACATGAGGCAGAACCTCAGCCATTTCCAGCGCCTCATCCCTGGTCAGGATTGCAGTGGTGTTGCTGGTGGCACTGCCACGAGCCCGGGCGATTGTGATGCTCTCGACCGAGAGACGGCTATACTGATCGGCAACCTGTGCTTCGCCGGCCTTGCCGATGCCAACCACAAGAATGATCGTGAAGGTGCCGATGATGATGCCCAGCGAGGTCAGGAAAACCCGGAACTTGTTGCTGGCAACGGACAGGAGCACCGAACGCAGGGTTTCTGAGGGTCTCATCGCTCGATCCCACCTGTTACCACTTTTTCCCCGACTGCAAGGCCGTCGAGAACTTCACTGACGGTGCCATTGGTCAGTCCGCAGGTCACGGCCCGTTCTTCGAGGGTGCCGTCCTCTTTCTGGACGGTGACATATTGCTGGGCGTCTTTGATGTAGACAGCTTTGTTGGAAACTAAAAGGACGTCGGGTTTTTCTTTCTTGATGAAGGTGACGAATGTCGTCATACCATCGAGGATGCGGGCATCGGGATCTGTAAAGGTACCGGTCACCAGATAGGTGACAATCCCGGTGCTGTCGATTTTCGGTGTCAGACTGATTTCACTGACTGATCCAGCCTGGTTTTCCAGAGTCAGAGCATCGACCGTGATGCGCATCGTCTGGCCGACTGCGATGCCAGCAATATCGGTCTCAGTGATATTCGCCGTCACCTGGACCATCTCTGTCTGGGCAATGGACAGAAGACTGGACGTGCTGCTGGCTGTGGCGGCAGCAACCAGATCCCCCGGCTCGACAGCAACGGATTTCACGATGCCTGAGACAGGTGCTTTGATATCCGTCTGAGAAAGGGCTTCCTGGGCTTGGGCCAGGCGAGCCTTGGCATCCTCGAGGGCAAACTGGGCTGTCGTTACTGCAGCATCCGATTGCCTGAGGTAATCGACTTTCAGTTTCTGGATATCGTAATTCTGGCTGTATTCGGTGTAGATAGCCGAATCATCGGCTATGTCTGCCTGAGCTTCGAGATAGGCACGTTTGATCGGAACCAGTTTCTGTTCTTCGAGTGCGAGGTTATAGTCGCGTGTCTGGATCGCCTCATCGAGTGCTGTCCTGGCCTTATCGATCGCCAGCTCATTGACCGAGGTCGGATTGTCATCATAGACTTCCTCAGCCTGCTCCAGGGCAATTTCAGCATTGGTAACCGACAGGTCGGAATTTTTCAGGTATTCGATTTTGAGAATCTGCTGGTTATAATCCTCAATCGCCTTGTAGCGCGAGTCGTAAATCTCCCGTTCCAGGGAAACCAGTTTGACTTCTTCGGAGGAAATGGTGTAAGTCCGCTGGAGTCTGGCCTCGTTCAAGCTTTCTTCGGCTTTCTTGACATCGAGCTCAGCAGCAGTCACTGCAACTTCCAAATCACCTGTTTCCAGTCGGGCAAGGCTTTCTCCAGCAGCAACTGTCTGCCCTGGCTGTACGAGTACTTCTGCAATCGTCCCTGCGATGGGTGACTGGATCTCTGCCGAGGGAATGACCACTCGACCATCGGCATACTGGCCGATCAGGAGATCGCCTGTTTTAACTGCCTGGACACTGATTTTTGGAGCTTCACTTTCGGCACTCGAACTACAGGCTGTCCCTGCCAGTAACAGTGCCAGAATCAGGCTCATAACCAAGGGTATTTTGATTGATCGTTTCATAAGAAAACACATCCTCTGTTTCGCTTTGGATAATCCCAAGCATAAACAGAAGATGTGTTGAAATTGTCAGAAAAACGTGTGAAAAGTCAGAACAGGATGGAAACCGAGTGACTGATGTTGGCTCAGTGTCCGCCACAGTCCCCTGCGTGCTGATGATCGTGGCAAACCGAGCCGGTCGAGAGCAATTTGCCGTCGAGATAGGTCGCAATCGTCTGATCGACCATGCCGCGTGCGCCCGTGATGACATCAATGCCCTTTTCATTGAAAATATCAATCGCACCTGCACCCATGCCACCGGCGATCACGACATGGACCCCCTGGTCATTGAGCAGATTGGGCAGCAGGCCTGGTTTGTGACCTGGGTTGGCCAGGAAATCCTGGGCGATAATCGCACCGTTCTGGGTGGTGTAGATGTTGAATCCTTCGCAGTGGCCAAAATGTTCACAGACAGAGTGACCCTCTGCAGCAATGGCGATCTTTTTCACGGTTACCTCCTGTGTGCTTCCCTGCGCGCTGGCAGGTGCGGTTTCTTCGGCTGGGGCAATTGTATCGGTTTCAGGTTCGCCCTTGGCAGGGATTTTCTTCATGGCTATGATCGCCTTGTCCAGATAGTCAATCGCTGCGGACTCGATCTGGCCTTTGTCACTGAGCTCAGTCAGGCGCGGATCAATCGGCAGGCTACCCAGGAAGGGGATCCCCCATTCGAGCGCCAACTCCTCAGTCACGCTGTCACCGAAGATTTTGATCGTTTCGCCACAGCCAGGGCATATGACATGGCTCATATTCTCAACGATGCCAATGATCGGGATATCCATCTTCTTGGCCATGTTGACAGCCTTTTTGACGATCATGGATACCAGGTCTTGCGGTGATGTGACGATGACAATGCCGTCCAGGGGAATCGACTGAAAAACAGTCAGTGGCACATCGCCTGTCCCCGGTGGCATGTCGAGGAACATGAAGTCCAGATCGCCCCAGATGACATCTGTCCAGAATTGCTTGACGGTATTGGCCAGGATCGGGCCGCGCCAGACCACTGGTGATTCGGCATCATCGAGCAGGACATTGATCGACATGACTTGCATGCCATGCTTTGATACAACCGGTAATAAACCGGCTTCAGTTGGCACCGGGCGCTGGTTCTGGACACCAAACAACTTGGGGATTGATGGTCCCGTGATGTCGGCATCGAGGATACCGACCTTTTGCCCAGTCCGTTGCATGGCAGCAGCCAGCAAACTGGTCACCATCGACTTGCCAACGCCACCCTTGCCACTGACAACAGCGATGACACGGCGAATGGTGTTATTGGGATTGTTTTCCAGATCAAAATCCGGATTTTTACTGTGCGCAGCTGCGCGATGGGAATCTGACATATGATTTCTCTCTCCTGGTTATTATGAGTTCGTAGGCTTTCGATCAGCCCAGCGTAATCCGGTCTCCGGCACTGGCCGAAATGACGACATCGCCCAGCTGTTGTTTCATGGTCCAGACAGCCTGAGAACCCGTGCAATGCAAGGGAACAACTTTGGTGATACCCATCTGCCGGAAGTAGTCGATGGTCTGCTGCAGGCGTACTGGGCTGGCATTTTCCAGATGCATGCCTCCGATGACTGCATGGATCGGCTGCTCAGAAAAAAACAGATGGACATATTTGAGAATATTGACGATGCCAGGATGACTGCAGCCAACCACAACCACCAAGCCCTTTTTGCACGTGCAGACAAGGACTTGCTCATCATGCATGGCATCGACCTGGACCTGGTCGTTTTTTTCAACCAGCAGACTGGTGTTAACTGGTTCAAAGTCGGTCACAGCCGGGATTTCGGCACAGAGATACAGGTTGTCTGCGATGGACAAAGTGGAAGTATTGTAGGTCACAATCTGGTCCAGGTGCTGGATCTGGTCGATCCGCCAGGGCAGTCCAACCGGGCGATGCGGCTCCTCCAAGTTCTTGGCCAGGCTGAATTTGGGCAAAGTGGCTTCCGGGTGGAGATAGACCCGGGGGCCGTTTTCCCGCAGAGGGAACCAGGCCAGTCCTCCGCCGTGATCATAATGACCATGGCTGATCACAATCGCCTGTGCCTGTTCTAAATCCAGGCCGAGCATCTGGGCGTTTTTCAGATAGACATCGGTTTGTCCGGTATCGAACAAAATCTTGTGCCGGTCGCTTTCGATCCACAAGGAAAGTCCGTGTTCTGCCAGAAGGCCGCGCTTGCGAACGCTGTCATCCGTCAGAAGGGTGATTTGCAGCATGGTCTTGCACCTCGCTTTCTTCTTGACTGAGTTGCTCATTCAAGGCCTTGCGCCAGCAGTTGCGCCTGCATCCAGCCCCTTGGCCTTGTCGGCGTGGATTGCCTGGTTCAAAATCCGGAGCGCAGACAATCCGGCCCGAACCGCAATCCGGGCAGTGATAGTGTGATTTCTCCTGGCGCAGGATTTCAATGCTTTCCACCCAGATCTTGCCACAGGCCAGGCAATGGACTGGGCAGACATTGCGCGTAAAGGTACCGCCTTCGATCCGGATCCCTTTGCCATGGACCAGGCTGTCGGCAATTTTCTGGCGTGCATTCATCAGGATGCGCTGGAATGTTGGCCGTGAGACTTGCATCTGGTCCGCGCAAGCTTCCTGTTCCAGTCCCTCAAGATCCTTGAGACGGACGGCTTCCAATTCTTCAATCAGGAGGACGTTGACCAGCATGGCAGGATCAGCTGCACCGACTGGCTGGAATTCCAGGACTTCAGGCATTTGACTGACGCGGCGCCATTTGATCGGTCTGCCCATGGCTCTTCCTACTTTCTGGTTATCGGCCCTGCTGTGCCAACGCATCCGTCAAGTGCTGCCACAGTTGCTCGATGGGTTTTATAACTGTCTGGATCTTGGCCTCTACAGGTGTCAGCCCTTTTTGCAAGGCATCTACAACCATTGGTTCAAATGGGATTTTACCGATGATTTGAATATCCCTGTTTTGGCAGTCAGATTCAATTTGTGCGCTGACGGCTGGATTGAGGTCGTATTTGTTGATACAGACATAGGCCGGGACTTTGAAATGTTCTGCCGTGGACAGGACCCGGTCCAGGTCATGCCGTCCTGTCGGTGTCGGCTCGGCGACTGCCACCACGGCGTCCGTACCTGTGATGGATGAGATGACGGAGCAGCCAATCCCAGGCGAGCCGTCAATCAAGACATACGCTTCATTTTGCTGGAAATCGGACAAATTCTTCCGGACTTGAGTGACCAGCTTGCCAGAGCCATCAGCCCCAATGGCCAGCCGGGCATGGGCAAAACGGCCCAGAGCGGTCTCATGGACATAGGTCTGGCCGGTTTTAACATCGCTTAGTATGATTGCATCGACGGGGCAAACCACGGTACAGGCGGCACATCCCTCGCAGGACATACTGGATACGACAGAGTCCGGTCTGATGGCGTTAAAGCGGCATACTTCCCGGCACCTGCCACAGGCGATGCAGACACTCGGATCAATGGCAGCCTTTTTGCCACCAGAATAATCAGCCCGGAACAATTCTGCGCCCCCCAGCAGCAAGTGCAGGTTGGGGGCATCAACATCGCAATCGGCCAGCATTTTGTTCTGGACCAGATGCCCCAGAGAAGCGACCAGGGTGCTTTTACCTGTCCCGCCCTTGCCACTGATAAAGACAATCTGCTTCATGACTTCACCCCCGAACCAATCCGGGCAGTCTGGCTGCCAGCTCGCCAAACAGGTACGCCCATTCGGAACTGGCCTGGACAGGCAGAACTCCATTCGAATAATCGGTGGCGATTTTACGGCTGTAAGGTATCTTGAGTAGAATCGGCAGATGATGTTCGGCAGCAAAGATTTCGATGATGGAATTGTCATTGCCAGCTTTGTTGAGCACGATCCCGGCAGGGATGCCCATGGTTTTGACCAGCTCAGCTGCAATTTCAAGGTCGTGCAAGCCAAAAGGCGTCGGTTCTGTCACCAAGATGGCATAATCGCAGTCTTCGAGCGAGTGTACGACGGCACAAGAAGCGCCGGGCGGGCAATCGAGAAAGGCTGTGCGGTCTGGATCAATCCAAATCTTGAGGTTATCCAGGATCGGTATCCCGACTGGTTCACCCACATCCAGTTGTCCTTGGACAGCAAATCCAACGGCATCAGCCTCAATCACACCGATCCGGCGGTCGACTTCCGTAATGGCCCCTGCTTCACAGACGAGTGAGCACGCACCACAGTGGTGGCAGAGCTCGGAAAAGGTCAGGACCCGCTTGGGTGTCACGGCCAGGGCGTTGAACTGGCAGATCCGGGCACAAGCGCCACAAAGCGTGCAGATCGACTCGTCAATCTGAGGCACGCGGACTTTGACAACAGAAGAGCGGGAGAATTCGGGCGTTAAATACAGAAACCCATTAGGTTCCTCCACGTCGCAGTCGATGTATTGGCTATTGGCTGTCACCAAAGCCAGGCTGGCTGCGACTGTGGTTTTACCAGTCCCACCTTTGCCGCTCAGGACCGCAATTCTCACAACTGGCCTCCACGTCGGCCTTGCCCCAGACCTCCGCCCTGCCCAGGATAAGACGAACCACTGGCAGAAACGGGCTTCAACTGCCCAGCTTTGAGCTGGTTTAGATTTTCGGCAACGGTCGACGGAACACCTTCATAAAGGGCAATTTTTGTATCTCGCAGAACGTTCAGGGCATTGGGGCCCAGATGACCAGTCACCAGGGCATCAACCCGGGCGTCAATGATCGCCTGAGCAGCGGCAATGCCAGCGCCTCCCGAAGCATGACGGGACGCATTGTCTATCGCCGTTGTTTTCATCGTATCTGGATCAACAATTAAAAAATACTCGGCCCGGCCAAACCGGGGATCCATCTGGGAATCGATCGTTGATCCTGTACTGGTTACGATCACGCGCATGTCACTCACCTACTTTCACTTGTTAGCATTTGCTCATAATCATTGTAAAAGAATTAACGGGCATATGTCAATAAAAAGAGAAAAACAGGTGATGTTGATGCACACAAACAGGGGAAAAATGTGTACAATGGATGTATCAACTGGAAACATTGGCCAGGGATCGTACGTTCGTTGGCTAAAAAACGTGTTTCGAGTAAAGGAGGTCCCTATGGCTTATAAAATTTCTGATGCCTGCATTTCCTGTGGTGCCTGCGAATCCGTCTGCCCGACTGGTGCCATTTCAGCCGGTGAAACTCAATACGTGATCGATCCGGAAACCTGCATCGACTGTGGCGCCTGTGAAAGCACCTGCCCGGTCAGCGCAATTTCCCCGGCCTGATCAGCGGCGATTTTTAAAACTCAAGGCCACGGGGCCATAGTCCTGTCCTTGAGCACATCTGCATGCTCATTGCAAAAGAGAGCCAGTCTCAATAGCTATCCGGCTATGAAAGACTGGCTCTTATTGTTGTGTAATGGACCAGGCTTGTCCAGTTTCCTAGTCAGGTTGCGTGTTTGTTTGGCTTCTGGACTCTGCATCCAGTAGCGATGCCGCAAAGCGGATGTATTCGGCACAAGGTCGGCGCTCATAGTAGGCTTCGGTCCGCTTTTCAGGTACAGGTTCACTGACCGTTTCTTCCAGCTCAAGCAAATCACGGCACAAAATCGTGCCAAAGCGGTCTCTGAATTGAGCAGCCAAGTCCTGGACCAGCTGATAATGGCGGGTTTTGGCTTCGTAGTCTTCTGGATCGCTATAGCCGGACTGCAGTCCAACCACCATGAAAAGTCCGGTCAGAGCGCCGCAAACCTCACGCAGGCGGCCCATGCCGCCACCAAATGAGGATGCCAGTCTCATGGAGGTCTCAAAGTCGAGCCCAATTTCGCCTTCGAAAGCGCCGATCAGGGATTGGGCGCAGTTATACCCTGATTTGAACAAAGCTTCTGCTCGATCTGCATGAGTGTTCATGAATGACCCCGTCGGAACAGGTGACGACAGCACGCACCTTCTTCACTGCTATCTTCAGGGCAGCAGGAAAGAATTTTCGAATGACATTTAGGGCACTCTGGATCTATCTGATTGGCCTGCTCAATTTTTTCATAGCTCTCCTGCCATTCTCGTCCACACTCCAGACAGCGAATCGGGCAGATATTCCGGGTATAGTGGCCACCCTCGATCTGGATCGCCTTGCCATTGACCAGACTGTCCGCAATTTTCTCCCGTGCTGAGAGCAAGATCCGCTGGAATGTCGGGCGCGAGACGCCCATTTCCCGGGCACAGTCGACCTGATCCAGGCCTTCGAGATCTTTGAGCCGGATCGCTTCAAGCTCTTCCAGTTTCAGGGAATTGGTCCCTTGCGCCTGATGCTGTTCAGCAGGAATAAAATTTAAAACCTGCGGAAGCTGTCCTATCCTGCGCCATTTGACCGGTCTTGCCATGTTTCGTCACCTCAAGAATCATTTCACAACCTAGAATACACCTCTTTGGCCTTTTTTTCCTTATGTGATTTGATCACTTTACTTATCAATAATAATTCTTAATAATTAAGGCACCCCTTAAAACTTCTGACACAATCAGGGTTTATAATGGGCTTATGACAACAACTATCCGCACATCAGCATCAAACAATCAAGGAGGATTTACGAACATGGACGAAAACACAAACACCTTCAGGCTGCCTCTGATCGGTGATCCGGCCCCCGCTTTTATGGCCAAGACCACCCAGGGCGACATCAGCTTCCCTGCTGATTACCAAGGCAAATGGGTGATCCTTTTCAGCCATCCTGCAGATTTCACCCCTGTCTGCACCACTGAGTTCATGACCTTCGGCAGCATGCAGGAAGAGTTCCGTTCCATTAATACCGAGCTGGTCGGTCTTTCGATTGACAGCATGTACTCCCACATCGCCTGGTTGCGCACGATCAAAGAGAAGATCGAATACAATGGCATCAAGGATCTGGAAATCCAGTTTCCGGTCATCGAAGACATCAGCATGAATGTCGCCAAGCTTTTTGGCATGGTCCAGCCCAACTCCTCGACCACGCAGGCCGTCCGTGCTGTTTTCATCATCGATCCCAAGGGAATTGTCCGCCTGATCATGTACTACCCGGCAGCTGTCGGCCGCAACATGCAGGAAATCAAGCGTGCGGTCATTGCTTTGCAGAAAGCTGACTCGGATGCCATCGCCACCCCGGCCAACTGGCAGCCCGGCGATGATGTCATCCTGCCGCCTCCGGGCTCCTGCGGCACAGCCAAAGAGCGCGTCGAACAGCATCCTGACGACGTCTACTGCCTCGACTGGTTCCTCTGCTTCAAAAAAGAGAAAAAAGGCTGATCCCCCGTTCAGGAACCAGCCAGAATTCAACCCAGATCAACTATGCTGAAGATCGCCGGCCAGGCTAGCCCCTGGTCCGGCGTCTTTTTACTGCAAATCAAAAGGTTTCAAAAGCTTGTCCACCTCGATCATGTTGCCCTTTTTGTCCATGGTTTCGACTTTGGCAAAGATCCAGCCCTCGATAGCAGAAGGATCGGCCCCGGCATCCTGGAACGGCTTCGGATCGAGGACAAAGACGATGTCCTTGTCATTGGTTTGCATGTCCTTAGCCCATTCAAACAGGTTTCCGCCACCGAGGTCGATGCCATAGTGGTCCAGGGCTTTGTGGTACCCAATCGCCTGTCCATTCGTGCGGACGAGCTCTTCATAAGCGGCCGCCAGACTGGTCTGGGCAGCATCTTTGAAATCCTGAGCGCCATAATCAGTACCCACAACAATCTTGTCTGTTGCCAGCAAACCATCGGGGAGCTTGCTGGGATCAAGGCCAGCTGCCAGGAACGGTGCTGCAGGGAATTCCAGTGCAGCATCAAAGGAATTGGTCGTTGCAAAATCGCGGCTCAGGAGAAAGCGAGCACTGCCATCCGGAGCAGTCAAGGCAAAACCGCTGAATGATTCATCAGCCTTGACATCGGCCGTCGCAGCGATAGCAGCAAAGGATTGCACCGAAGCTTTTCCTACGACATCTGTTTGGGTGCAAGCGGCAAGACTGATCAGCAAGGCCAGTAGAAGAATCGGTATCAGGAATTTTTTCATGGAAGAACCTCCTCAAGGTGAAACTGGATTGGACCAGACATGAGTTTTGTTGCGTCTGGTGTTGTTGTGATCGCATTCTATGCTCTGGATGTGAAGAATCAATGGAGAAATGCCGAGACCGGGTCTTGCCATTCCGCCACAATAAAATCATCTGCAAAGCAACATATTTTACACTTATACATGAACAGATGTTCATACGTTTGTGTTAAAATAGGTTCAGAGATACTCTCACTGGATCCATTCCATTCTTTTGCTGCGAGGTAGACGATGAAAGAGCATCAGCCAGATTTGATCCGCTGTGATTGCACCGTGATCCATGAGGATGCAGTCCAGACCGTCCGTTCCCAGATGCCCAACGATGAGGATCTGTTCGAATTGGCAGAATTTTTCAAAGTGTTTGGCGATACGACTCGGATTAAGGTCTTGTCCGCACTTTCAGTCTCAGAACTTTGCGTCTGCGACCTTGCGGTGCTCCTGAATATGACCCAATCGGCTGTATCCCATCAACTTCGCCTGCTCAAGCAAGCCCGAATCGTCAAATACAGAAAAGCTGGCAAAATCGTTTACTATTCACTCGATGATGCCCATGTTAACACGATTCTGGCGCAAGGCCACCAGCACTTGGCTGAGGAATTGCGCCATTATTCCAATCGTTGATTCCTGTTGAACCGGAGGATTCCCATGTCTTCATCCAAATCTGCTTCTCGAATAGAACCCACACGGGCCAATGGCACAGACCAGCACATTTTCCAGATGACTGGTCTGGGTTGTGCCACCTGCGCAGCCAAGATCGAAGCCGAGATCAATCAGCTGGAGGGTGTGCACAGTGCCCGGCTGGACTTTGTGTCCCAGCGTCTGATCATTGAGGCACTCGATCCAAAGGCCATGCGGCAGATTACGCAGCAGGCAGGCGAGATTGCAGCCCGGATCGAACCGGGAGCGGCAGTCATTTTGGACGCTGACACAGCTTCTGCCTCATCAGAGGTCAAAGGCGCTCCAGCCCGGACCCTGCGCCTGGTTCTGTTTGGCATGGGCCTTGTTTTGCTGCTGCTGGCTCAATTCGCCCCTTTGCCTGCAGCTCTTAGCCTGACGATGTTTATTGCCAGCTATCTTTTGATCGGTGCCGAGGTTGTTCTGGCCGCTGTGCGCAACATCGCACGCGGTGAATGGTTTGATGAGAATTTCCTGATGAGCCTGGCCACGGTCGGTGCCTTTGCCATCGGCGACTACCCCGAAGCCGTATCTGTCATGCTTTTCTATCAGGTCGGCGAATTTTTCCAGGATCTGGCGGTCAATCGTTCACGCCGTTCGATCGCTGCCCTGATGGATATCCGGCCAGAATTTGCCAACCGGGTGACGGACGACGGGATCGAAACCGTCCCGCCGGAGCAGGTGGGTATCGCTGATATCATTCTGGTCAAACCAGGTGAACGGGTGCCGCTCGATGGCACTGTTTTGCAGGGGCGGTCTGCTCTCGACACCTCTGCCTTGACCGGTGAATCCTTGCCACGCGATGTCGAGCCAGGGAGCATGGTGTATTCAGGCTCTATCAATCATAACGGCGTTTTACACATCGAGGTCAGCAGGCCTTATGGCGAATCAACGGTGGCTCGGATCCTCGAACTGGTCCAGAACGCCAGCAGTCGCAAAGCTCCGACCGAGCAATTCATCACCAAATTCGCCCGCTATTACACACCTGCAGTTGTGTTCGCTGCAGCCGCCCTGGCCGTTCTGCCGCCACTCCTGATTCCAGGAGCCAGTTTCAGTGACTGGCTGCACCGGGCCCTGATCTTCCTCGTCGTTTCCTGTCCCTGTGCGCTGGTTGTTTCAATCCCTCTCACCTTTTTTGGTGGTATCGGCAGTGCTTCGCGCCAGGGGATCCTGGTCAAGGGCAGCAACTATCTGGAGGCCTTGAATTCCATCGATACGGTCGTGTTTGACAAGACAGGCACCTTGACTCGCGGTGTCTTCACGGTCACAGAAATCGTTACGGCAGCAACCCTGTCTGAGGCCGGCGTGCTCGAGACAGCCGCCCAGATTGAACAGTTTTCCAACCATCCGATTGCAGCTTCGATCCGGAAGGCCTACGGCAAAGTACTCGATCCAAACCTAGTCCAGGATTATCATGAGGAATCCGGACAGGGCTTGTCAGCAACAATCGACGGTCGATCCGTTCTGGCTGGTAATTCCCGCTATTTGCTCAGTCACGGCATCCTTCATACGCAAGTCCTGACCCTTGGCACAGTTGTCTATCTGGCTGTCGATGGCCAGTACGTCGGACATCTGGTCATCTCGGACCAGCTCAAGCCTGACAGCAAGGCAGCGGTGCAACGTCTGCGCGAGTTGGGCATCCGTTCGATTGCCTTGTTGACCGGTGACAGCCACCTTGTCGGCCAAGCCACTGGCAACCAGCTGGGACTGGATACCGTGCTCTCGGAGCTGCTCCCGCACCAGAAAGTGGAAGCCTTTGAGTCCCTGGCAGCAGCCCGGACCACGCAGGGGAAACTCGTCTTCGTCGGAGATGGTATCAACGATGCGCCCGTCCTGGCCCGCTCGGATGTAGGCATCGCCATGGGTGGCATGGGTTCGGATGCAGCGATCGAAGCTGCTGACATCGTCCTGATGACGGATGAGCCGATGAAACTGGCCACCGCCATCGAAGTGGCCCGTAAAACCCGCACCATTGTCTGGCAGAACATCATCTTTGCCTTGGGTGTCAAGGCCATCATCCTGCTGCTCGGAGCCCTGGGTTATGCCTCGATGTGGGCGGCTGTCTTTGGCGATGTCGGAGTCGCCCTGATTGCCGTCCTAAACGCAACCAGGATTTTGCACCATAACAATTGACACACCTCTTAATTTCCGATAAAATGACTAGGAATTGATAATCATTATCAAATCCGACCCATTCAAGATCGTTTCTGGAGGATGTGAGTATGGCTTTGTCAGAGGCAAAAGTCGGTCGCCAAATGGAGATCCAGCAAGTGACCGGTACAGAAAAGATCAAAAAATTCCTATTTTCCCTCGGTTGTCACGAAGGCGAACGGATCACCTTGATCTCGATTCTGGCTGGCAATTACATCATCTCAGTCAAGGACAGCCGTTATGCCATTGACCGCAAAATGGCTCAAGCAATTCAATTGATCGGATAAGGTTTCATCTATTTGTTTGAATGAAAGCAGCAGGTCTGCTTTTTTTCACCCAATTAAATGATAACGATTATCATGATCACAGCTCTGTTAGGAGAACCCACAGGAGTATGACCATGAAACTTGCCTTAGCAGGAAATCCCAATTCTGGGAAAACCACGCTTTTTAACGCGATCACCGGTAAAACCGAATACGTCGGCAACTGGCCTGGTGTCACCGTCGAAAAAAAAGTCGCCAACCTCCGGCGAGCCTATAAAGGATCGCTGGGCCGTGGGCTCCATGGCAAGGACGGCGGAGGTGACCACAAAAACAGAGTCTCAGTTGTCGATCTGCCTGGTGCGTACTCGATCACGCCCTACACCCAGGAGGAGACCGTCACCCGCGATTTCATCACGGGTGAATCAGCCGATGTCATCATCAACATCGTCGATGCCACCAGCCTGGAGCGCAGCCTGTTTTTCACCACCCAGCTGCTCGAACTAGGCCTGCCGGTTGTTGTGGCCCTGAACAAGCAGGACCTCGTCCGGCGCCAGG
>DIGA01000009.1 GCA_002419365.1 Mageeibacillus sp. UBA5734 | reverse complement strand
CCATCCGGCAGCCCGTTGAAAAAATGGCCCGGAAAAGCGTCAAAATGCTGCTGGATAAAATCAACAACCAGGCAGCAGGTGAAGATGCAATCATCGACATCGAATTGTTTACCGGGGAAACCATCAAGCCAATCCTCTGAAAATCAAGAGCCGCATGCGACCCGTCATTGTGTGCCGGGTTATTATTGTGCACATTGCATAATATGTCATTCGAATGTTCTATCACTATCTTTCATAAATCAGCTATGCCTTTTGAAGTGAAGGTGATATAGTAAGCGCATGTGGAAACGTTGCCACTTTTCCACCCCCCGAACTTTGCACAGTCAAGTGGGGGCAAATCCATCACCTGTCAGCAAGGAGGCGAGTTCAATGGCAACAGTCGAACCAGATATCCGTCCTGTTTACCATTTCACGCCCCGCCAAGGCTGGATCAACGATCCGAACGGCCTGGTTTATTTCAAAGGGCAGTACCATCTTTTTGCCCAGCATTATCCGCACGATGTCCGCTGGGGCCCCATGCACTGGTTGCACGCGGTCAGCGATGACCTGATCCATTGGCAGGAACTCCCCATCGCCCTGGCGCCGGATGCCGATGGCATGTTTTTTTCCGGGTCTGCCTGGTATGATGCCGACAATCGCTCTGGTCTGGGAACGGTGGAAAACCCACCTCTGCTCCTGTTCTATACACTGGCGGGAGACAGGCCCCAGTCTCAGCACATTGCCTGGTCGAGCGATGGTATCCATTTTCAATATGACAACCAGAATCCGGTTGTCGAAAATCCCGGTATCATTGATTTCCGTGACCCGAAAGTTTTTTTTGACCCAAAAGGGAAACGATTCCATATGGTGGTAGCCGCTGGAAACCATGTTGAATTTTTTGTCTCAGACAATCTGCGCAGCTGGTCATACACCGGTCAATTCGGGCCTGAGGGCAACCATTGTCCCGGCGTCTGGGAATGTCCCGACCTCTTTCCACTGGAGTGTGAAGGGCGGACGTATTGGGTGCTCCTCGTCAGCCATATCCGGCCGCGCGAATCCGGCGGGCCCAAAACTCAATACTTCGTCGGCCAATTCGACGGCCGATCCTTCCAATGCACCCAGCCGGAAGCAGCCCCCGTCTGGCTGGACCCTGGCTTGGACAATTATGCGGCGGTATCTTTCTCCGGTGTCCCCTTTCCGCTTGTCATCGGCTGGGGCAGCAATTGGGACTATGCGACGAGTCTGCCGACGCAGCACTACAAGGGCCAAATGACTTATCCCCGGGCCTTGCGGTTGCTTGCGACCAGCCAGGGCTTGCGCCTGGCAGCCAGTCCCTGGCCTGATTTATCCAGGTTGAGCTCTGCGCAACCCACCCTGGTGATCGATCAACCAGGCACCACAAGTGCCCTGGCCAATCCAGCGGTGATCCGGATCCAGGCTCAGGGGGCCTTCCAGGTGCGCTTAAGCAATGACTGCGATGAGCACTGGTCGATCCAGCTGAGCGATGACAATGAACTTATTCTCGATCGCCAGTTTGCTACCAAAGACATCTTTTGGCCAGAGACACCTGATGATGTGTTTAGCCGAGTCAGGATCAGCCGCACGAGCAGTCCATCTTGCTCGCTCACGTTATTCCTGGACCGGACGAACATAGAGGTATTTGCCGATGACGGGCTGATCGCCTGTCACCAGTTGCTTTTCGCCCGCCAGCCCTATGACCAGCTGCTGGTCGAGGGTGAAGCCACTGTCACTGTCAAAGACCTGACCGGAGATGCAATCATCCTGGACTGACCCCGGCCTGTCTATTCCAAAAAGAAAATTTGATGGAGGAAGCATGAAGAACATGAAAAAATGGATGTCTCTCGTTCTGATCGTTGCCCTGTTTGCCACCTTGCTGGCCGGTTGTGCCAGCCAGGCAACCACCGCTGCACCTGCCGAAACGGCCGCTGGCGAAACCACCGCTGCACCTGCGGCAAAGTCTGACGTGAAAATCACATTCCTGAACTCCAAAGGCGAAATCACCGCTCAGCTGGAAGAAGCTGCCAAAGCTTTTACGGCGGAAACCGGCATCGAAATGGAAATCATCCCCTGTCCGGCCGGTACCTCCCCGTTTGAAACAGCTTCTGCGATGTACAGCTCGGGCAGTGCCCCGTCGATCCTGATGGTCGACCCCAATGACGTACCGAAGTTCACCGACAAGGTCCTCGACCTGAGCCAGGAAAGCTGGGTTTCCCTGGCCATGCCGGGTGCCCTGGATGCCGGTTCGGTCGATGGCAAAGTCCTGGCCATGCCTTTGACCGTTGAAGGTTACGGCATCATCGCCAACAAGAAGACCATCGAGACGGCTTCGGGTGCTGCGTTTGATCCGTCTACGGTCAAAACCTACAGTGATCTGGAAACCCTTTTTGGCAAAATCAGCGCGGCTGGTGTAGCCCCGGTCAAGATCTGCCAGGAAAACTGGTCACTCGGTGCCCACCTGTTCTCCCAGGTCTACATCAACCAATCCTCTGACCCTGCTGTTGTGCAGAAATTTGTCGACGACCTCAAGGCTGGCTCTGTCAAACTGATGGACAACAAAGTCTTCGTCGATTTCATGAAAACCTTTGACCTGATGATTGCCAACAACTACGGCAAAGCCGATCCGCTGAACTTCCGCTATGAAGAAGAGCCGCTCCTTCTGACCTCTGGCCAGGCTGCGATGTGGTACCAGGGTAACTGGACATGGCCGAACTTTGTCGACAGTGCAGCTGCTGATGACATGGACTATGTCTTCCTGCCGCTCGTCCTGGGTGATGACGCCAATGCCTATGGCAACAGCCAGATCATCGCTGGTGTTTCCAAGGAAATGATGATCGACAAAGAGCAGAACTCCCCTGAGCAGCAAGAGGCTGCCAAGCAGTTCCTCAACTGGCTGGTCACCTCTGATGCTGGCCAGAAAGCCATCGCAGTGGACATGAAGCTGATCCCGGCCTTCACCGGTTTCGCTTACGCTCCAGAGGATCCGCTGGCCCGTTCCATCCTGACCTACCTCGAAGCCGGCAACACCATGCCGACCATTGCCACCCTCCCTGCTGACCATTGGGAAAAAATCGGCGGTATTCTCCAGAAATATCTGGCCGAGCAAAGTGCTGGCAAAGGCAATCACGAGACCCTGGCCCAGGAAATCGAAGCGTACTGGAAAAACACCTGATCTGATTCACTTTGTTCCATCGAGGGGCAGCCTGCCAATCCGGCAGGCTGCCTGCTCATTGAGGAGGCCGCTCTATGTATGAAAAAACGCTCAAAGATAGAGTCGCGACATTCTTGATTTTTGCAGCGCCGACCCTCTTTATCTTTGCCACCGTCATGATCGCCCCATTGGTTTTTGGCATTTATCTGACCATGACCGACTGGGATGGTCTGAGCAACAACCTGAATTTTGTCGGGATCCAGAACTACCTCGGTGTGTTCCAGGATGCCGAATTCTGGCAATCCTTCTTTTTGACTTTGCGCTATGTCCTGGTATCGGTCGTCCTGATCAACATCGTTGCTTTCCTGATCGCCTATGCCCTGACTTCCGGCATCCGGGGCCAGAACGCCATGCGCGCCGGATTTTTCACGCCAAACCTGTTAGGCGGCGTCATCCTCGGCTATCTCTGGAGTTTCGTTTTCTCCAAAGTCTTGCCCTTTGTGGGTGCAGGACTGAATTGGTCGCTGTTCAAGTCCAATTGGCTGACCGATCCAGACAAAGCGTTCTGGGCGCTGGTCATCGTCACGGTCTGGCAATACTCAGGCTATATGATGATCATCTACGTCGCCGGCATGAGCAACATCCCGACTGATCTGCTCGAAGCTGCTTCGATCGATGGTTGCCACGCCTGGCATCGCACCCGCTACATTGTCCTGCCCCTGATCGTGCCGTCTTTTGTCGTCTCGACCTTCTTGTCCCTGCAACGCTGCTTCATGATCTATGATGTCAACTTTGCCCTGAATAAAGGTGGTCCCTACAACAGCACGCGAATGGTGGCCATGCATGTCTACCAGAAAGCATTCCTTTCCCAGAAGCTCGGTGAAGGCCAGGCTGAGGCACTGTTTCTTTTCATCATGATTGCTGCTGTCACAGGCGTTCAGCTGTATTTCAGCAAGAAACTGGAGGTGGAAGGCTAATGGCTGGCACAAACCGGATGAGCGGCCAGAACAAGGTTCTCGTCGCTGCAAAAACCCTGACCATGCTCGTGTTGCTGGTTCTCTACATCGTGCCGTTTGTCATGGTTCTGATCAATTCCTTCAAACCAAACAAAGTCATCCTCAGCAATCCTTTGAGTCTGCCGGATGGCCTGTTCCTGGATAACTTCATGAAGGCATTTGAGAAAATGAACTACCTGACATCGGCGGCCAATTCACTGGTCATCACCTTGGCCGCGGTTTTTTTCATCGTGATCGCAGCTTCCATGACCGCGTATTACTTCGTCCGACTGCCCTATAAAAGCAGCAA
>DIGA01000041.1:12293-19951 GCA_002419365.1 Mageeibacillus sp. UBA5734 | reverse complement strand
CACCCCGTGGGGCGCGGTCGCCGTAACTGGGCCTGTCGCCGCCGGCAAAGGGTTTGCGCGGCTGACGCGGTCCCCGGTCTTCCTGGTGGAAGCCCGGTCCGGCATCGCGGCGGCCGGGGCGATTCTGCGATGGTCCGGAGTGGTCTCCACCCGGTCTGCGTTTGCGGTCACCCTCGTGGCCAAAGCCATGATCAGGATTGTTCGGTCTGGACATTGTGTTTTTCCTCCACCAGGATTTGCATCAGTTGCAAAAGCCGTTCTTCTTGATTGTTCAAGTATAAATATCCGATCAGGGCTTCCAGCCCTGTTGCCATCCGGTAATCAACCGGGTCGGCGCTTTTGGAATGGCTCGATGGCTGGCTGTTGCGGCCACGGCGGAAAATTGCATCTTCTGCTTCATTTAACAGCGGCAGGATGGTCTTTGCGCCTTCAGCCTGGGCAGACGCTTTGACCAGACGGATGGCCTGGCGATGCAACTCACCTGAATTGAATACGCTGCGCCGGCACAGGGACAACCGGACATACAACTCATACACAGCATCGCCGATGTAAGCCAACGTTGATACCGGCAACTCTCGCCAGTCGCCCGTAAAGTCAGGTCGGATCATCGCGGGCTGACCTTAGGTCCTTGCGGGGTATCCTTGATTTCAAAACCGAGCTCAAGCACCTGGGCGCGCAACGCATCGGCCTTTTGGAAATCCCGGGCCTTTTTGGCGGCGGTCCGCTCCTCAACCAGAGCCAGGATTTCAGCGGGAATCTCTTCTCCCCGGTTTGGATTCAGACCGAGGACATCCAGCAACTCCCGCAAGGTCGCGGCGGCCGTTTGCAAGGCTGCCGGGTCGATCCCCTGCACAGCTGCAGCCGTATTGGCAGCCCGGACGAGTTCGAAAATGGCAGCCAGGGCGTCGGCAGTATTCAGGTCATCCTCCATGGCAGCGATGAAACTGGCGCGGGCCTGGCCGCACGCGTCCAGAAGGCTGGCCGCAACAGGGCCCGCTTGCTCAGCCAGGTCCGCCGGAGCATGGGACGCCACAAAGTCGAGGTTTTCGACGCAGGTTTTGATCCGTTCCCAGCCATTCTGGGCTGCAGTCAGCAATTCTGCCGAGAAATTGATCGGCATGCGGTAGTGGCCGGTGAGCATGAAAAAACGCAGGACGTCATAGCTGAACTGCTGGACGAGGTCGCGGACCGTGAAGAAATTACCGGCTGATTTTGACATTTTCTCCTGGTCGACATTGATGAATCCATTGTGCATCCAGTAGTGGGCGAACGGCTTGCCATTGGCAGCCTCGCTCTGGGCGATTTCATTTTCATGGTGCGGGAAAACGAGGTCCTGGCCACCGCCGTGGATGTCGATCGTCTCCCCGAGATGCTTGCGGACCATGGCCGAGCACTCGATATGCCAGCCAGGCCGGCCTTCGCCCCAAGGGCTGTCCCAGGCCGGTTCACCCGGTTTTTTGAATTTCCAGAGGGCAAAGTCCATTGGATGGCGCTTGCCCTGGTCAGAAGAGCCGAGACGGTCACTGGCCCCGGCTTCCAGTTCGTCGAGCTTGTGGTGTGACAGTTTGCCATAGGCCGCAAATTTGTCAGTGTCAAAATAGACCCCATCCTCGGTAGCATAGGCATAGCCTTTGTCTTCGAGGGTCTTGATGATGGCAATGATCTCGTCCATGGTTTCAGTTGCCCGGGGATGGACGGTGGCCCGCTTGATGTTGAGGCCATCTGCATCTTTGAAATACTCATGGATGAAACGGTCGGCCAGCTCGCGGACGGTGATGCCTTCTTCGTTGGCACGTTTGATCATCTTGTCGTCGATGTCGGTGAAATTCTGGACATAATCGACCCTGTAACCGCGGTAGAGCAGGAAACGGCGGAAGGTGTCATACGTAATAAAGGGCCGGGCATTGCCCAGGTGAAAAAAATTGTAGACAGTCGGACCGCAGACGTACATCTTGACCTTGCCGGGCTCGATGGTCTTGAGTTCTTCTTTGCTGCGGGTTTCGGTGTTGAAGATGCGGATCACAGTGTCTGGCCTCCAATAATCAGTTTGCGTCTTTGGAATGGGATTTGGCAGGGGGTGGCACGGGGCAGGAGAGGCTGGTCAGCCGGTCCTTGAATGGATTGTGGATTTCGTGACCAGTATATTCGGTCAGGGCTTTTTCCAGAGAAGCGACACGGTGGAGGAGCTGGCAAAGTTCCTGTTCCATCGGATCAGGCACCCGGTCGTGGTCGAGCAATGCACCATGATTGACAGGTTTGCCCTTATGGCGGACCAGTTTACCGGGAACCCCGACGACGGTGCCATTGTCCGGGACTTCATGGAGCACGACGGAATTGGCCCCGATCATGGCATTGTCTCCAACCCGGAAGGGTCCGAGCAACTTGGCACCTGCCCCGATCAGGACATTGTTGCCCAGCGTCGGGTGGCGTTTGCCCTTGTCCTTGCCGGTGCCACCCAGTGTGACCCCGTGGAAGATCGTGCAATTGTCGCCGATCTCGGCCGTTTCCCCTATGACAATTCCCATGCCGTGGTCAAAAAAGAGACCTTTGCCGATCCTGGCACCGGGATGGATTTCGATACCTGTCCAGAAACGGCCGTACTGGGAGATCCAGCGGGCCAGGAAATGCAGATGGTGGCGGTAAAACCAGTGCGCCAGGCGATGGAAGATCAGGATATGGAAGCCAGGATATAAAAGAAGGACGGTCCAGATATTCTTGGCCGCCGGGTCACGCTGGACGATGGATTTTGCATCGGCGAGCAATCCCATGGAGTTCCCCTCTTGCATCCTCCGTCACGCACCTTGCCCATCAGGCTTTGCGTTGCGGCAGAATGCATTTCGTACAGATTTTTGCGCTAAAAGTATATCATAGATCAGAGGCTAGCCCGGTAATCCAAGCAACATTTTCCGGAGCAATCCCCAAAAGCGCGAAAAGACCCGGGATGCCGTTCCTTTCTTTTTGACACCTAGCATTTTGCCAGGTGGGTGTCCTGCGGTGACCTCTGGTCTTTCTCTGTCAAGCCGAAGCTTGGAGACCTGACCGTATTTCACACTAACTCCAGACTCCCGTTTACGTCATGTTGGTTCAAAAATTGAAAGGATACGAGCATTCCAGGCTGTCTCCAGTATACCGTCTGGCGGGACTTTTGTGAACCCGCCCCTTGCATGCAGACTTGCCACTCTATTGACAGGCGGAGACGATATCCTGGCTCACTGGCCTGGCCCGGGAACCAAGCTATGGTGGCTGGATGCCACCACCAGGCCGGTCACAGATGCGCCGCAGGCAAACAGAGGCCAGGCAGCAGCGGCCAAGGTAGCCCCTGTGGTCAGGATATCATCAACCAACAGGACTCGAGCAGCTCTCAAATCCTTGGGTCCTGACCAGGCAAACGCACCGGCCAGATTGGCGAGGCGGGCTTGCCGGCTTTGCTGTGCGCTCTGGCGCTCAGTCTGCCTGGTCCGGCTGATCCAGCTGGACCAGTCCGGCAAGCCCAGCTCTGCTGCCAGCGTCCGGGCCAGGAGGCCCGCCTGGTTATACCCACGTTCAGCCAGACGACGGTCATGGAGGGGAACGGCTATGACAGCCGAATAGCGGTGTGGCCTTCTCCGGACAGCCTGTGCCAGGAGTCCGGACAGCAGCCGGTGCCATTCACTTGCGTCGGAAAACTTCATCGCCAGCAGACCCTCACGGATGGGGGGTTCGTAGTTGCAGGCAACGATAATTTCGCTTTGCCTGAGCTGCACATCGAGATGACCTGGCACCGGCGGTTGTGATTTCCCGGGCCAATCCAGGGTCAGGTCGTCTGGCCAGGGCATGACTGCATCGGCGGTCCGCCAGGGCAGTTTGCCCAGGCATTGGCGGCATAAATTGGGGATGCCACTGCTGGCGCTGACACTGCGCCGGCAAATCAGGCAAGTATCTGGAAACAGAATATCAGACAAGCGGGAGTGGTCAAACATCACAACCTGGTTGCTGCGATTTCATGCAGGCCAGCCACTCTTTCAGGCTGGTATTGCGGCTGTTGGTCTGGCTATTGGCCAGCATGCTGGCCAAAATCGCCCGGGACGTAACCAGCAGCAATTTTTGCCTGGCCCGGGTCACTGCCGTATACAGCAAGTTTCGTGTCAGAAGACGCGGGGCAGTAGGCGGTATGACGAGGATGACCACAGGGTACTCGCTGCCCTGGCTTTTGTGGATGGTAATGGCATAGGCCAGGTCCAAGTCTTCCAGGGCGCCACGGTCATAGCACACCTCTCTGCCATCATCAAACAAAACAGTCAGTTCGTCCTCTTCCGTGTCCAGATGGGTGATCGTCCCGGCCTCACCGTTGAACACGCCCTTGCCTTTGTCCGGTCTGTCCGGTTCCGCATCAACCAATGTCCAGCCCAGTTCATACTGGTTTTTCATCTGCATGACCTTGTCACCGAGACTAAAACGGACACCATGGGCAATGATGGCACTTTCTTCGTCAGCTGGTCCCTGCAAAGTCTGGTTCAAGGCCACTGTACCAGCAGGGCCTTTATGCGAGGGGGTCAGGACTTGGACATCCTTTTGGGGATCAAAACCGTACTGCCGGGGCAAAATCTCGTTGTAAAGCTTGACCACAGCCTGGGCCATGGCATCCGTCTGCTCTTTGACCACAAAGATGAAATTACTGGCAAAGCTCTGGTCCAGTTCCAGCTGCTGGCCTTTCAGGATCTGGTGGGCGTTTCTGACAATCAGGCTCTGGGCTGACTGCCGGAACACCTGGGTCAGTCGGACAGCTGGAACGATCCCGCTGGCGAGCAAGTCCAACAGGACCTGTCCGGGGCCAATGGCTGGCAGCTGGTCGGCATCGCCAACCAGGAGAACCCGTGTCCCTGGAATGACTGCATCCAGCAGGCTGCGAAACAAGACAATATCGAGCATGGAGACTTCGTCGACCACCAGCAGGTCACAATTCAGGGACACATCCCCACTCATTTCCAGCCACGCTGCGGCACCATCGGCCGGACCAGACTGGCCGCCAAAAGGAAGGGCCAGCAATCGGTGCAGGGTCTGTGCCGGGCAGCCAGTCAGTTCAGAAAGACGCCGGGCGGCTCGACCGGTGGGAGCAGCCAGAAGCACTTTCCCCCCCTTGCGCTTGAAGCAGTCTGTCAGAACTCGGATGATGGTCGTTTTACCCGTTCCCGGCCCGCCTGTGAGAATGGAAAAAGACTCTCGCAGGGCCATTTTCAGAGCCATGGACTGCTCAGGTGCCAGATCGAGTTCCAATTCAGCGCCGGTTTCAGCAATGATGGACTCGGCTGCCATTTCGTCCTGCCAGGCGGAAAAGCGGGCTGGCGCCGTCTGGAGCAAACTCATGAGACGACGGGCAGCTGATTTCTCCATCTGGTAATAGATCGGCAGGGCCAGACGGCGACCTGACAGCGGCGTTTCATCGGCAAGCAGGGGTGCGAAAGCCCTGATGCCGGCAGTGGCAGATCCAGCAAGATCGTCAAAGGCGACCAGCTGGCCCGTCTGGACCAGGTTCTCCAGGACAGGTTGCAGATCAGTGGGGGACCGATCCAGCATCTGGGCGGATTGCAGCAGCAGATCCTCTCGTGGCAGCCAGGTATGGCCCTGGTAGACTGCTTGCAGTTGCTGGTATTTCATAGCACCTGCCAGCCGCTCCGGATGGTCCGGGGTGACGCCCAGGGACAACGCAATCCGGTCAGCAGTCAAAAAGCCGATGCCGTCGATTTCCTCTGCCAAGTCGTAGGGATTGTTGCGGATACGGTCCACAGCCAGGGACCCCCAGGCCCTGTAGATCCTGAAGATCAGGCCGGTCCCGATCCCGTGCGGTGACAAAAACAGGACCAGTTCCTGATACTCGAGCTTCTCCGCTAGCTGGGCTGCGATTTTCTCTGCCTTTTTGACACCAATCCCCTTGACCCGGGCCACTTTTTCCGGCTCATGGCGCAGGACATCGAGCGTCCTGGCCCCAAAAAGACTGAGCAGGCGGGCAGCGGTGCGGGGGCCAATTCCTTTGATCAGGCCTGAGCTGAGGTAATGGTAAATGGCATCTTCTGTCTCGGGGAGCACAGGCTTGCAGTGGCTTGCCTTGAACTGGCGGCCATGTCTGGGATGGTCGACCCATTCACCAGTCAATTCAACCAGTTCGCCTGGCGTGACACCGGGGAACTGGCCAACGGCGATGAAATTTTCCGTGCCACTGATCGCCAGGACCTTGTAGCCACTGACTTCATTTTCGAAGATGATCTCTTCGACCTGGCCTTGGAGGGTGCTTTCAGATTCCGGCATCGGCACGCAATGCGGCGGCTTTGTCAGTCCGTTCCCAGGGCAAGTCGAGATCCGGTCGGCCGAGATGGCCATAGGCTGCTACCTGGCGGTAAATCGGACGCAGCAGGTCAAGGTCCCGGATAATCGCTGCAGGGCGCAAGTCAAAATGTTTGGCGATCAGTTCGACGATCCGCGAATCTGCAATCAATCCAGTTCCGAATGTGTCCACCATGACCGAGACGGGATGCGCCACGCCGATGGCATAGGCCAGCTGGATTTCACACGACTCCGCCAGGCCTGCGGAAACAATATTCTTGGCGACATAGCGGGCGGCATAGGCAGCCGAGCGGTCAACCTTGGTCGGATCTTTGCCGGAAAAGGCCCCACCACCATGGCGAGCATAGCCACCGTATGTGTCGACAATGATCTTGCGTCCAGTCAGGCCTGAGTCGCCCTGAGGTCCACCGATAACAAACCGTCCGGTCGGGTTGATCAGGATGCGTGTTTTGTTGTCGATCAAGTCCTCTGGGATCACCGGATCGATCACCAGTTCGCGGATCGCTTCGGCCAGGACCTGGGAACTGACGGATTCACTGTGCTGGGTCGATACGACGACGGTGTCGATGTGCACCGGTTTGATCCCGTCATAGGCTACCGTGACCTGAGCCTTGCCATCCGGGCGCAGGAAATCTGCCATGCCGTTCTTTCTGACCTCGGCCAGGCGGCGGGTCAGGGCATGGGCCAGGGAGATTGGCAGCGGCATCAGCTCGGGTGTGTCTGTGTTGGCAAAGCCAAACATCATGCCCTGGTCGCCAGCACCAGTCGCCAGTTCGTCCGAGTCCTCGCCGGCACGGTTTTCCAGGGAATGGTCGACACCCATCGCGATATCCGGTGATTGTTCGTGGATGGTGGTCAGCACGGCACAGGCATCGGCGTCAAATCCGGCTTCGTGACCGGTGTAGCCAATGTTCCGGACTGTGTCACGCACGATACCCTGGATATCGACATAGGCGCTGGTTGTCACCTCGCCCATGACGATGACCATGCCGGTTGTGGTTGCAGTTTCGCAGGCCACCCGGGCTTTGGGATCCTGCTCGAGGATCGCATCGAGGATGGCATCCGAAATCTGGTCGCACATTTTATCCGGATGGCCCTCCGTCACCGATTCTGACGAAAACAGCCAGTGTCCTTCTCGCTTCATGATTGATCCTGCCTTTCTGGCGCGGGGAATGGGCGCCACTTGAAATAAAAAAACCTCTTCTGGCGAAGAGGCTTGGTCATACAAAAAACAATCCTCATCTGCCAGGTTTTCACCTGCTGGAATTGGCACCGCTGCTTGACCGCGGTTGCCGGGCTTCAAAGGGCCAGTCCCTCCGCCACTCTTGATAAGATGATCC
>DIGA01000041.1:0-12254 GCA_002419365.1 Mageeibacillus sp. UBA5734 | reverse complement strand
TTTTGCAACCGGTTCGTGTCAGCGGCTCTTTGCATCAGCATCTTGGGTATAATGGACCCATAACAACCTGGTCGATCTGAAAATTCCATTCGCCCAGGCAATCTTTTTCAGGAGGACACAGACACATGATGGGAAAATGGATGGATTTGCGCAGTGATACGGTGACTTGGCCGACCGAAGCCATGCGCCAGGCCATGGCAACAGCCGAGGTCGGTGATGATGTGTACGGCGACGATCCGTCTGTTCTGGAGCTGGAGAAAAGTGCCGCTGAGATGCTGGGCAAGGAAGCCGCCCTGTTTGTAGCCAGTGGCACGATGGGCAACCAGCTGGCGATCATGGCCCAGACCCGGCCCAGTGACGAAATCATCTTGTCGGACCGGTGCCACATTGTCTGGCATGAAGCGGGTGCGGCAGCGCTTCTTTCCCACGTCCAGCTGCGCTGCCTTCCGGTGGAATACGGCAGGATGAGCCTCCACCAGATCGAAGCCACCATCCGCAAGACTCCCGAAGACATCCATAGCCCGACGACCCGCCTGATCTGTCTGGAAAATGCCGACTCAGATGGTACCGTGCTCGATCTGGCCTATATGCGGGCAGTTCGGGAACTGGCCACTCGATACCAGACCCCGGTCCATCTGGACGGTGCCCGATTGTTCAATGCCGCGACAACCCTGGGTGTACCCGCATCCGAACTGGCCCGGGAGGCTGACACCGTCATGGTCTGTCTGTCCAAGGGCCTGTGTGCGCCCGTTGGTTCAATCCTGGCCGGTCCGAAGCACGTGATCGACCTGGCACGGCGCAAGCGCAAGATCCTCGGGGGTGGCATGCGCCAGGCTGGCGTGCTGGCAGCAGCCGGTTTGCTGGCCCTCCGGGAGATGACTCGCCGGCTGGGCGAGGACCACCAGAACGCCAGCTACCTGGCCCGGAAATTGGCAACGCTCGGCGACAAATGGTTCAAGATTGAGCGTGAACCCCAGATCAACATGGTCTTTTTCCGGATCGACCAGTATCCAGTACCTGCAGACAGCCTCGTCAGCACACTCAAGCAGCGCCAGATCCTAGTCAATGGCGCAGATGAAGGTATCTTCCGCCTGGTCTGCCATTACTGGATCACCCCACAAGACATCGATCATCTCCTGGAAGTGCTGGCCGAACTGGCCGGCTGATCCTGATCCACAGGGCCTGTCCAAACCAAAAATGAAACCGCCTTGTCGAGCGGAAAAGCGCCGGACCCCTGCACGCTGTAGGGCCGGCGTTTTTGCCTGTCGAATTCTGGCGGTTTTTGTCGTACGGTCACTGCCCCCTGCCACCTCGCCTCGCGCTAGAATTCCAAGCACAGGCCTGGCCAGACCAGCATCTGGCCATCCAGGATAAATGGCGAGGTGATTGTCGTGCAGCCCATTCTTCTGATCGATCGTGATCCCTACTATGCCAGTCGTCTGGCTGAACGTCTTGCCCACTTGCTGGATCGACCGATTCTCTCCAAACCAGCCCATCACCCCAGGCTCGCACGGGAGATCGAAGCCCTGGCAGAACATGGCATCGTGGTTGTAGCCGATCCAGCCTTGAGTTCAATGCTCCGGCAGGAGGACCTGGATGGTCTTGCTATTCACTGGATACCCTGGCAGGAATTCATGCCAGCCCATACCCGTGACCCAACTGCCTTGCACCGCCTGATGCCGGCCAGCCAGATGGCCAGCATCCTGAAAGAGCTGCTGCCCGATGGTGAGACCGGCCAGAACAACCAGCTAAACCAGTCATCTGGTGATCTGGTTCCGCTCTATCTGACGGTCGCACTGGATCTCGGCTGGGAGGGGCACCTGGCCTACGTTCAGAATTGGCTGGACCAGCAGCTCAACGCCGGTCATGAGGTGTTCTACTTGCCTCTGATGCCCAATTACAGGATGAGACTGGTCCAGACGCCTGGAAATGGTCCAAATTTGACCCACCTGCTACTGCGTCTGGCCAATGGCGACGCACTTTCACCCGGTGAACTGGGTACCTATCTGGAACGGCATGACAAAGGGTATTGGCAATTCAGGCCGGCTGAGCGTTCTGATGACCTCATGCTGGCCGATGCCACCTGGCTAAAGGCCATCGTCGTCCTGGCCCGGGAGAAAATTCGCTTGCTGGCGGGTGATCTTGCGGCAGGGTCTGTCACCAGCCTGCCAACAGTCCTGGTGGACTGCCAGGGCCTGTCTTTCAGCCGGGTTGCACAGATAGCTGTTCTGTCCGATCAGCTGGCTGTTTATCTGGGCCCTGAATCTGACTGGGCCAGTCAATGTGCGCAGCGCGAACTCGGCGAGCTGATTGCCCGGCTCCCTGCCAACTGCCAGATCCTGGAAATGAAGGCGACAGGCAGCCAAAATCCCACCCGGTTCAGGCAAACGTTGTCATAAAGAGGGAGTTGCTCTATCCATGATGCCAGATTATGCCACCCGTCAGCACCTGATCGACCGGATCCTGCAGTTACAGGATATCAAGGCTGAACCTGATGATGACAAGAAGCTGCGCAAACTGATTCTCAATGTCGTACTTGACCACTACTCCGGTTCACGTCTGGGTGTCCTGGACCTGCAGGCCATCGTAGACCGCCTGTTCCATGCCATGCGCGGGCTGGATGTTCTCCAGCCCCTGATGGATGACCCCGCTGTCACGGAAATCATGGTCAACGGTCCCCATCAGGTTTTCATTGAGATGTCAGGCCGGATCACTCCATCCCCCCTGCAGTTTGACCATGCCGATCACCTCGCCGGCATGATCAGCCGTTATTTTGGCCAGGCCAACCGCCTGATTAATGAAAAGGAACCCATCGCCAGCCTGCGTTTGCCAGATGGCTGCCGTGTTCATGCCGTTCTGCCTCCCGTTGCTCCTGAAGGACCTGTCCTTTCGATCCGGAAGTTCACAGGAGTACGTCCAGAGCTGCCAGAGCTGGTTCAAGTTGGGTTCCTCAGCCAGGCAGAAGCTGACTACCTGTCTGCCGCAGTGAAAGCGCGTCAGAATTTGTTCATTTCCGGGGGGACTGGAACTGGCAAGACCACCTTTCTCAATGCGCTATCTGCCAGCATTCCCCGTCAGGAGCGCGTGATTACGATCGAAGATTCTGCGGAACTCGATCTCAAGGATCTGCCTAACCGGGTCCGGTTGGAATCCCGCCAGCCTGGACCTGACCAGAGAGGGGCAATCTCCCTCAGTGCATTAATCCAGTCCGCTTTGCGCATGCGTCCAGACCGGATCCTGGTGGGAGAAGTGCGCGGTGCTGAAGTTTTCGCCATGCTCCAGGCTATGAACACGGGCCACCCAGGCTCCATGTCGACCGGGCATGCCAATTCTGCCCTGGAGATGCTGGAACGGCTGGGACTGATGGTCCTGATGGAAATCCATTTGCCCTGGGATGCGATCGTACGCCTGGTCTCGTCCGCTCTCCAGTTGATCGTCCATCTCGAACGCTCTCCGGAAGGGATTCGTCGAGTCAACCAGATTTGCCGGGTCAACGCTGGGTCCGGATCTGGTTTCGAACTGGAACCTGTTAGTGTCAGCAGCTGGCAAGAGAGGTCCATCCATGGTGTTTAAAGAGAGTCAGATTGCAGCTTTTCGACAACGCCTGACGGCTCAGGCAGGGCAGATCCTGGCATGTTTTTTATTGGCTCTAGGTACGAGTCTGCTGTTTCCGCTCAGACAATCCTGGCGTCTGGTTCTGGCTGCACTGTCAGGCACGCTCTTTTACTTGCTGCTCAAGCGGCTGTTCCGGTATCAATCGGCCATGCGGACCAATGAACAGTATCTGGACATGCTGGCCTTCCTTTCGTCCCGGCTTTCAGTTGGAGAAACACTCGACAAAGCCTTTCTCAATTATATCCAGAAACAAGACCGCCAGAATCTGTCCTGGTCAGATCCAGGCTTCCAGGCCGCACTGCGCCGGATGGCCCAGCAGATCAGTCTGCGCGGCAATCTGGCCCAGGCACTGCAGGTATTGCTGGACAATTTCCCCAGTCCCAATCTGCGCCCAGTCATTCTTGCCCTGCCTAAACTGGCCACCATGGGCGGACGCCTGGACCGCTTTGTCAGGGACAGTCATCAATCACTGATGGAGTTTCTGGCATTGGAGCGTGAAGTCCGTGCCGAGTACAGCCAGAAAATCGCTGAAGCCTGGGTTCTGGCCCTGATGCCATTTGTCCTTGCCAATGGTGCTCTGGTGATGATTCCTGTCCAGGACAGGATCAAATTGGTATCAGATTCCAGGTCACAAGCGGTCTATGCCTTCGCGTATCTGGCATCCAGTCTGGCCTTGGTCCTGACCGTTGCGATCAGTCGTACGCCTTCGACTGATGCAGACTGCAATAAGCCAGGGCCAACAGCTAGCCAGATTCAATTCCAGGCGTTGCACCACTGGGGCCTGACCCTTGCCCGAGCATACCAGTCCCAGTTCTTGAAACAGTTGACCCAGCCAGTCCGTGAAGCCTTGGCCCAATCCCCGGCTCTGGCAAAGTCTTACTTCCAGTACAAGACCGGCCTGATCGTTGTGACTTTACTCCTTGCCCTGGTCTGGGTTGCTGCAGGAATGGCAGCCATCCTGCTTACCCCAGTGCTTCTAATAGCTGTCTCAGTAATCCAGGACCTGGTTCTGCTCCACAGCAGGCGCCGCTGTGCCAATCAGTATCGCCTCATCTATCCCCTGTTTTTCACATGGCTGGTCAATGGTCTGATCTCTGGTTTGTCAGTCACGCGGGTTCTGCATGAAGCAGGCGGACTCTGGCATACCAGTCATTCCGCCAGTGTCTTGACCCAGGACCTTGCTTATTTTCGCCAGCAGAGTGAAGGTGGCCGTCCCACCTACTGGATTACTGAGCAATTGGCGCTTCGATGTCCTGTTCCGGAAATCCAATCTTTCTGGCATGGAATGGCCCGTTATGAACGGGAAGGCAGCAGTGAGATCCTCAACCTGCTGGTCCTGATGGCTGCAAACTCAAGGCAATTGTTGCGAACGGGCCGGCGTCAGGAGCTGGAAGAAAAATCCCTGCGTCTCTTGCTACCCATGATGATCGATCTGCTGATTGTCCTGGCCCTTGCAGGCTGGCCATCCTTGTCCCTGTTGATCCTGTAGGAGGTATGTCGTATGCAACAAGCACACCCCGCCAGACTCGTCCATTCAAAAAAAGGGTTCGGAACGCTCGAAATGGTGATCATCATCGCCGTCATGCTGACTGTTGCCATGCTGTTTCGCAGCACACTGAGCCAATATGCAGGTGATCTGATCGATTCTGTTTTCAAAGAATCGATCATCGCAGAAATAGATGATTCCAATCAACCGTAGGAGGGCTGGTTCGATGATGTTGGAACAGTCAAACAGGCCCAACCAAGTCATCTATTCACTGGGCAAAGGAGAAAGCTGGGTAGATTTCCAGCTGGATTTCCTGATCCAGTCCAGGCCTGGCTGGGCGCTCGAAACAGCCATCCGGGTCAAAGACGGCAGCAGCCAGCTACTCCTTGATCTGTCAGGACTTGCTACGGCAGAAAGCATCGATGCCAGGAGCATGTACGTGCCAGAGCAAGGAGAGGCCCGCATTAAAGCTGTTTTGGAAGCCTATGGCCGAGCGCTCGACGCACTCTTTTCTCCACCACAGATCGTCATGGCTCCCGACCAGGTTTTTTTCGATCCGTCTTCTGGCCAGGCCAGATTGATGATCCTGCCAGCCACCAGGCAAGGTGGATCGGATTCACTCGCAACCCTGATTCAATCCATGGCCAAGGCCTATCATCTGAAGCGGGAAACGTTGGACGCCTTTTTAGCGCTGGCCCAGGGCCTTGAACCGGCCAAGGCTGGTTTCGGCCAGGCAAGCGAACCACAGCCGTCACAATTACCGACTGCAGGTGACGACGCCACTCATCAGAGAAAGCCCCTGTCAGGTGGAAATAATCACACCACCAGCTGGTCAAAGCTTGGCCTGATAGTCGCACATCTGGTCTTGCCCATCCTCTGGGCACTCATCTGGATCGCTTCCCATAAAAAAAGCTGGGGATTTTCCGGATTAACCATCCCCGATTCGTTCAGATCATGGGGATATCCTATCCTGGGAGGGGCTGCCTTGATCCTGCTGCTCGTGGACCTGGTCGTCTCTGGCTTCTGGCACCAGGTTCACCGGCTGGCAACCAGCACCGGGGACAAGCTGCACAGTCATCTGACTGCCAAAAAGGCTCCTTCCACTCCAGCCCAGGCCAGTGCAGCTTGTGCATCCGACCAGACGGAATTGATTCAAGTCCAGCAGTCTGCCTACCGGCTGGGACTTTTGTCGGTCGGCATGCCCGGCACGCCTCAGGAAATGGAAGGCCTCAGGGCTTACATCCTGGTGGATGAATTCCTGGTGGGCAGGGATGACGCCGTTTGTGACTTACCTTTGCCGACCGGCTCGGTAGGCCGCAGACATGCCCGGATCACCCGGCGCGAAGGATCCTTTTTCATCACGGACCTGGGCTCAAAAAATGGCACCAGCCTGGATGGCCGGCGCCTGAATAAACTGGAGTCCTATTTGCTTCCGGATCGTTGCCGGATTGAGTTCGCCGACCAGGCCTTCTATTTTGCCGCAGATTGAAGACCATCATCCCAGCCAGGGATTACGATTCACCGGGGTGTTTTTTACTCTTGCCATAACGGACAGCAACCTTGATCCGGTTCGTCGCCCTGGCCACAGAGTTGTAGGACCGGCGACGTTCCAGAATGCTGGTCTGGGGGTCAGCCAACCGCTTCTGGGCTCGTTCCAGAGATCGCTGGGCCCTGTCAACATCGATCTTGTCCAGCCATTCTGCCGAGTTGACGACAACAATGGTCAAATCCGGGGAGATTTCTGCGTATCCGATGCTTGATGACAAAACCTGCCATTCCTCCCCGATCCGGAACCGGGTTTCGCCGTCCTTGAGCGCAGCGAACATGGCCGTGTGCCCAGGCAAGATTCCGATTTCGCCATCCGCGGCCGTGACAACAACCATGTCGACATGACCGTCATAGATCAGGTCATAGGGGGTGACTATTTCGAGCCGGATTGTGTCTTCAGATGCCATGGTTCAGTCTTCTCCCTACACCCATGTTTCAGCGGGAAGCCTTGAAGGCACTGTAAACATCATCAATCGAGCCTTTCATGTAGAAGAACTGTTCTGGGATATGGTCCACTCCACCGGTGATGATTTCACCAAATCCGCGTACGGTCTGTTCGACCGGTACATAGCGGCCTTCGATCCCAGTCATGTCCTGGGTGACGAAAAACGGCTGGGACAGGAAGCGCTGGATCTTGCGGGCACGGTTGACGGTGATCTTGTCAGCATCACTGAGTTCTTCCATGCCGAGAATGGCGATGATGTCCTGCAGTTCCTTGTAGCGTTGCAACGTCTCCTGGACCCGCCGGACCACCCGGTAATGGGTCGGGCCGACGACCGATTCGGACAGGATGCGTGATGAGGATTCGAGCGGGTCGACAGCCGGATAAATGCCAAGCTCGACAACCGCGCGCGACAAGACCGTGATGGCATCCAGATGGGCGAACGTTGTGGCTGGAGCCGGGTCAGTCAGGTCATCCGCCGGGACATAAACCGCCTGGATCGAGGTGATCGATCCCTTGCGAGTGGATGTGATGCGCTCCTGCAAGGCACCCACTTCATTGGCCAGGGTGGGCTGGTAACCAACTGCAGACGGGATCCGGCCCAGCAATGCAGAAACTTCCGAACCAGCCTGGATGAAGCGAAAAATATTGTCAATGAACAACAGGACGTCTTTGTTTTTAACATCGCGGAAATATTCGGCAATGGTCAGGCCGGTCAGGGGAACACGCATGCGCACACCGGCGCTTTCGTTCATCTGGCCGAAGACGAGCACTGTCTTGTCGATGACACCGGACTCGGTCATCTCGTTCCACAGATCATTGCCTTCGCGAGACCGCTCACCGACCCCGGTGAAGACCGAATAGCCACCATGGACCTTGGCTATATTGCGGATCAGTTCCAGGATCAGGACCGTTTTGCCCACGCCGGCGCCGCCAAACAGGCCGATCTTGCCGCCTCGGCTATAAGGCACGAGCAGATCGATGACTTTGATTCCAGTTTCAAGCATCGACTCCTCAGGCGTCTGGTCCGTGTAGCTGGGGGCCGGGCGGTGGATTGGCCAGTAATCGCTGGCATTGACCGGCCCGCCTTTGTCGATCGGTTCACCGAGCACATTGAAAATCCGGCCCGTGATGCCTTCGCCGACCGGCACTTTGATCGGAGCCCCGGTCGAGATGGCTTCGGCCCCGCGGATCATGCCTTCTGTTGGATCGAAAGCCACGCAGCGAACAATGCCTTTGCCGCGCTGCTGCATGACTTCCACCGTTACGATGTCCTTGCCATTCTTGACCCGGATGGCGTCATTGATGGCGGGCATCTCATTTTCCGCAAACCGGATGTCGACGACAGGGCCGATAATTTGTGTCACATAGCCTGTAGCCATAAGTCTCTAGTCACCTTCCATTTGTTCGTAAGCCCGCTGCTTTTCTTGGGCAGATTCCTGGCCCAGGACTTCCGCACCGCCGACGATTTCGGAAATGTCATTGGTGATTTGGGCCTGGCGAGCCTGATTGTTCATCAAGGTCAGTTTGTACAGCATGTCTTCCGAGCTTTTCGTCGCGTTATCCATGGCGGTCATGCGGGCGGTCTGTTCACTGGCATAGGCCTCCGTCAGGACACCATAAACCATGGCATTCATATATGTATTGATCAGGTATTCGACAACAGCTTCGACGGAGGGTGAGAATTCGACCTCGGCCGTTGCTTGGATGCCTCGGTTGAGACCCTGCATTTCCGGCGGGATCAGCTCAGCCATGGCCTTGGGGTTGACCGGGAGGACACGGGTGACAAAAGGCTTCATCGTGATCGCTGATTCCATCTTGGTGTAGATGAAATACACCAGGTCCAGCTCACCACGCGCATACAGGTCGAGGATGTAGTCTGAAATGTCACGGGCCCGGAAATACGTTGGGGCATTGATCGGGTACTCGAAATCCTCCACCACGGCAAAGCCGTTGCGCTCCAGACGCTCTTTGCCGATTTTCCCGGCAACGTACAGTTTGACTGTCGTGTTCAGGCCTTTCTGGATGTTGTCGACTGTCTTGAACTGGATATGTTTTTCTGTCGTGTTCAGCACGTTGAGGTTGTACGCTCCGGCTAAACCTTGGTCTCCGGTCAGGACGAAATAGCCGATTTTCCAAGTCTCGCCTTTCTTTTTCTGGCGCAAGGTGAAAAAACGGCTCTCAAAGTCGATACCCATCTCATCGAGCTCAACGATGGTCTCGGCACACAGCGTGAAGAACGGCAAGGTCCGTTCGAGAAGCTGGCGGGCACGGCGCATTTTAACCGCGCTGATCAGCTGCATCGCGCGGGTCATCTGCTTGATGTCCTTGACGCTGTTAATCCTTTTCTTGATCTCAGAAATCTGTGCCATAATCCAATTCTTCCGGCTGCCAGGTCTTGCGGAATTCCTCGACGGCAGCTTTGATCGCGGCAGCTGTTGCTTCGGTGAAAATCTGGCTCTGGCGCAAGTCCTCGATCAGAGCCGGGTGGTTGTCGATCAGGAACCGGTAGAAATCGGACAGGAAATCGCGCACATCTTCCTTGTCCAGGGCAAGTAGATAGCCCTGGTTGGCCAAAAAGAGCATGATGACCTGCTGTTCCATGTCCAGCGGGGAATATTGCGGTTGCTTGAGCACCTCGGTCAGACGTTCACCGGTCTTGAGCTGGCGCTGGGTCTCTTCATCGAGCTCGGAACCGAACTGGGAAAATGCCTCCAGCTCCCGATACTGCGCCAGGTTGATGCGCAGAGGGCCAGAGACTTTTTTCATCGCTTTCGACTGTGCGGCACCACCGACACGGGAGACAGACAAGCCCACATTGACTGCCGGACGCTGGCCGGAGAAGAAGAGTTCTGACTCGAGATAGATCTGGCCATCGGTGATCGAGATGACATTGGTCGGAATGTAGGCCGAAATATCGCCGCTCTGTGTTTCGACAATCGGCAGGGCGGTGATTGATCCGCCGCCTAAAGTCTCACTGAGCCGGGCAGCTCGTTCGAGCAGGCGCGAGTGCAGGTAGAAAACATCGCCCGGGTAGGCTTCACGGCCTGGCGGACGGCGCAGCAGCAGTGAGATCGCCCGGTAGGCCTGGGCATGCTTGGTCAGGTCATCGTAGACAATCAGGACATCGGCCTTTTCGTTGTACATCAGTTCTTCGGCCATGGCACAGCCGGCATAGGGTGCGATGTACTGCATGGAAGCTGAATGACTGGCACTGGCCACCACGACGGTGGTGTATTCCATCGCCCCACGGTCGGTCAAGGTCTTGACGACCGATGCGGTGGTTGACATCTTCTGGCCGATGGAGACATAGATGCAGTACACCCCTTTGCCTTTCTGGTTCAGGATGGCATCGAGGGCGATTGCAGTCTTGCCTGTCTGGCGGTCACCAATGATCAGCTCACGCTGGCCACGGCCGATCGGTGTCATGGCATCGATGGCCGTAATGCCCGTGTGCATCGGTGTCGTGACCGGCTGGCGGTCGATAATCCCCGGCGCCTGAGATTCGATCGGACGGCGGCGGGTCGTCGGGACTACCCCCAGGCCATCGATCGGATTGCCCAGGGCATCCACAACGCGGCCAAGCAGCGCCTTCCCGACCGGAACGGACACAGTCGTACCAGTGCGTTTGCAGAACATGCCCTGGTGGATCGCCTCTTCTTCCTGCAGGAGAACAACACCGATCTGGTCTTCTTCCAGGTTCATGGCGATGCCGTAGGTCTTGCGCGAGAACATGATCAGTTCACTGTTGCGGCAGTTCTGCATCCCTTCGACATAGGCGACACCGTCACCGATGCGGAGGACCTGGCCGACTTCATCGACGGCAGAATTGACCGTGACATCCGCCAGAGTCTCGCGCAGGCGATCCACCAGCAGATTGGTCCCGGTGTCTTCGCCTTCGATTGGCAGCGGTTCGGTTTCAAAGAAAATGTCCTGCCCGTCAGGCGCGACCGGAGATTCGTCAAAAAGGCTCAAGGCATCGGTCAGGTTGCCTTTGATCAGGTCGTTGAGATTCTCATCTGGGATCTCTTCTTCCCCGGCCAGGGCTTTTTGCGATTTGAGCTGAGTCATGATCCGGCCCAGTTGGCCTCGGATGCTATAGTCGTAGCGATACCCGCCGGCAAAAATGATCATGCCGCCGATGATCGAATCGTCTACCTCTGTGCGCACTTCGTACTCAGTGATCTTGAAATGGGCTGCAAAGCGGGCTGCGATATTTTTAGCTTTTTCCGGGTCGATCGCGATCGAGGTCACGATCCGGATCACACGAAAACTGGCATCAGGCATGCTCATTCACCCCGTTCTGGGCCTCCAGAGATTCACCTGCCGCAACAGGTGACTTGTTCGTGGCCATTTCAACATCAATGAATTGCTCAACCAGATCGCGCTGGCGCTTTTCGTCCATGACTTTGCCAATGACCTTGGAGGCTATCGCGACAGCCAGGTCCGCAACTTCATCGCGGATCCCATTGAGCATGGTCACACGCATCCGGGCGATATCGCTGTCTGCCCGCGACAGGATGGCAGCAGCCTCCTTGCGGGCATCCGAAAGGATCGCCTCGCTCTGGATTTCGGCCTGGCTGCGGGCATTGGATATGATATCGGCCGCTTCCTGATGCGACCGATGCAGGCGCATTTCAGCTGCTGCAATCTGTTCATTGGCATCCTTGAGCTTGCCATCTGCTTCTTCCAGTTCGGAAGCGACGTATTCGCGCCGGTTTCTGAGCAGCTTGAGTAGAGGCTTGAACAGAAATCTGTGCAGGATGAAAAAGGAAACCATCAGGTTGATGATGGTGAAAACAGCTGAGGAAGCATAGTTAGCCAGTGCCTCCGCAGAAAACATCATGACGAATGACATGCGGATTCTCCTTTATGACAAAGCCGGTGGCAGCACATTTGGATGCTCCAGTCTCATCAGAATGCAAAGATCAGGAGCAGGCTGACAACCAGGGCATAGATCGCAGTCGCTTCCATGAAAATGATCGCAGTCATCAGCATGGCCTGGATTTTGCCGGCGATTTCCGGCTGACGTGCCGATGCTTCCAATGCTTTGCCAGAAGCAAGCCCGATTCCCAGAGCGGCGCCAAAAGCAGCCAGGGCAATAGCCAGTCCAGCACCAATAGCAATAAGTCCGTGATCCATAAAAACCTCCATGCCGGCGCA
>DIGA01000044.1 GCA_002419365.1 Mageeibacillus sp. UBA5734 | reverse complement strand
CGGACGAGGATATCGCCATTGGCAGTCGCTGTGCCAGGATTGGCCGGGCTTGAATCCTCTGGTGTCCGTTCGCTGCCGATCGAGGCGAGGACGGTCTTGTCAAAGATCAGGACAAGAACGGTGGCCCCCACACCAGCGGTGCCAGCAGCAGACAACGCGCCTGCGGCCACCCATAGGTGTGAGTCGTCATCGGCCTCGACCAGGATACCGGTATCGGCACCCCCCAGATCGGAGGTTAGATCGGTGTCACCAACGATTAAATCAGAATCGTCGCCGACAATCGCCTTGGTTTTGTTTTGCAGGATCAGGGTCTCGATCACCCCGGAAATCGCGGCAGTGCCGGCTCCGGCAGCGCTGATGGCGACCTGGACATACATTTCGGTCGCGGTGGCGCTGATCACGATACCGCGGCGGGTTTCGGTGCGATTGGGCCGGCGCAGGGCGATTCCGGTATCCGTCGGCAACAGCGCATGGGCCGTCAGTGAGGTCCTGAGCCCTGTCTGGGCGGTCACCGTATTGCGTAGAATTGTTGTGACCAGAGTCACACCAATGCCCGCCGTGCTGCCAACAGCAAATCCACCGGCGGCGTTGTAGAGTTCGGTGTCCTGATGGGCGATCAGGCCGATCGAACCATCCGCGGTGATGACGTTTTCCGCTCCGGTTTCAGCCAGAACCTGGCTGGAGCCGACCACGACGGTGATCACGCCGGAGATGCCAGCCGTCGAGGCGGCAGCACCAGCGGTAGAAACGAGCAACGTCCAGTCTTTGGCCAAGGCTTGGATCAGGACATTCCGGCCAGCGATCAGGGTCACACCGGTTCCGGTTTTGGCCGTGAGGGTGCGGTTGAAGACGAAGACATGGAGGGTCGCACCGACACCGACACTGCCGGTTGTGCCAGCGAGTGAAGCCAGCACGGATAGCATCCAGACATCAGAGGTCGCCAGAATGCGGATATCCTGGCCAGCGTTCAATGTCGACAGATTGCCGACTGACGTTTCAGTTGCGGCACGGGTGATCAGGACAGCCACGGTGCCCGCCACAGCGGCACTGCCGGTCGAACCGGAAGCGGAGGCGAGAACGGTCAGGAGCTTGGCCTGGCTCGCGCTGGACAGCTCGATCGAGCCCGTTGTGCTCGTCAGGGTAACGCCGGTTCCGGTCAAGGTTTTCATGCTGGTGCCGTCGATGATGATCGCAGCGGTACCACCGGCAGCGACTTTGCCGCCACCGCTGATCGAAAGGGCTATCAGCAGCAGGTCCGTGTCACTGGAAGCTTGCACCAGCAGGTCATTGCCAGCGGTGATGGCGCTGTAATCAAGAATCTCGGCAAGAACGGCTGTTTCGTTGAGGATCAGATTGATTGATCCTCCCACACCGACACCCGTCGTGGTCACGGCTGCAGCGATCGTGATCACCTGGGTCTGGTTGGTTGCCCAGGCATCAGCCGTGATCCGGCCTCCGGCCTGGATGGTTCCGGCGAGTTGCAGCGTAACAGCCTCGTCGCTCATGAGGAAACCGACAGTCAGGCCGACGCCGGCCTTGGCACTGCTGCCCGAGAGTGCTCCGGCGATGATCCGGGCATTCGTCGCACTGGTCGCATCGGCATCGAGGTCGCCGGTCAGCGTGATGATAGCGCCTGTGCCAACGAGAGTCTGGATCGTGTTCGTGACAAAGATCATGGCAAAGGAACCAGCCAGGGCCAACTGCGAACCGGCGCCCGTGATCACGGTCCCGGCGATGGCTTCGGCGTAGTAATTGGCTGAGCTGAGGAAATTGAGCAAATTGATCGCATCGATGATCGTATCGGTGTCAGCATTGATCACCAGGTCAATGACTTTCGCTTCAGAATCACGGATGTCACTCATGGTAAGCGGATCTTCGCCTTCCGGCAAGATCGCGCCGAGGTTGCTGGCCGGGACGTAGTCATCAGCGGTGACGGCTTTTTTCTGGGCATTCAGGATCAGGGAGGCGGCGGTGATCGTCGCCAGATCACCGATCAGGACATGGACCTGGTTGTGGGCATAGATCAGGGCGAAGCTGGCCCCGACACCGACTTTGGCACCGGTCGAGAAGGTCATGGTGCCTGCGCGGACGGCCAGTTTGCTCCGGTCGATCGCCTGCAAGGTCACGGCCCCGCCAGAAACGCTGGCCGAAGCAGCGAGATCGGTGCCAGTCTCTGCCTTGGAAACGAGGACCGCGGCGGCGCCGGCCAGACCGACTTTGGCATTGCCGGAGATGCTGCCGGCCAAAGCCTGGGCAGCGAGCAATCCGCGATAGATCCCATCCAGGTTCAAGGTCAGCTGCGAGTCAGCTGTGATTGCGCCATCATTTTCAGATGTCAGCGGATCGCCGCGGGCGGTGATCGTTCCACCGAGGGTGGTCAGCGCTTTGTTTTGATTGACCGAGACCGCAACACCGACACCGATATTGGCCAGTTCACTGGTCGTGCCACCTGGCATCGTCGCAGCGACGCCGGTACCCAAGGTGCGGAAATTACCAGCATTGCCAGCATGGGCGGCCACCGTGCGAGCCGTGAAGCTGCCACCGAGAACGACGAGTGTCGCATGGGAGGTGACATTGACAGCCACTGCAGCGGCTACATGCAATTTGCTCTTGGTTTGGGACTGGGTCTGCTGTTTGCCCGGGATCTGGGGAATAGTAAAGACCGGGGCATCGTTTTCATCCTTGGTCCCCGTGTCCTGCGGATCGACGTTCTCGTCGATGCCAGTCTGGGCCTCACCGAGGTCGGGGGAGTCTGTCGTGCTGATGTTCTGGGTATGCAGGGCGTTGGTCGAAGCCGGCGCACCGGGCAAAGCACCAATCACCGGTTCACCACTGTCATCTTCACTATTGGCAAAGGTCTCCAGTTTTTCCAGCAGCAGGTCTTGCGTGCTGTTCAGGGCAGCTCCTACATTGCGCAGCTTGCGGAAGGCATTGAGGTAACGCTGGATGTCCGCACCCATGGCGGTGGCCAGGGCATGGGCCTCATCAGCCGTGGCAGACAGGGCATCGATCTGGGCTGATCCGTTGACGGTGGCCTGGCCCAGGAAGCTGGCGGTCACGTCCGAATCGACCAGGTTGATCGCTGCGGCTGCGCCAACTGCGGTTGCGCCGCTGGCATTGCCCTTGGCGTCGGTCAGCGTGCGGCCCGTAAAGCGGGCCAGCTGATAGTAGTTGAGCCACAGGCTGTCACCGACCAGAATGGTATCATCACCGGTCGTTGTGATCCAGGCCGTGCTGGCAACCAGAGCATTGACAAGATGATGCGTCAAATTGAGCGCGACCGCGGCATCCACCGAAATATTGGCGGTTGTCGTCTGGGTCGAGGCATTGCGGACTTCCACCACATCCGGATCGGTCGATTCAGGGTCCGTTCCGGTGAGGATTTCATCCTTGCGGGCGATGGGGTCAGCGCCTGCGACTGCGATGGTCTCGACATCGTTCCAGAGCAGGGCTTCGATCGCCAGGCTGCCACTTGCGATCCGGCGGTTCAGGCCAATCAGCGACTCAACCGTGACCTCGCCCATGCTCATGGCAAAGGAGGCCCCGATGCCCGTCCGGCCACCTGTGCCAGTTCCTGGCGTGGGTGGCGGTGGCGGTGTGGCTGGCGGTGTATTGGTGGCTTTCTTCTTTTTGCCCTTGGCAGCCACACCGAGGTCAGCCGTTGAGCCGGCCGTTGTGTAGACCGTTTGCAAAGCCTGGGCAAAAATCAGGGTCTCACCTGTCACGAGGATGTCTGTAGCAGGCAAGGTGGTCAGGTCCATCAGTACAGCCTGGGTCGTGCCGTTAATCGCACTGACCGCGACCGAACCGGCGATACCGACCTTCGAACCACCAGCGCCGGAAATGCTCTGGGTGGAGAAATCGTGGCCAAGGCCGGTCATTTCATCATTGCTGCCAAACAGGGCGGCGATGAATTTGAGGGCTTGCTGGCGGATCTCGGGCAGGGTCTCTGCGGTGAGCTGAGCGGCGAAATAGCTGGCCAGATGAGTCGTGTCCGTCAGGATCGTCAGCAAGGCATCGAGCTTTTCTGCGATCAATGCCAGTAGGATCTCATCTTCGATCTCATAACTGGTTTCCAGGTCAAAGGCCTGATAGAGGAGTTCTTCGACCAGGGCTGATTGGGCAGCCGCGGTCAGACCGGTGAACAAGTCCGGGGATTGCTGGGCAGCGGCCCAGTTGGCCAGGCTGGTCATTCCGGAAGGATCATCGAGGGCTGCCTTCAGGCTTGTGATCAGGTTTTCAACCCGGCCGCGCCAGTCGGCGCCATAGGTGTTGGCAGCCAGTGTCAGGCTGCCTGCGGTGATCCGCACATCGCCAATCCGGGCCAGGTTGTCATAGTCGACATCCTGGATCGACACAGCCACGCCAATGCCAAGTTGTGAGGCAGTGGCACTGGCGTCAGCGATCGCCTTTCCATCGGTATCATTCCAGGTCACCACGCTGACGGCCTCGGTTACCAGCAGGCTGATCCCGCCGTCGATTTCTGCGAGGGACTGATGAGTCAGGAGGTTGAGGACAAAGGCGGCTGAAACCGTGATGCGCCCTTCGCTGGTCGCGGCTGGTTTGCGGCCCTTGATCCGGTTCATGATCTGGGTTGGATCGATCTGGGACTGGCCAATATAGGCCAGGAGGCCTGCTGCCCCTTCAGACACACGGTCTGCCAACTTGTCGGCGTCACCGGGTTCTTCCGGTTCCGGTTCAGGGATTGTGTCATCGGCAAAGATGTCATCCATCTCATCATAAGCGGCTTCAGAGTCTGCCGGGGGAGGCTCCGCTGGGGGAGGCTCCTCATCGCCCACCGGGTCGGTATCGAGCTTGGCCATTGGATCAGCCCCTGGCTCGGACGCTTTGGCCCGGGCCTGGACGCGGCTGATCGAGGAAGCGCTGACCCGGATGTTGCGGGCGCGGATGCTGCGGCTGAGTCTGGCGGTGGTTTTGTCATGCAGGATATTGATCGACAAGGACATGCCGACATTGGCCGTTGTGCCACTGGAGGTCGCGTCCGCACTCGAATCGCGCTCCATGCTGAAATCCGTATGGATATCGACATCGCCGGCCACAGCAAGCGGGATGGCCTCAGCAGGGGCCAGGCCGATGATCGCCTCGGCAGAGATGTTGGAAATCGTCAGGGCGAGGGCGGGAATCAGTGAAATACCACCCGATCCACCCGCCTTGGCCGACGTTGTTTCTTTGCCACAATAGACAGCCTCTGCTTTGAAGGATGCCAGCTGCGTGTCAGCCGCATGACGCAGGGTGGCGCCGGTTTCAATGAGGGCCTGGGCCGTGATCCCGGTGACGGCAACCGCAATGCCGGAGCCAAGGCCGAACTTGCCAGCCTCGCTGTCCGCCGTCACCTCCGCGGTGGTCGACAGCACAGAACTCAGGATCTTGGCCAGCAGCTCAAAACTGCCGCCATTCAAGATGACAGTGGCAGTGGACAAGAGTTTGGCTTCGTTCAGGGCATCGATGATCTGGACCGCGATCGCACCGGCCAGGCCAATCGAACCATAGCTGGCTCCGGATTTGGCAGACGTTGCAGCGTCGAGATGGAACGACAAAGCATGGACGATCAGGCTGGCTGCCTCGATCGGAGCTGAGACCAGGGCCTGGGCGGTGTGGTGGAGGATCGTGACGGCAACGCCGACGCCGATGCCGACACCTGTCGACGACGCCCCACCGACCGGTGAGCCATCAGCCGTGTTGGCCAGCTGGCTATCCTGCAAAGACACGGCACGGGTCGTCCCTGTGGCAGAAACCGGACTGCTTGTGGTCAGCAACGCCACGCTTTGGTTGGTCGCATACAAGATGCCCAGAGCGCCGACCAGTTGGAAGCTGCTCGAGTTCTCGCTGCCACCGGAGATGTTGTCGACCAGCGGCTGGAACGAACCGGTTGTTGCGCCATCGATCACTTCAACAAAATTGCCGGCAGCACTGCTCAGCGCACTGATGCCTGATCCAAGCACACCTTGCGGATTGGCCGCCAGGCTCTGCAGGCTTGTGAGCATGAGCAGGACATTGGACAAGGTATACTGGTTGCCATTGGGGCTGGCAGATGACTGGGCCGTATTCGTCACTTTCTGGCGGGCATCCGCAAGGATCGCCAGGTCGGCGCCGGCTGTCGCCGTGGCGGTGTCGATCAACTGGGCCTTGACCAGCTGCTTGATGATGCTGAAAGCAAAATAGCCGCCTGAGCCAGGCACGAGACTGCCGCTCTCAACCGTGGGTGGCACACTGGGCTCAGTCGCTTCGGTGAGCACATTCATCCGGCCACGGGCCGCCAGCACGATGCTGCCTGTATCCGCTTCGAGCACGCTGTTGCCACCGACCGTGACTTCTGCCTGGCCGCTGGCTGATGAAACAGCCAGTGCCACTGGAATGAATCCGGTGCGGGCGGCGGCGGTCAGGTCGACATCCGTCGAGGCGCGCAGGACCACATCTGTGCCAGCTTCCAGGCGGGCACCCTCACCCGTGAGCACCTGGGCCAGGGCATCTACGACGCCGATCGACAGCGGCATGATCAGCGAGATGTTATCGCTGGCCGCTGAGACATGGATCAGGGCCAGGGCCGTAGCCCGGATCGCCTGCACGGCCTGGAGCAAGCCATTGATCTGGATGATCGCCCGCCCGGTCTTGATGGCCAGGAAGTTGAAGTTCAGCAATTGGCTGAAGGATTCACCCAAGCCAGCTGCCAGCAGATTTTCGAACGTGGGCAGCAGCGGGGCGGTCTGGACACTGCGGGCCGTGAGGTCGATCGAGCGGCCAGAGAGGATCTGAGCCCCGCTGGCGATGGTGATCCCAGCAGCGCTGGTTATGTCGAAAGTGCTGACTTCGACCGCATCCAGCGTATTGGCGGGATCGCCACTGTCCAGCGAATTTTTGTATAGGCTGATCACATGGCTGTCGTCATCCAGGGCATCGATCTGCACACTGCGCCCTTCGATGCGGCTGTCTGCCAGGACCTGGATCTGGCGTCCGGACAAGACAATGTCGAGTCCGGGCGCTTCGAGATTCTGGACCTGGATTGTGTCGCCGCGCGCGACCACTTTGGTCAGGAACAGGTCGGCCGCATTGGTCAGGTTGACCGATGCAGCGATCGGCTGACTTGGCTCGACCACGATCTGGTAGTCTGTAAACGACTGGCCCATGACAGGTCCCAACGTTTGCGTGGTGCCAACCGGAATTATCCTTTTGTTTGCCAGGTCATCGGTCACCGTTTCAAGTTCACTCATTGTAACCGACAAAGATTTGCTGTATTTTTCTATCTGCCAAGTGCCAAAAAGCTCGATGCCAGCCATCGCCTGCAACGTGATCGCACTGGCATTCCCCGTGATCCGATTTCCTGCTTCCACTTCATCGTCCAGTGTACCAGCCAGATCCAGGCGATCGTTTTCCGAAATGCTCCCACTGCCGGAACCGGTTCCGCCTTTGACCGTCACCGTAACCGGGCCATTGGCCGAAAATGCTGTATGGGTCTCGACTTGGATCCGGTCATCGCCCGGTCCACCGTCGAGGATGATCGATGATCCTGGAACCACAATGGCATCGGGATCATAGACCTGTCCACTGCTGGTCACCGATAGCGAATCCTGGCCGTCTCCACCATGAAGCGCAACTAAAGCCACACCATTGCTATCGAGCACGAGGGTGTCATCCTCCGTTGTGCCATAGATCGTCAGGCCAGCGAGGTTTTGCGCCTGGGCCATTTTATCGAGGGACAGATAAATGCCGGCGAGAATCAGGTTCAGGTTGGGATAGTCTATCTGCAGGTCACCGGCCAGGCGGACATTGCCTGCTGAAGACAGCAGGTCGCCGCCGGCGTCATGGGCCTGGATCGTCAAAGTCAGCGGAGTGGCCAGGACATCGCCAGGTTCGGCGATGATCTGAAGGCCGCCCTGATACTGTCCATCTTGGACTTCAATGGTCAGCGCAGTCGTTGTTGCATGGGCCAAAGCATACTCCAGCGCGGCGTCGACCGCCTGCTGGATCGCATTGGCCTGGTCCGTGCTGGTAAAGGTTTGCGTTGTTTCCGGAATTTCGGCACTTTCGGAGAGCAAAGACAGTGCTGAAATTTCTGGGTCACTGGTGGATTCGGTACTCAAGCTCATCAGGAGAGGTGGATCTGAATCGATGGTCTCTACCGGCTCGGCCAGTTCCGTTTCAGACGGCAGGATCAGTGTCGCTGTGTTTTCAAGTGACGCTTCTGGTACTACCGGCTCCGTTGGTTCGCCGGTTGGCTCAGTCGCCAAGGCTTCCGGCTCGATCGGCTCGCTGGCTGGCTCCGTTGGTTCACCGGTCGGTTCCGTCGGTTCGCTGGCTGGCTCAGGGGGCTCACTGACCAAGTCGGGCGATTCCCCGACTGTTTCATCAAGCTCACTGGATGGCAGCGAATCCGTCGAACTGGCCCAGACAGCCCCATTCGACGGTTCCCAGGGCGGGCCCGTCAAGACCAGAAGCACCACCAGGGCAAAGGCTGCTACCCACTGCAAATACTTGCATCTGCCAAACCGAGAACCGTATCGTTCCACGATCATCACATCCAATCCAGGAGAAAAGCTGTTGCTGCAAATAGGATTCAGGATTGGCCGAGTTGCCTGAGAAGACTCCGGGCAGCCTGGTTCAATTGGTCATCCTCACCGAGGGCGAGGGTCTGCTGCATGTCCGCCTGAGCCAGCTGGTAATTTTCCAGATGGACCGCACAGACGCCACGGTTGTAATAGCTCAGCTGCAGCATTTCGCCGCGCTGGATGGACTTGGTAAAATCAGCCTGAGCATTGGCATAGTGTTCAAGGACCAGGTAAGAAACGCCGCGGTAGTAGTAATTGGTAGTCAAGTCTTCCTGCCGGGCGATCGATAATGTGAAAAAGGCTTCGGCTTCGGAGGCCCTGTCCAGGGCCAGAGCTGAAACACCCAGATGCTGCAAGAATTCAGCAGAAACCAGGTCCAGATCCGTTACGCTCTTGCCAACAGCAAGGACTGCCTCATAGTCTTCGAGCAGCAAATAGCACAGGGCAATGTTTTCCTGGACGGCAAGATGATCTGGCTCGAGGGCCAGTGCCTGTTTGAAATCGGCAGCGGCCTGGGCGAAGTCATCGATCTGTAAATAACAACTGCCACGGCGGAGCCAGATAGCCGGATCCGATATCTGATGCCTGACCAACGATTGCGTGTAAGAGGCGATCGCTCCGGGGTAGTCGCCATTCATTTCCTGGATTTCCGCCAGGGCAGCCAGCATCCGGGTATCTTCCGGTTTCAATTCCATATAACGGTCCAGACTGTCTGCTGCTTTCAGCCAGTCCTGCTGGCGGATCTGGATTTCGGTCTGGACCAGCCAGGCTTCAGGGAGCAAAGGATCCAGAGCTGTAGCCAAACCGAGACTTGTGAGCGCACGGGTATCCTCGCCGGTCAGAGTCTCCAGGCAGCCCTTTTTCAAGTACAGGCGAGCCATCAAGTTCGCATCCCGATCTGCCTCTGCCAGTTCAATGCAAGAAGCAATCGCCGGCAAAGCCTTGTCATACTGCCCTTTGGCGATTGCAATCTCAGCCAATTGTTCATAATCAGCAAAAGACCGTGGCGCCGAAAGTGCAGCCACGGCTGCTTCTCCCCCGCGCAGGATCTGGTTTTGATCGATATAGGTGTTTTCATCATAGAGATACTGGGCGGCGAAGGCTTCCGGACCGTCCGGCCAGTCTTGCGGCCGGATGGAGGTTTGACCCAGGAGCATCAAAAAAAGCGCTGCAACCAGCAACACAGCCACAATTCTCAAAGCGGCTCGCCCGGTCCAACGCCCAGTGGTCCTACCTTCAGCATCCAGCATCCTGTTGCTCCGTCTAGCTTCAAACTGTCTAACGATACTTCTGCTTGCGCCAAGAAAATAAAAACCGACCCACAAGGCCGGTTACGCTATTTGCTCGCTCCTGACCCAAGCGTCCACATAGGGATCAGAAGTTCTACACATCCTAAACATATTCAATTTTCTGCTGGAGGGCTGGAGATTTTTAGTAAATAATTTATTCAACCCTCCAATTCTCAAAATAGCACCTTACATCCGACCTGTCAACCAATCGATATTGACGGCTCTTTGCTTATTACCGTGA
>DIGA01000013.1 GCA_002419365.1 Mageeibacillus sp. UBA5734 | reverse complement strand
GCGGCACGGCGGAAACCAACAAATACCTGGGTCTCGGCAAATGGAAGTAAGAATGAATTCACTTGAACGGTTTGACTACAACGACAAGGCAGTCCTGCTGCGGGTCGATGTCAATTCACCGATCGATCCCCAGACTAAAAAGATCGTGAACGAGAACCGGATCAAGAAAAGCATTCCGACCATCAAGTACCTGCTCGACCAGGGTGCCAAATTGGCCATCATCGCCCATCAGGGCGACACGCTCGACTACCAGAACCTGATGTCGATGCGCGAACATGCCGAGAAACTGTCCGCCCATCTCGGCCAGACCATCACCTATGTCGAGGATGTCTGTGGTCCAGCTGCCGTTGCGGCCATCAAGGCCTTGAAGCCAGGTGAAGCCATCTTCCTGGGCAACCTGCGCTACTTGACCGAGGAGGTCTCCGGCTTCGAAAAGGAAGTCAAACTGACCGCCAGGGAAATGCTCGACACCTGGCTGGTTCGCACGCTTGCCCCGTTGTTTGACATCTATGTCAACGACGCATTTGCTGCGGCCCACCGCAATTGCCCGAGCATGGTCGCTTTCCAGGAACTTCTGCCCACAGCCGGTGGCCGCCTGCTGTATGACGAATACGAAGCGCTGTACAAAGTCCTGAATGGTGCTGCCAAACCTGCCGTGTTTGTCCTCGGTGGTGCCAAGATCTCCGATGCCTTTGGCATGATGAAGACGGTCCTCGAAAATGGCACGGCCGACAAGATCCTGGCCAGCGGTGTCACGGGCGTGATCATGCTTCTCGCCGAGGGACTCAAAGTCGGTGCCAAGTACGAGCAATTTCTCAAGGACAAAGACTTGATGGTCTTCGTCGAGCCAGCGCGCGAAATGCTGCGGGACTTCCCCGGCCGCATCGAGGTCCCGTCCGACTTGGCTTACGAAGTCGATGGCCAGCGGATCAACACTGGACTCGGCGCCCTGCCGATGGACGACAAGATGTTCCTCGACATTGGTTCGGACACGATGGCCCGCTACGATGCGATCATCCAGACAGCCGGCACGATTTTCGTCAATGGTCCGGCCGGCGTCTACGAAAACCCACTGTTCGAAGAGGGTACCAAGTCCCTCTGGAACTCGATCGCCAATGCTCCCGGCTACTCGGTGATCGGCGGTGGTGACACCGTCAGCGCTGCCAGCAAGTATATCGATCTCAAGAAAATCAACTATGTCTGCACCGCAGGCGGTGCCATGGTCCGTTTCATGTCCGGCAAGAAACTGCCGCTGATCGAAGCCATGGAAGCTGCCTATGAACGCGACGGCAAAGGTTGAATGAAGCAATCAAGATGATACATCCCGGTCTGGATTTATCTGGGCCGGGATGATTCCAATCCCGGGTAAAAATTGGACAGCCAGCGTGTGTTTATTCTCAACAAAAATTTGTTGAGAATGTACATTTTTTGATTATAATAATAGTGCGTCTTGCACGCTTGTCAATTTTCAAGGGATACCAGGAAGGAGATGCGAATGGATCCAAAATTGTTAAACCAGATCAAGCAATTCGCCACAACAATCCGCATTGAACAGATGAAAGAGTTCAAAGTCCGCGGATTTGGCCATGTTGGCGGAGCGCTCTCAATCACTGACACATTTGCTGTCTTGTATGAGGCTGTCATGAAGTACGACCCCAAAAACCCGCAGTGGGAGGATCGTGACAAACTCGTCTGCTCAAAGGGACATGCTGGCCCGGCTCTCTATGCCACGCTGGCACTGAAGGGATTTTTCCCCATGGACTGGCTCAATACCCTGAACATTCCGGGTACCAAGCTGCCCAGCCACTGTGATCGCAACCAGACCCCGGGTATCGACATGACCACCGGCTCATTGGGCCAGGGTATGTCTACAGCACTCGGACTGTGCCTGGGTGACCGCATCCAGGGTCGCGACAGCTACACCTTCCTGGTCGTTGGAGACGGTGAACTCAATGAAGGCCAGATCTGGGAAGGTGCACAATTTGCCGGCCACCAGAAGCTGGACCACCTGATTGCTTTCTGTGACTATAACAAGAAGCAGCTCGACGGCTATACCAAGGATATCCTTGACCAGATCGATATCGCTGCCAAGTTCGAATCCTTCGGCTGGGATGCCCAGGAAATCGACGGCCAGGATGCGCAAGCCATCTACGAAGCCATCCAGAAAGCCAAGGCAACTCCCGGCAAACCACACATGATCGTCCTGAACACGGTCAAGGGTGCTGGTGTCAAGGCTGTTGAGGAAATGAGCGCGAACCACCACATCGTGGTATCAGCAGAGCTGGCCGATACGGCAATTGCCGATCTGGAAAAGCTGCTGGCTGAGCAGAAAGGTTGAGGTGGCGAGAATGGATTTCAAAGTTGATTTCAAGAACGAAAAAGAAAAGCGTGCCATGAAGGACGTCTTCGGTGGAGTCGTCGCCAAGCTCGGCGAAGATCCGAAGTTTGTCTACCTCGATGCCGACCTGATGAGCTCGATCGGCACCAAGAAGTGGGCCGATGCTCATCCGAACCAGGCCTACAATGTCGGCGTTTCGGAAGCCAACCTCGCTGGCATGGCTGCCGGTCTCTCGGCTGCCGGTCTCAAGCCGCTGGCCCATACTTTCGGACCGTTTGCTTCCCGTCGCTGCTACGACCAGGTCTTCCTTTCCATCGCCTACTCGAAAAATGACGTCGTCATGGTCGGTTCTGACGCCGGTGTCACGGCTGCCTTCAATGGTGGCACGCACATGCCTTTCGAAGACATGGCCCTGTATCGTGCCATCCCTCATGCGACGGTTGTTGATGTCACTGACTCAGCCATGCTGGAAAGTGTCCTGCCCAAGCTGATGGACATGAAAGGCCTCAAGTACATCCGTCTCGGCCGCAAGGAAGTGCTCGGTGTCTACGCAGCTGGTTCTGACTTTGACATCGGCAAAGCTGCCCTGGTCAAAGATGGCACTGATGTTGCGATCATTGCTTCCGGCATCATGGTTGCCGAAGCCCTCAAGGCTGCTGCTACCCTCGAAGCAGAAGGTGTGTCTGCCCTGGTCCTCGACATGTTCACGGTCAAGCCGATCGATGCCGATGCTGTCATCGCTGCTGCCCAGAAAACCGGTGCCATCGTCACCGCCGAAAACCACAATGTCATTGGTGGTCTTGGCAGTGCTGTCGCCGATGTCCTGGTCAAGAACACCCCGGTCCCGATGGAAATGGTCGGCGTCCAGGACGAGTTCGGCCAAGTCGGTCCGCAGGACTTCCTGCAGAAATACTATGGCTTGACCGCAGACGTCATCGTTGAAAAGGTCAAAGCAGTCCTCGAACGCAAGGCTGTCCTGCAGATGAAGGACAAACCGGACAAGAACAAGGATTGGGCTTACTGATCACCCGGATCCGTCCCCTGCCTGGTTAACGTTCAATAAGGTTTCTGAAAGGGGTTGTCTCCTGTGCTCAATGCCGGGGACAGCCTCTTTTTTCGTCATGAGCAATAACCGTCTGAATGAGCCGCATATAGAAAAACCGTCTCCGGCAGGTGCGAGGAGACGGTTCATGACTGCAATGGATCCATCTGGACAGTAAAATATGATATCTGGATCAGTATTTGACCATGATGTGGTTCTCTTCGAAAAAGCGCAGATATTTTTCCGGTGGCTTTTTGTCGGTGATGAAGCAGGCCAGCTGCTCGAGGCCACAAAAGCAGATCGCAGCCGAGCGGTCAAATTTCGTATGGTCAACCATCAGGATCACCTTCTGGGCCCGGCTGATCACAGCCCGCTTGACCTCAGCCTCGTGGAGCGAATTATTTGTGGCGCCTGCCTCGATGCTGACCCCGGTGGAACTCATGAATGCCTTGCGGATGCGGATATCGTTGAGTCCTGTGACGGCAGACAAGCCGACGAATGATTTCGTTTTCTGGTTGAAAATACCCCCGGCTGTCAGCAGGTTGAGGTCCGGATATTTCTGGATCTCGTTGAAAACGATCAGGCTGTTGCTGACCACGGTGACATTCCTGCGCTGGGCGATGAAAGGTAGCAGATGGACTGCTGTCGTGCCGGAGTCAATGTAGATCGTCTCGCCATCCTCGACCAGGGTGGCAGCCAGACTGCCGATGTGGCGTTTTTCATCGATCGCGACCGTGCTGCGCGCGGTGAAGGGAACGATGTTGTCCTCCTGGTTCCAGAGAATACCGCCGTACACCTTGGAAACAGAGCCGTTTTTAACCAGTTCCTTGATGTCGCGCCGGATGGTGTTCAGCGAGACGTTGAAGTGGTCGCACAGCTCGGGTATGGTGGCCGAACGCTTCTGCTGCATGTATTCTTCAAGTTCTCGTAGCCGATCGGTGCGCATGGTCCGATCCCTCCATCATTCTCCAGATTCTGTCAGGGGTGATAAGCCAATATGATCAAGGTTTGAAAGATTGCTCCTGGTTAAATATACCACAAACACACCCAACTTAACAGGGTCAGATTTGGCAATCTATTGGCGGTTTTATTGTCGAAAATGACAACAAATCGATCAAATGTCCAATTGACCCATCAGCTGTTTACCAAAAACGAAATGATTGCAGATTGGGTGCATCTTTGGTATATTATGGTTAAGTATGGTTAAAAAGGAGTGCTATTGTATGCAAATAGAAGTCGGTTTTGGAAAATCAACCGTTTCACTCGATATACCGCAGAATCATCCAACCCAAGTCCTGGTACCCAATGAAGTGGCTCTCGATCTGACCGGTGTTGCTGAGGTCAAACGGGCGCTGGCCAATCCCATCGATTCGCCCCGGATCGGTGAGCTTGTAAGGCCAGGAGAAACAGTCGCGATTGTGACGAGTGACATCACCCGTCCTTTGCCAAGCAAGCTGCTCCTGCCTTCCCTGCTTGAAGAATTGTACGCAGCAGGCATTCGCCGCGAAGATGTGTTCATTGCCTTTGGCCTGGGCAGCCACCGCCGCCACACCGAAGCTGAAATGCGCTATCTGGTGGGCGATGATGTGTTTGAATCCGTCCGCTGCATCGATCTGGATACCGACGACTGTGTACCCGTCGGCCACACAAAGTTCGGCACGCGGGTGGATGTTTTCCGTCCGGTGGTTGAGGCTGACCGCCGCATCTGCCTGGGCAACATCGAGTTCCATTATTTTGCCGGCTACAGCGGTGGGGCCAAGGCGATCATGCCCGGTGTCTGCACCCATGATGCCATCCAGGAAAACCACAGCATGATGGTCCAGGCCGCAGCCAAGGCCGGTGCGATCGATGACAACCCGGTGCGCCAGGATATCGACGATGTCCTGAACCTGATCAGCGTCGATTTCATCCTCAACGTCGTCCTCGACGAAAAGAAGCAAATCGTCAACGCCGTTGCCGGTCACCCCATCACTGCCCATCGCGCTGGCTGTGCGTTCCTCGACACCTTGTACAAGTGCGAGATCGATAAGCGCGCCGACCTGGTCATCGTCTCGCCCGGTGGCTATCCCAAGGACATCAACATGTACCAGGCCCAGAAGGCGCTCGACAATGCCAAGCACGCGGTCCGCGAAGGTGGCATCGTGCTCTGGATTGCCTCCGCCAAGGAAGGCCTCGGTGAACCCTGTTTTGAACGCTGGATGACCCAGTACAAACCAGAGTTCATGGTCGAGGAAATCGGCCGCAATTTTGAGCTCGGTGGCCACAAAGCCGCGGCCATCGCCATGGTCCTCCAGATGGCCCGGATCTTCTTCGTCAGCGATCTCGATGCCGACTTTGTCCGCTCCGTCAATCTCGAGCCATATGCCGATGCCCAGACTGCCCTCGACGCCGCCCTGGCAATTCTGGGTCAGGATGCCTCAGTCATCGTCATGCCCTATGGTGGTTCCACCCTGCCCTTTGCCAAGGGGTAAGACACGTTACAATCAAATCACACGCTGGCCATGAAAAGGGGCTTCGCAGCTTGATGCGAAGCCCCTTTGATATGGAGGAAATGATCGGCCGACAAGCATCAGGAACCACTTGCGACTGTTTCCTTTTTCGCCTGGCCAGGAGGGGTTACGGGAGGCACAGAGTCTGGCTTGCCAGAATCCTCGTCCTCTTCGGGTTCTTCTGATTCATCAGCTTCGTTCTCGGCTTTGCGAGACTCTTTGATTTCATCACGATCGGCCTTGCGTTCCAGGATCGAAATTCTTTTGGCAAAAAGATCTGATAAAGGATCCTCTTCATCCAGTTCAGCCCCATGTTCTTTGAAATATTTAATCAGATCGGAAATCTTATCGGGTTCACCATCATTGTTAACATCGCGAATGGTTTCGTCATCTAGCTTATTATCACCATTCAGGTCAACCATACCATTGACGATGTAAAGTCCAAGAGGGATTTTTTGACCCTCTTCCGCGTACTTTTCTCGTTCACGAAGAGTTGCTTTGATTAATGCTACTTTTAACTCGCCGTCTGCAAGTTCCACTTGAATATCATCTTGAATCTTCTGGGCAAATGATTCTTCCTTTTCATCAACATCTTCTTCTGTTTCGCTAATTAAAGCAGTCGTAACCAGAACAATTGTCTCATCATCATCTTGACTCGAAACAATGAACCCTTGGTCTTTAGCCCATTTTATGACTTGACCGACTGACATACCTTTTAGCTCAGGTTGATCAATCTCTTTACCATCATCATCAATAACACTTTCTACTTTGCCATTATCATCGGTCAATATTTCGATGCTACCCATTTCCCCATCTGAATCGTATGTGATTTCAACTGAGGCATAAGCCGAGACCGCCGGCTTCTCAGCTGCGGTTCCCGTGGTGACTGGCGCTGTGACACCCGGTACGAAGAAAGACCAGCTGGCGATGACAGCGAGAACGAGGGCAGCGGCTAAGCCGATGGGTAAAAGGCGTTTCATGGACATGAAAGGTTCCTCCTTATGAATGACGTGCTGCTTGGAACGAATGCGGGTAAGCATCGCATCTTCGTTCAAAGCGTGTTCTTTGACGACGGTTTTCAAGCGATTCATTCTGATCGCCTCCTTGATTTTTTGTCTTCTGATTTATTAGAGAGGAAAAACTGACAAATGGTTACAACGCAGACCGATTTCAGGCGAACATTTTCTTCAATCGTTCAAGTGCACGGTAGTAGCGCAGCTTCACGGCGCTCTCTTTCTGGCCGAGCTGCCCGGCAATATCGCGGAACGTCAGGTCGAAGCGCAGGTGGGCGACGATGACTTGCTGCTCGGCAGCGCTGAGGCGACGAATGCCAAGCCAGAGTTCCTGGCTGTCGATCTGGTCAAAAAAGCGGCTGAGTGCCTCGGGATCATCAGGCAGGGTCTCAGACAAATGATTGTGCTCATCATCCAGGGACATCTCGGTTTGACGTTCTTTGTACAGGCGACCGAGACCGTGGTTGGCCATGCGGACCAGATAGGCATATGGATTGGTGGGCTCGGCATGGCCGCGCTGGACGACGTGTTGGAAATAGTCGGCGTAGACAGCGGCGACGATGTCTTCGGTGTCGCTGACCGAGCCAGCCTTGAACAAGACATACTGGCTCAGTCGCCGGAATGTCTGGTGGTAAAGGGCTTCGAACTGTGTGATGGCGTTGTCCTGGTTCATGGATTCATTATAACGGATGATTCAATCCTCTGGCGCTATAGACCATTGTACAGAAAAAAGCTGCCCCGTCTGGACGAGGCAGCTGTCAAGATTGACTGGGGTGGGAACTTATTTGTCGGCGCGATACTTCATCATGAAGTCGAGCACGCGGACGCGGTCTTCCGGATCTTCGCATTCGAATTCGATCTCTTTGAGGGAAGCGACTTCGAGGACTTTGGCGAAACCGATCAGGGCGGAGAGCATGCTGTTGGTCACGATGCGGTCGCCGTCTTCGGTGATGATGGTGACGGTGCCCTTGCAGGACTGGATCAGTTTGGAGAATGATTCTACATCAACATTGAAAACTTTCATGGTTGTTTCCTTTCTTTTCTTATTCTCATATCTTGAAAACGTTTGTTGTTCTGAATCCATCTTGTTATCTTTCACAGAATTTGTCAAGTCTTCTTGTGCGACATCACCATCCTTTCGCACGATTTCGACAGAATGTCGGAAAAGTGTCCGTGTGTCATTCGATTAATTGATAATGTCGCAAGGCGTTGGCGATGCCGTGATCGGCAGGGGAATCTGTCAGATGGCTGGATAGTTCGATCAGGCGGCTGCGGCTGCCGCCCATGGCGATACCGAAGTCAGCTGCCTTGAGCATGTCGAGGTCATTAAGGCTGTCACCAAAGGCAAAAACCTTGGCTCCTGACTGGCCGAGGAAGGTTTTAACCTGGTCTATCCCGGTCGCTTTGCTAAATCCCTTGGGAATGACTTCGCCGTGGTCTTCGCGGTGGATAATCAGGTCAAACTGGTTTCTAAGGATGGGTTCGACCTGGTCGAACTGACTGTGCCGGTTGATCAGGTAGCTGAATTTGTTGACCCGTAGTGGTTTGGCATCCCGGAAATCGGCGAACAGACCTGGCCAGCCGGGATACTCAGACAGGAATTTGCGGTAGAAGGCAGGGTGGGTGACAGAGTCCAGGTAGACGTGATCTGGGCCTTCCAGCCAGAAATCGATCTGGTTTGCTATCAGCAGTTGGATGATCGACTGGAGCTGATCCTCCGGGATCAGGATATTTTCCAGAGTCTGGCTGCCCACTGTTATGTGAGTGCCACAGGAAGCAACGATGCCGTCAAATCCGATCGCCTGGATCTCTTCGCTGACCATGGCCATGCAACGGCCGGTATTGATAAAGGCCAAGTGTCCGTTTGCCCGCAGCTGGGCAATGGCCTGGACAGCCGACTCGGGCGCCTGCTGCTGACGATCCAGCAGGGTGCCGTCAATATCAAAAAAGACCAGAGCTTTTCGGGTTTCCATGGGTTCTTGCACCTCTTCACACCTCATATAGACACGATACAGGCCGTTTGTCCTGTGCACAGGATACAGTCTTCGGTGACATACTCCCACCACTTTAAGAAGTGGGAGCTTCTCGTTCGAGCAGCCTAACGGCTGCAGCATCCGCGAGCTAACCCCGTGTGCCCCACGGTTTGGAAATATGAGCTACGCCAGTAGCAGGCGCATGCCCTCTCTCCTGATATTGATACTGGCATTGTAATCCCGGTTGATCACTGCACCACATGCCTCACAGTGATAGGTGCGTTCTGATAAGTCCAAAGTCTTCTTCGCTTCGCCACAGCTGCTGCACA
>DIGA01000028.1 GCA_002419365.1 Mageeibacillus sp. UBA5734 | reverse complement strand
TACGTTTCAACGCCGGAAGATGCCGCCAAACTGGGAGATCTGTTTCTCTTAGTTGAGATGATGGCCGAGCTGGAGGTGGATAGCGATGAACAACACTGATGAACTTCGCTATGTCCAGGCCTTTGCCCGTATCATCGGCGTCAAGGAGGATGACGCGCTTGAATACGCCCAGAGAAAAGGCATCGGCGCTTTGGTGGAGAATGCCACACAGCTTTTAAGCACGCCAGCTCAGCGGGAAAAGCATCAGGCCTTTCTGGATCTTTACCGCATGAGCAGCGGTATCAACTCGAAAAACCCGGTCATTAATTCACCAGATGCGGCAGCGGCCTTCTTTCGCTCGGTGATGGATCAGGTCCATGACAAAGAAGCCTTTGTCGTGGCCTTCCTCAATACCAAAAACCGCGTCATCGACCATGAGGTCGTATCCCTGGGGACCATCAACAGTTCCATTGTCCATCCCAGAGAGGTCTTCCGAAATGCCATCGTCAATAAGGCTAATGCGGTAATCCTTTGTCATAACCACCCATCCGGTGATCTGACGCCAAGCGCCGAAGACCTCACCGTGACGAAAAGGCTGAAGGAAACGGGCAATCTTCTAGGCATCCAGGTGCTGGATCACCTGATCATCAATGGGATCAATCAGCAGGATCACTACTCCTTCCAGGCCCACGGCGTGCTGGAAGCTCCAGCTGCTTACGGCCAAAAGCAGACGGTCAAAGAATCCTCAGCTCAGGCGGCCCCCGGAAAAAACATCAAGGATGGACTTAAGGAAATCACGGACAAGCTGGAACAAGGCATCCGTGATTTTTTCAGCGGCGACAAATACCAGGACTACCTGCGCACCATGTCGAGGTTCCATCATTATTCCCTGAACAATACGATCCTGATCGCAATGCTAAAGCCGGATGCCACACTGGTGGCTGGATACAACCGCTGGCAGGATCAGTTCCAGCGCAATGTGCTAAAGGGTGAAAAAGGCATCCGAATCATTGCCCCGGCCCCTGTCAAAACGAAAAAGGAAGTCGAAAAGCTTGATCCCGTGACACAGAAGCCCCTGCGGGATGTCACCGGCAAGACACTGACGGAAGAAGTGGAGATCAAAATCCCAAGGTTTCGGGTCGTCTCTGTCTTTGATGTCTCCCAGACGGACGGGAAGCCCCTTCCCCAGCTGGCAAGTATCCTGACCGGTGACGTCAAGCAATTTGATGTCTTCATGGAGGCTCTGAAGCGATCCTCCCCGGTTCCCATCTCCTTCGAAGCCATGCCCGCCAGCACCGACGGCTATTTCAGCCAGGGCAGACAAAAGATCGCCATTCGGGAAGACATGAGCGAGATTCAGACGGTCTCTGCGGCCATCCATGAGATCGCCCACGCCAAGCTTCACAACCTGCAATCTGACCAGGAAAAGAATCACGGAGAAGATGAGAAAGCACCGGAAAAGCCCAAGGATCGAAGAGCCGAAGAAGTGGAGGCAGAAAGTGTCTCCTTTGCGGTATGTGCCTATTATGGCATCGCCACAGACGAGAACAGCTTTGGTTACATCGCCGCCTGGAGCAAGGACAAGGATCTGCCTGAACTGAAGGCTTCCCTGGAGACCATCAGCAAAACATCAGCAGAGCTGATTGATGACATCGACCGCCATTTTGCGGAAATCACCCAGGAGCGCGGAATCACTGCAGCAGACATCGGTCAGCAGGACGAAAAAACGGGGACTGATGAGAATCCTTCTCCGCGCCTGCAGGAGGTGGAATTTCTCTCCGGCCCGGATGACACCTACGCCATCTACCAACTGAAAAACGACGAGAATCTGCGAAACCATCAGTTCGAGAGCCTGCATCACCTGCAAAAGCTCGGTCTGACTGTGGACTATAAGAATTATGATCTGACCTACACCGGACATTTTGAGGCGGCTGCCGACACTAATGGGACGCTGAACGGCATCTATGAAAAATTCAATGAGGATCGGCCCAAGGAATGCCTAAACTCTTTAATATAGCATGCGTCAAAGGAATTGAATTCATTATCACTCAGTGATTCATAAAGCACTGAAGTATGCCGTAAAGATTGACCTGATTCCGTCGAATCCAGCTAGTAAAATTGAACGACCACGGCAGGAACGGTTTGTAGGGAGCTTCTATGACAGCAAAGAAGTTAATCAGCTGTTTGAAGTGGCTAAAGGAACGAATCTTGAGATTCCAATCCTTCTTGGTGCCTTTTACGGGCTAAGAAGAAGTGAAGTGATCGGCCTGAAGTGGAGTGCTATTGACTTCAACAACGATACTTTGGTTGTAAAGCACACAGTCACATCATTCAATATTGATGGACACCACTTGATCTATGCCTCAGATTCAACCAAGAATAAATCCAGTATGAGAACTTTGCCATTGGTTCCCGCTTTCAAGGAAAAACTTCTTGGAGCTAATGAGCACCAGGAAATGAATCGAAAGCTCTGCGGCAGATCCTATAGTAAAGACTATCTGGATTATATCTGTGTTAACGAGTTAGGGGTCAGGCTTCGTCCGGGATATATAACGACCGCTTTTCCAAAGCTCTTGGAGGATAATGGACTTAGAAGGATACGCTTCCACGATCTCCGTCATAGCTGCGCCAGCTTGCTGCTGGCAAACAACGTTCCGATGAAGCAGATCCAGGACTGGCTCGGACACAGTGATTTCTCCACCACAGCCAATATTTACGCGCATTTGGACTATACCTCAAAGATATCATCAGCTCAGGCTATGGTCGAGGGATTGAATTTCGTCGTTGAAACACCAAAGGAGTTGATCCAAAATAACGACTCGATTTGATGAAAATAATGAAGGAAAACAAGTCTTCTCTGCACACAAAGAAAAAAAGCGGCTTCCCTCAAACTGAGGAAAACCGCGAGTTTTCTGGCGGAGAAGGAGGGATTTGAACCCTCGCACCGGTTTAGCCGGTCTACTGCATTTCGAGTGCAGACCCTTCAGCCACTTGGGTACTTCTCCGTGTAATATTTCCAAACATCAGGTCTCAGAAACACTTCGGAAAAAGTAGAGAACTGATGTAGAGAACGTAGGGTATTCAGTTGTCAAGGCGACTCGGCAAAGCAAGTCAGATCGGTAGATCGGTGTTCACGGCTTCCCAAACTCTTGTTCGCTTTCGAGTGCGGTGCCTTCGGCCACTCAGCCATCTCTCCAGATAACAGCAGGATTATAGCGGAAGCAGTTGATCAAGTCAATTATTTGCCGAAAAAGGGACGGCGTCCCATTTTTGACTGCAGGGCATAGTCGAGCAGGACGCCGGCTTGTTTCATGGCTTCGGGATCGAACAGGAGCTGGATGATGCCGGTGAGGTCGCCTTGCTGGATGGCGCTTTCCATGCGGCGGTGGGCGATGGCGGGGCTGGCGGGGCTTATGGTACGGTCGGGATTGGCCAGGCCATCGGGGTGGGGGTTGGGTTCGCGGCCAAAGTAGAGCAGGGCTTGGTCGGGGTAGCGCGTATCATCGGCGATGACGAACGCATCGAAGTAGATTAGGAGGGTGTGCTCGTCCCAGGCTTCGACGCGCCGGATCCAGTTGGCATAGCGCAGATAAAAATGGGCTTTTTCTGGTTGGGCGAGGCAATGGCTGCCAATTTTGGCCCGTGTGATCCAGCTGGCAAATGCTTTACGTTCGCGCGCGCCCAGAATCTGCCAGACGGGGTTGGCGCTGCCCGGCTCGCCACAAGTCCGGTAGAAAACGACATGGGCGCGCTGCATGACGGTATCAGCCAGGCTTTCCAGCTCGAGGAAATGGCGCATGATCCGAGCCCTGTTTTCCGCACTGGCTAATAGGAAGATGGTTTCCAGATGATCGATCGCTTCGCTGAACAGGGGCGCCGTGCCGGCGAGAAATGCTTCGGCCAGGATACTGCGGCCAAATGGCCAGGCAGGATCGATCGCATAGCTGGTAAATACTTCTGTAAGACTGGCCTGCTTCTGGGCGAGGCTTGAAATCAGGCGCCGGCTGGTTGAAGACCCATGGATTTCGACCAGGTTAGTGATCAAAGGCATCCGTGGATGGACGGGCGACTTGCTGCTGGCCTGCTTGATCGCAAGGATGCCGCACAGGACTGTCAGCGCCTTGCTGAGCAAGGGATTTGGGAAATGCTGCTGCCAGAGGACCCAGGCTTTCGGGTAGAGGGAGGGACAGGCGCGTTCACGCAGGATGATGAGCAGGCGATCGACGGTTTTGGCTGGCAACTCAGCCGATGTGGGCAAAGCCAGGGCGGAGAAAAGGAGTTGAATAGCCCGGGCGGGCAAATGTTTGGCCAGGTTGATGGCTTCCGCGGTCGTTCGGGTTTCCTGTACCAGCTCGAGCAAATGGCTGATTTCATCCAGCTGGTCATTCTTGATTGCTTCAACAGGCCGGGGGAACTGGGCCGCAATTTTTACACGGCTTTGTGCCAGATAGCCTGGATTGCGCTGGAAACGCCGATTTTCACCAGGACTGATGAGGGTAGGTTCACTCATCGGAACGTGGCATTCTGGCGCAGGACGGCCGGCAAAGCTTCGACTGCGTCACGAATTTCTGCGGTCGCAAAGGCCAGCCGTTCAACGATATCAGCCAGCCCCTGGTCCATCTGGTCCATGGTCCGGGTCACATAGTGCTCGGACTCCGTGGCAAACTGGGTCAGGCTGGCCTTGAGGGTTTCATCGAGTGCGATCAGCTGCTGAACTGTTTGTTGCTGGTGCAAAGTCAAATCGTGGGTCCGGGCCAGCGCTTCGCTGGAACGCTGCAAGGTCGAGCTGAGCACTTTCTGGTCGGCCTCGAGTTGGTTTCTGGTTTCAACCAGTGTCTGGGCCAGGGTTGCTTCATGGTCGGTATAGGCCGCGCCCAGGCGGGTTGCTGTGTCAGACAGGCGGGCGATTTGCGAATCGAGCGAGGTGAGGTTGGTCTGGAACTGGCTGCGGGCACTGACCAGTTCGTCGAGTGCTGCCCGGATGTCTTTTTGCTGGGTCAGCATCTCCTGGCGTACGGTCTCCATGGCGCGGACTGAAAAATCGGTGTAGTTCTTGATGTCAGCCATGGTGCCATTCAGCTGGGACAGTTCGCGGTTGACCGGGCCAAGATGGGTTGTGATGTCGGCGGCCAATGCCTTGGAAAAGCGACCGGCCAGTTCGGCCATGCCTTGTTCCTGGCGTTCGATCAGGGTGGTGGAGAGGCTGTCCAGCAAATGGGTGGCGTCACGCAGGGCGGGGGCGACGGTTTCGAACAGGACCTGTTCGACGCTGCGCCGGATGCCATTGGCCATGTCGCTTTCGGCCAGCCGGGATGCCGTGGCGTTGAATGCATCGAGCGACTGGACCATTTGATGATCATAGTGGAAAAAGGACTCGATCAGCTGGGCGATACCAGTCTGCTGGCCAAAAACGGGCACCCGCTGACCGATGATCTGGCACAGGTCGACAAGATCCTGGCGCAGTGATGATTCAGTTGAGTGTGCCTGTATGGCCAGAAGCGCTGAAGTGATGATCCCTGTCAGGGCAGGCACCCAGGGCAGGATCGAGGCCAGTTCGAGATCGGTGATTGGTAGCTGGAACCGCAGGATCAGGGCGATCAGGGCTGCAGTCAGGCCGATGCTGAGCAGGGTCACTGCCGGGCGCAGTTTCAAGGCAGACAACCGCGAACCACTGGCCAGTTTTTCCAATGTCAGCTCCCGCGCCGGATCGGGCAGCCAGCGCTGCTGGTAGAGGACATCCTGGTCCTGTTGCAATCGTTCAAATGCTTGTTGCAGGGCTGGATGTTCTGTCTGGGCAAACAAGGCTGCCACGACAGGGACCTGGTCCAGGCCATAGGTTGGAATGGCCTGGACTCTGGCAGTCAGGCTGGAAAACAGCTGGTGGAACTGGCGCTTGGTCTGGTCGTTGATGACTGTGTAGGCCACACCGGCTAAAACCATCACCAGCGGGACGAAGAAGGCGATCAAGGCGTGCAGGATGGGCAGTTCCATCGCACCCAGGCGAAGCGTTGGTAAGGCGGCAAGCACCATCATGGTTTCCTCCGACGGATCGTGATCGAATGGATCGGGGCAATGAGTCTAAACTTCAGAAAGAAAAATCAGGGGTTCAGAGCTTTTAAATCAGTAGGGATGAACAGGCCGTCCTTGCGGATCAGTTCACCATCAAACCAGATCTCGCCACCACCATATTCGGGACGCTGGATACAAACCAGATCCCAATGGACCGTGGACTCATTGCCGTTTGGAGCTTCGTCATAGCATGCTCCGGGGGTGAAATGGAAAGACCCGGCAATTTTCTCATCAAATAACGTGTTGCAAAAGGGAGTCTGGATCAAGGGATTGAAGGCAAGTGAGAATTCGCCGATGTAGCGGGCACCGGGATCGGAATCGAGGATCTGGTTGAGTTTATCCGTCTGTTCGCCAGCAGTGGCCCGGACGATGCGTCCCTTTTCGAATTCAAACCGGATATTGGCAAAGGTGGTCCCCCAATAAATGGAAGGGGCATTGAAGGTGATGACGCCTTCGACAGACTCGCGCACCGGGGCGGTGAAACATTCGCCATCGGGGATGTTGTATTCGCCGCAGCAGGGAATGGCCGGTATCTCCTTCACAGAAAAGGTGAGGTCCGTTCCGGGTCCTTTGATATGAACCCGGTCGGCGTCCTGCATGCGCCTGGCCAGCGGTTTGACGTCGCGCTGCATCTTGGCATAATCGACGCAGGAGACCGCCAGGACAAAATCAAAGTAGTCGTCATAGGATAATCCTGCGCGCTGGGCCTGGGCTGGAGTCGGATATTCAAACAGGACCCAGCGACGATGGTTGATGACCAGGTCGCGGAACGGCTTGACACAGCGGGCGTCGAGGCGCCTCACTTCCGGGTCGATGGCAGACAGCTCCTGGTCATTGTTGTAGGAACGGATGACGATTTCACCCATCAGGGTGTCGAATTTCTCGATGTTCCAGGCAGCTTTGCGCTTGAGGAAGGCCTCTGATGAACCGTCATCGCTGGGCCGGACCAGGCTCAGCTGCAGACGGCTGATTTCCTGGTGGGTAAAATCCACGTTGGCAAAAGCGTGTTTTTCACTGGTTTTTTTCAGGATCGACTTGACGAGGGGCAGGGCGTTGATATCGGCCGTTATGTTGAAGGCATCGCCCGGATTGACTTTCAGGGAGTGAGAGAGCATCAGGCTGGCCAAGGTGTCAAAACGTGGATCGTGCATGCGAGAGACCTCCGCAAATAATCCCCATTATAACAAAAACCGGGCAGGTTCGCCCGGTTTTGATGGCTGGCTCGGGGTGGTTCCGCAGACATCCCAATAAGGTCAGCGGAGGCTGGCTGCGAATTGTTTGCATCCGATCAAGCCTTGAGGGCTGCCAGTGTGGCAGCCAGCGAATCCGGATCCTCAACGTTGGTGATCGTTGCACCAGGCAGGATTTTCTTGACCAGGCCGGACAAGACCTTGCCCGGGCCGAATTCGATGAAGGTGGTGGCTCCGGCAGCAGCCAGAGCCTGGACTTCGCGTGTCCAGAGGACGGCGTTGCAGAGATGCTCGGCCAGATAGTCAGGCCAGTCGATCCCTGCCGGAACAACGTCTCCGGTGCGATTGGAGTAGAGCGCTCCCACAGGCTGGGCAAAAGCCAGCGTTTTGGCAAAGGCTGAAAGCCCGGGTGCTGCATCGGCCATGAAACGGGTATGGAAAGCCCCGTTGACCGTGAGCTTCAGAGCCCGTTTGGCGCCGGCTGCTTTCAAGGCATCGGCGGCCGCGGCCGTTGCTGCTTCTGCACCGGCAATGACCAGCTGGCCCGGGCAGTTGTAGTTGACCGGATAGACTTGGCCGGCAAATTCCGGCTGGGCCAGGATGGCTTCGACTGTATCATCGCCGAGGCCAAGGATGGCATACATGGCGCCAGGATTGGCCTCGGCTGCCTGCTGCATCAGGCGGGATCGCTCTTCGACCAGGCGCAGGACTGCGGTGGTGTCCAGGACACCGGCTGCAGAGAGGGCGCTGTACTCTCCGAGTGAAAACCCGGCAAAAGCGAGCGCCTGGCCCGGATCGCCTGCTTCGCGAAAGGCAGCGAAAGCAGACAGGCTCAGTGTGACAATGGCCAGCTGGGCGTAGCGGGTCTGGGCGAGTTGGCTTTCCCCGAGGGTTAAAAGGTCGATTCCGGCCACCTCGGTGGCATCGGCGTAGACTTTGCGGGCGGCAGGGCTGCTTGCGGCCAGCTTCTGGCCCATGCCGACAGACTGAGATCCTTGTCCAGAGAAAATGCAGGCGATCATACGGTCCTCTCCTTGTGGTAAACTTGACAGAGCAAGGGTGCGTGCCTAAAATAGCACTATATTTTGGTTATCAAAATATTTGATAGACGAATGAAGATGGATTTAACATAACGGATTCGCTCCTTGAAATCAAGTTTGGAGGCAAGAGATGTTTGACTTGAAAATCATCGGCACGGGGAGTTTCATCCCTGAAACTGTCGTGACGAACCAGATGATGACCGAGATCGTGGAAACAAGTGATGAATGGATCACATCCCGCACCGGCATATCCGAGCGCCGCTTGTCCTCGGGCGAACCGACCTGGTACATGGGCGCCCAGGCTGCCAGGAAGGCCCTCGAGGCATCCGGACTCGATCCGCTCGATATCGATATGATCGTGGTCACCACCATCACACCTGATTATTATACACCATCCACGTCCTGCATCATCCAGGATGAGATCGGTGCCAAAAAGGCCTTCTGTTTTGACATGAATGCGGCCTGTACGGGTTTTGTCTATGCTCTTGATATGGCCGGACGCTATCTGTCCACCCCCGGCATCAACAACATCCTGATTGTGGCAGCTGAAAACATCAGCAAGATCGTTGACTACTCCGACCGCTCGACCTGTGTCCTGTTTGGTGACGGAGCCAGTGCGGCCATTGTCAGCCATGCCCAGCCGGGTGATGAGAGCAAGCTTTTATCAACGGTCCTCGGTGCTGAAGGTGAAGGCGGCCGTGTCCTGGTCAGTGCGGCACTCGAGCTCAAGCACCCCTTTGTACCGGCGGACAAGGTCTGGCCGGACCGGTTCAATCACACGGCTGGACATTACATCGCGATGGTTGGCCAGGATGTCTACAAATTCGCGGTCCGTTCGATGACCGACTCGATCATGCAGGCGGCTGAGAAGGCCAATATTTCCCTCGACGAACTGCACTTCATCGTACCGCACCAGGCCAACTCCCGCATCGTCGAGGCAGCTACGAAGCGCATGAAAGTGGATCCGGCGATCATGATCCAGCGCATGCAGGATTTTGGCAATACCTCATCGGCCAGCATTCCGATCTGCCTCGATGAAATGATCCGCGACGGCAAGCTCAAACGTGGCGACAAGGTTGCGATCAGTGGCTTTGGCGGTGGCCTGACCTACGGTGCTGCAATCTTCGTCTATTGACCCTTTCAGGAGGAAAGTGAAAACCATGTGCGTATTGATAACCGGAGGCTCGCGCGGCATTGGGGCCGCGATTGCGCGTGAATTTGCCAGGGCAGGCCAGGATGTGGCCATTTCCTATCTGGGATCGACCGAAAAGGCCCAGGCGGTTGTATCCGAGTGTGAACAGCTGGGGGTCCAGGCAGTGGCCATCCAGGCCGATGTCAGCCGCGAAGAGGACTGCAAGCGCCTGCTGGCCGAAGCAAAGGCTGCGCTTGGCCCGGTCACGGTGCTGGTCAACAATGCTGGCCAGACCAAAGATGGCCTGGCGATGCGCATGTCGCTGGAGCAATGGGACCAGATCATCACAACGAACTTGACTGGGACGTTCCTGATGTGCCGGGCGATCCTGCCCGATCTTCTGAAGGCCCGCGCCGGCCGGATCATCAATCTGACCTCTGTTGCCGGACTCTATGGCAATGCTGGCCAGGCCAATTATTCAGCAGCCAAGGCCGGGGTCATCGGCCTGACCCAGACGCTGGCCAAGGAGGTTGGCAGCCGCAGCATCACAGTCAATGCGGTTGCACCTGGTTTCATTGAGACCGATATGACTGCGACACTGTCAGACGCAATCAAAGACAGCGCCCGCGAACGGATCGTCCTTGGCCGTTTTGGCAAGGCCGAGGAAATTGCCAGCGTGGTCCTTTTCCTCGCATCAGATGCAGCAGCTTACATCACCGGCCAGGTCATTGAGGTGTCCGGCGGTCTCAGTTTATAAAACAAGAAATGATCGACAAGATCGTACCCAGGGAGGAATCCAAATGAGCACAGGAATCATGCAGGGCCGCCGTGTCGTCATCACGGGCACAGGTGTCATCTCGCCCGTCGGGCTGGATACGGAAAGCTTCTGGAACGCACTGGTCCAGGGCCAGTCCGGAATTGCACCACTGGAAAATATGGACTTGACTGGCCAGGAAGTAGCAGTCGGCGCCCAGGTCAAAGGCTTTGATCCATTGAAGTACATGGACCGCAAAGAAGCCCGCCGGATGGATCACTACACCCAGTTTGCGCTGGCTGCTGCTGATGAAGCCATGAAAATGAGCGGGCTCGACATCTCGGCGATGGATCCCTACCGGGTTGGCACGATCGTCGGCAGTGGTGTCGGTGGCCTCGAAACGCTGGAAACCGAATATGGCAAGCTCTATTCCGGTGGCCCGGCCAGGATCTCGCCACTGTTCATCCCGATGATGATTTCCAATATGGCAGCAGGTAAGATCTCGATGGTGTACGGCGCCAAGGGTGCCAATTATTCCGTGACAACTGCCTGCGCGACTGCCACCCATGCGATCGGCGAGGCCTTCCGCGCGATCAAGTACGGCCATCTCGATGCCTGCATCGCCGGTGGCGCAGAAGCCCCGATCACCCGCATTGCCCTGGCTGGCTTCAACAACATGACCGCACTGACCCGGGAAGCCGACCCCAAGGTTGCGTCCGTGCCTTTTGATGCCCGCCGCAGCGGTTTTGTCATTGGTGAAGGCGGCGCCATCGTGATCCTGGAGAGTCTCGAAACGGCCCAGGCCCGCGGGGCAAACATCATCGCCGAAGTAGCCGGCTATGGCGCGACCGCGGATGCCTACCACATCACCAGCCCGGATCCGGAAGGGGAGGGTGCGGCGATGGCGATGAAACTCGCCATGCAGGAAGCCGGCATCGAACCGTCCGCAGTGGACTACATCAATGCCCATGGCACCAGCACCCCCTTGAATGACAAATACGAAACCATCGCGATCAAAAAAGCACTGGGCGATGCTGCCCGGTCGGTTGCGATCAGCTCAACCAAATCGATGACTGGCCACCTGCTCGGTGCGGCCGGTGCCGTTGAAGCAATCGCCTCTGCCCTGGCGACCCGCGACGACATCATTCCGCCGACGATTGGTTATGCACAGCCCGATCCAGACTGCGACCTCGACTATGTTCCCAATCAGGCCCGGAAAGCGACCGTCCGCTATGTCCTGAGCAATTCACTCGGTTTTGGCGGCCATAATGGCACTTTGTGCATCAAGAAATGGGAGGGACAGTAACATGAATGTCTCAGACATCCGCAAATTGATGGAAACCATGGCCCAGACCGGCCTGACCGAGTTCGAATGGTCCACTGAATCTGAAAAAATCCGCTTCGAGCGCAAACCAGCCCTGGCCCCTGTGATGGGTGAATCCCATGCGGATCCAGCCGCTCTGCTCCAGGCCCTGAGCCATCTGGGCAGTCTGAACGCCCCGGCTACTGCCCCAGCCGCAGCCCCGGTTGCTGCTGTTGAAGAGGTGGAGCCGTCTGAACCGGTTGGTCAGCTGGTCACCAGTCCGGTGGTTGGCATTTTCTACGCAGCACCCTCACCGGATAGTGATCCGTTCGTCAAAGTTGGCTCGTCTGTTGAAAAGGGTGCCCCGCTGTGCATCATCGAAGCGATGAAACTGATGAACGAGGTCACCAGCCCCTGGTCTGGCATCATCCTCGACATCCTGGTCGAAAATGGCCAGCGGGTCGAATATGGCCAGCCGCTGTTCCGGATTGGAGGCGTGTAAGCCATGCTGATGAATCAGGAAGAAATCAAGCAGATCATCCCCCATCGCGAACCTTTCATCCTGGTCGATGAAGTCGAAAGCATGGAGGGTGACACCATTGTCTGCTACAAGAATGTGACCGGGGAAGAAGATTTCTTCCGCGGCCATTTTCCCAATTATCCGGTCATGCCTGGTGTCCTGATCGTCGAGGCGCTGGCCCAGGCCGGGGCGATCAGCATCCTCTCCAAAGAAGCCTTCCGCGGTAAGATCGCTTTTTTTGGCGGTATCGACAAGGTCCGCTTCAAACGCCAGGTCGTCCCCGGTGACCGGCTGCGCCTCGAGGTCACACTGACCCGGATGCGTGGCAATGTCGGTTTTGCCACCGGCAAGGCCACGGTTGGTGACGAATTGGCCGTTTCTGCCGACATCATCTGTGTGATCGGAGGCTGAGCCTTATGTTCAAGAAAGTCCTGATTGCCAACCGCGGTGAAATTGCCGTGACAATCATCCGCGCCTGCCGTGAAATGGGGATCCAGACGGTCGCAGTCTGCTCCGAGGCGGACAAGGATGCCCTGCACACCCAGCTGGCGGATGAATGCCTGTGTATCGGCCCGGCCGCTTCCAAGGACAGCTATCTCAATGCCCAGGCGATCCTGACCGCTGCAACCATCACCGGCAGCGATGCGATTCACCCGGGCTTCGGATTTTTATCGGAAAACGCCTCGTTTTCCCGGATGTGCGCCAAAAGCGGCATCAAATTCATCGGCCCGTCCGATGTGGTCATTGAAAAAATGGGCGACAAAGCCACGGCACGCCAGACGGCGGTCGAGGCTGGCGTGCCGGTCATTCCAGGCACACATGGTGTCGTGGCCAACGTCACCGATGCCCTGAAGGCGGCCAGCGAGATCGGTTATCCGGTCATGATCAAGGCTTCCTCCGGCGGCGGTGGCCGTGGCATGCGCATCGCCCTGAGTCACGAAGATCTGCCGGGCGCTTTCCAGACTGCCCGTGCCGAAGCCATGGCCTGCTTTGGCGATGACCGCGTCTACCTCGAGCGCTTCGTCAAGGATCCGCGCCACATCGAGATCCAGCTGCTCGCTGATGAGCATGGCAACGTGATCCATCTCGGGGAGCGTGATTGCTCCATCCAGCGCCGCAACCAGAAAATTCTCGAGGAGGCCACCTCGCCGTTTGCCACGCCCGAATTGCGTCTGGCGATGGGCGATGCTGCCGTCCGGCTGGCCAGGCATGTCGATTATACCGGTGTCGGCACGATCGAGTTCCTGGTCGACACCGAGCGCAATTTTTACTTCATGGAAATGAACACCCGGATCCAGGTTGAGCATCCTGTTACAGAGGCTGTGACTGGTGTCAACCTGATTCAGGAGCAGATCCGGTCCGCTGCCGGTGAAGTGCTCAAGCTGCGCCAGGAGGACATTTCGTTCACCGGCCATTCCATCGAATGCCGGATCAATGCCGAGGATCCGCACCACAATTTCCGGCCCAGCCCCGGCACGATCCAGAGCCTGCACGTTCCCGGAGGTCCGGGTGTCCGTGTCGACAGTGCCATTTACCAGGGCTATTCGATCCCTCCCTACTATGACTCGCTGCTGGCCAAGCTGATTGTCTATGCCCCGAGCCGCACCCAGGCGATTGCCCGCATGCGCCGGGCCCTGATGGAATTCATGATTTCCGGTGTCGAAACCAACATCGACTTCCACCTGGCCATTCTGCGTGATCCGGATTTCATTGCGGGCACCTACAACATCGGTTACCTGGGTCAGAAGGCTGATGCCCTGCTGGGCGAGCTCAACCATTACCGAAAGGAAGGCTAACCCATGGCCGTTGACGTGCTCAAACAGATGCGCGAACGCCTCGCGCAGGAGACGCTGCGCCGGCAAGCCCTCGAGGCCAGCCCGGACCTGCAGGTTGCTGCAGATGGCGAAGACAAGGTCTATGCCTATGCCAAGCCGATTCCGGATGACCTGTGGATCAAATGCCCCGCCTGCAATGGCGTCATGTTCCGTGACGATTTCGAGAAAAACCTCCAGGTCTGCACCGTCTGCGGTCACCACTACCGCCTCGACAGCCGCCAGCGTCTGCAGCAGATCATTGACGAGGGCTCTTTCGCCGAGTTTGACCTGTCCATGGAAAGCCTCAATCCGATCGATTTCAAGGGGTATCCGGAAAAGCTGAAAAAGCTCCAGCAGGAAACCGGTTTGCGTGATGCCGTGGTCACTGGCCGCGGCAAAGTCCATGGCCAGGACTGCCTGGTCGCGATCATGGACAGCCGCTTCATGATGGGCTCGATGGGCTCGGTCGTCGGCGAGAAAATCACCCGCGTCTTCGAGCGTGGCCTCGAGCTGCGCCTGCCGGTCGTGACTTTTTCGGTTTCCGGTGGCGCCCGCATGCAGGAGGGGATCGTCTCCCTGATGCAGATGGCCAAGACCTCGGCGGCGGTCGGCCGTTTCCAGGCCGCCGGCCTGCTGTACATTTCCGTGATGACTGACCCGACCACCGGTGGCGTCACGGCCAGCTTTGCCAGCCTCGGCGACATCATCCTCTCCGAGCCGGGCACCCTGATTGGTTTTGCCGGCCGCCGGGTCATCGAAGGCACCATCGCCGAAGCGCTGCCGGATACGTTCCAGCGCGCCGAGTTCCTCCTCGAACACGGATTTCTCGACCTGATCGTACCGCGCAACCAGATGAAAGAGACCCTGGCCACGTTGCTGGCTTTCCATGCCCCGAATGCTGCGGAAGGCTCGTTCGTGAACTTGGAAAAAGCGCGCCTGGCCTGGGAGGGTACCCAGCGTGAACGCGTGGCCAGTACACTGCCAGGATCAGCCCGGCTCGACATCATCCGCCAGAAAAACCGCCCGGTCATCACAGATTACCTGCCGTTGGTCTTTGACCTCGCGCTCGAACTGCATGGTGACCGTGGCTTCAAGGATGACGCCGCGCTCTGGTGCGGTCTGGCCAGCCTTTCCGGCCAGCCGGTTACCGTGGTCGGCCATCGCAAAGGCCGCACCCTGGACGAAAACACGCGCGCCAATTTCGGCATGCCCCATCCGGAAGGTTATCGCAAGGCGCTGCGCCTGATGAAGCAGGCGGAGAAATTCAAGCGGCCGATCATTTGCCTGATCGACACGTCCGGGGCCTACTGCGGCGTCGGTGCCGAGGAGCGCGGCCAGGGCGAGGCGATTGCCCGCAATCTGCTGGAAATGGCCCAGCTCAAAGTGCCGGTGATCTGTGTCGTCATGGGTGAAGGTGGCAGCGGCGGCGCGCTGGCGATCGGAGTCGGCAATGAGCTGGCGATGCTGTCCAACACGCTGTACTCGGTCATTTCGCCGCGTGGGTTTGCCTCGCTGCTCTGGAAAGATCCGACCCGCGAACGCGAAGCAGCCGATTCGATCAAGATCACAGCCGAGGACCTGACTGCGCTGGGCATTTGTGATGCGATCATCGAAGAACCCGGTGAAGGGGCCCATACCAATTTGTCACAGATGGCAGCCAACTTGCGCAGCTACCTGGCTGCCGGTCTGGCCCGCCAGTTGGTCAAGACAGAAGAACAGCTGCTTGATGAGCGTTATCGCAAATTCCGCCGTATTGGCAGCTTTAGTGAGTGAGTGCATGAAAATCAATGACTTGCCGACCCAGTATTTCCGGGACAATCGTCAGGCGCTTGGTCAGCTTATAACTGATGGTTCACTGGCCATCGTGGTTTCCGGACGCCCGCCGGTGCGGACTTCAGATGAGCATTACCGCTTCCTGGCCAACCGCAATTTCTTCTACTTGACTGGCATCGAGCAGGAGGGCAGCATCCTGGTCCTGCTCAAGGAATACGGCGTGATCAAATGCACGTTATTTATCCCAGGCACGGATGCGATGTATGAACGCTGGAATGGCAAGCGCCTGACCCGCGCCGAAGCCACCGAGCGCTCCGGCCTGACCGATGTCGCCTATATCGAGGGTTTCGAAGGCCAGCTGGCGGACCTGGTCGCCAGCCGGACGCAAAAACTCTGGCTCGATTTTTCAGCTGACAATTCCCAGGCCCGCCATCTGAAGGAACAAATGGCGCAGGATCATCCCTTGCTGGAAACGGCAGACCTCAGCCCGCTGTTGGTCTCGCTGCGCATGATCAAGCGACAGGTGGAGATTGACCTGATCCGGGAAGCCGCCATGCTGACCGGTGAAGGGATCCTCGCGGTCCTGCGGGCCTGCCGGCCTGGCTTGAAAGAATACCATCTCTGGAGCGAGTTCCAGTATACGCTCAGCCAGGCGGGTTGCCTTGAGCCAGCATTCAGTTCGATCATTGCTGCCGGGGAAAATTCACTGTGCCTGCATTACATGAATCCACGGGCGACCATCCAGGATGGCGACCTGATCCAGCTCGATGTCGGTGCTGCATATGGTGGCCTCTGCGCCGATATTTCACGTGCCTTGCCGGCCAATGGCCGATTCAGCGAGCGGCAGCGTGCGGTTTATCATCTCGTGCGCCAGTGCCAGGAGAAGGCGTTTGCCACGATCCGGCCGGGTATCCGCCTGACTCAGATCAATGAGGCCTGCCAGGAAGTGGCGCGCGAGGGTTTGTCGGCACTTGGCCTTTTGCAGCCAGACCAGCCGGTCAAGGATTATTTCTGGCACGGCGTCTCGCACCACCTCGGCCTGGATGTCCATGATGTCAGCAACAAGGAAGCCTTGCTCCAGCCAGGCATGGTCCTGACTGTCGAACCGGGCGTCTATGTCAGTGAATGGGGATTTGGCATGCGCCTGGAGGATGATGTGGTTGTGACCGAAGACGGCTGCCAGGTCATTTCAGCGGCTATTCCCCGCGAGGCTGAAGAAATCGAAGCTTTGATGAACAGCTGATTGGCCGCGGGCCGCTTTACAAAAGCGGGTGCACGCGTCATAATCAACATCACAAATGAGGGGAGCTGGCTTGGAAGCCGGCTGAGAGGGTATCTCACTGATGCCGACCCTTTAACCTGATCCGGGTAATGCCGGCGGAGGGACGATAGCAGGGACCTTTTGGACCTTTCGCCAGTCAGACCGCCGGCGGAAGGTCTTTTTTATCTTGAAGGAGGTTTCCCATGTCATCACAGAATTCACTGAATCCATCGACCAATCAAATGCGCGAGACCATTCTCGCGACTGCTGCCGGCGGCATGGCGATCGCCCTGGCATCCGTTCTCTCCCTGGTCAAGCTGTTCGCCATGCCCCAGGGTGGTTCGGTCACAGCGGCCTCGATGCTGCCAATCCTGTTTGTCGCCCTCGCCTTTGGCCCAGCCTGGGGCATGGGAATCGGTGCCGTCTATGGCCTGCTGCAATTTGTGATCGAGCCTTATTCAGCCCACTGGGCATCGATCATCCTCGACTATCCGCTGGCTTTTGGCCTTCTGGGTCTGGCTGGATTTTTTGCCCTGCCCAAAGCGACACGCCTGGAAGAGCGCCAGATCCTGCGCCGCCTTGGCGGTATCCACTGGCCGATGGTGATTGTGGCCGTCGTGACTGGCATGCTCGGGCGTACGATCAGCCATGTCATCTCCGGAATCGTATTTTATGCCTCTTATGCCGGTGACCAGAATCCATTGATCTACTCTTTGGTTTATAATCTGTCTTACATGGTGCCGGAGGCCGTCATTACGCTGATCATCCTCGTCCCTCTGGCAGCTGTATTCCGCAAGAAAGGTAACTAAACCCATGCCCAATGCCAATGTTTCCCGGACAGTCGCCTATGGTGGTATGCTGGCAGCCCTGATCCTGGTCGTCACCCGCTTCAGTGCCATACCGATCATGAATGGCCAAGGCTATCTCAACCTCGGTGACGTGACCATCCTGTTTGCCGCCGCGTTGCTCGGCCCGGCTGCAGCAGTGCCCGCAGCGATCGGCTCGGCCCTGGCTGATGTCTGGGCTGGCTATGTCCAATATGCACCCGCGACTTTTATCATCAAAGGCCTGGTCGCCCTGATCGCTGGTCTATTCCTGCGCAAACTGAATGTCACCTTGCCATTCAAAATCTTTGGCATGGCCCTGGCTGAACTTGCCATGGCCGCCGGATACCTCGTGTTCGAACTTTTCCTGCTCGGACCGGCCATCGCCCTCTTTGACCTCACCTTCAACCTGATCCAGGCCGGTGTCTGTACGCTCGTCGCTGCACTGCTTCTGCCTGTTGCCGAACGCATCAGAAAAACCAGCAATCTGAATTAATATCCAAAGTCAAAAAAACGCCCCAATCTGACAAGACATAAGAAAACCGGCTCAGCTCTAAGGCTGCAGCCGGTTTTCTTATGGTGTGCCCAAAAAGGGACCCGGTCCCTATAGCGCTTTTTCGCCGGTTTCGCCGGTGCGGATGCGGATGACTTCCTCGACAGGGTAGATGAAGATTTTTCCATCGCCGAATTCGCCGATGGGGGCGACTTCGAGGAGGATTTTCTTGATGATGGCGACGTCGGAGTCTTTGACGACCATGTCCATGACGACCTTGGGAATCAGGTCGAGGGTGTAGCGTTCACCACGCCAGACTTGCTCGATCCCTTTCTGGCTGCCGTTGCCGACGATGTCGGTGATCATGACGCCTTTGCAGACACCAGCTTTTTCCAAGGCGTCGCGGACATCATTGAGTTTTTCTGGACGGATGACTGCTTTGATATGCTTCATAGGATTTACCTCCTGTTACTTTTCTTCGTGGCGGACATGTGAGTGGTAAGTCTGGCGGTGGACGACAAATTCCGGATAAGCGACATTGCCGTGCTCGCCGATGTCCAGACCCTGGATTTCTTCTTTCAGACCGACCCGGATGCCAATGGTGACTTTGATCAGGTACCAGACCAGGAGGGAGATGGGGAAGACAAATCCGGCTACAGTCAGAACGCCGATCAGCTGATTGACGAGCAGTGTAGCACCGCCGCCAAAGAACAAGCCGTTGCCCGTCGCAACCCCGGTGATGGCATCTTCGGCGAAGAGTCCGACGGCCAGGGTGCCAAAGACACCATTCGCCAGATGGACGGAGAGGGCGCCGACCGGATCATCCAGTTTGGCACGGTCAAAGAACATGACAGCGAGGACCACAATGATACCGCCAATGGCACCGATGATGATCGAGCTGGGAATACTGACAAAGGCGCAACTGGCGGTGACAGCGACCAGTCCGGCCAGCAAGCCATTGATGCTCATGCCCAGGTCCGGTTTGCCCATCAGCAGCCAGGCGGTGATGGTCGAGGTCAGGATACCGGCGATGCCAGCAGTGTTGGTGGTCATCAGGATATGGGAGATGGCCCCAGGATCAGCGGCCATGGTCGAGCCAGGGTTGAAGCCGAACCAGCCGAGCCAGAGGACGAAGGCACCGATCGTGGCCAGTGGCAGGCTGTGGCCGGGGATCGCATTGACTTTTTTGCCGGGACCGTATTTGCCAAAGCGCGGACCGAGGACGATGATACCGGCCAGGGCGGCCCAGCCACCGACGGAGTGGACGACGGTCGATCCGGCGAAATCCCAGAAACCAAGGCTGGCCAGGAAACCGCCACCCCAGATCCAGTGGCCGACGACCGGATAGATGAACAAGGTCAGGATGAATGAGAACAGGATGAATGAGAGATATTTGATCCGCTCAGCAACTGCGCCGGATACAATCGTGGCCGCAGTACCGCAGAAGACCAGCTGGAAGAAGAATTTGGCCCAGAAAGGGACACCGGCCCAGGCGATGGAACCGTAGACACCCTGGTAGGCATCACCGACATTCGGCGAATTGTCCGCGCCGGAAGCCATGAAAATGCCCTTCAGGCCGATGAATGGATTACCGTCGCCGAACATCAGGCCCCAGCCAACGAGGAGAAAGCCAAGCGAGGCAACTGCAAAAACGACAAAGTTCTTCGACAGAATGTTGACGGTGTTTTTTGAGCGGGCAAATCCACTCTCGACGAGCGCAAAGCCCAAGTTCATGAAAAAGACCAGCATGGCAGCGAGCAAGACCCAGATGGTATCCAGCACAAGTTTGGTGTCCATAGTACCCCTCCAAAATAGCTTTTGCTTTTTTCAAACAAGAAAGGCGCCAAGTCGATATGACTTGAACGCCTTTGTTCAAAAAAATTGGCGTTCAAACCCCGCGGGAGTCCGAAACGCCATTGTCCGTCCGAATATTCAGTTGACCAAAGCTTAGCATGCAAGAAAGCAAATTGCAAGAAGGAGAATAGAAAATTTCATAAAATGCAGAATAATCGGCGAAATGTCGAAATAATCACCCTAATATCAATGTTTGAAAAGTGAAAATTGCATAGTTCTCTGGTGAAACACCATCCAGCAAGGAGTTGCATCCTGTGAACAGCGTCTGTGGTTCACAGCAGACCAGGCTCTTATTCAAATCCCGTGAAAAGCGGAGCAGCAATATGGTCATGATTTTTGATGTGGTTGATGGAGTCGGCCAACCTCGAGGAAGATCATCATTGGCCAATTAGTACCGGATTTCTTGGCATCTGCAGCAATTCATCAACTTGTCTGTCCATCAAGCAGTGTGAATTACACACCGGATCGTGCAATTTCCGCCCGCGGTGCCACCCTTCGCGCGACCCCATGTGCCTCTTAAAACTTTTCACGGCAATATGCAAAGAGCCCTTTCCGCGGTTTGGTTGACAAAGCATGAGACGGTCTCTAAAATACCTATATTCTTTCGTGCTTGTCGTTTGTTTCGGGCAAGGTTTTCCAGAGTATTGGAGGTTCATCCCAGATGGCCATGATTTTTGAACAGGAATCGCGTACGTTCAGCGAATATCTGCTGATTCCGAATTTGACGACCCGTATTTGCACGCCAGACCTGGTTGATATGACCACGGGTATTGTCAAATACCGCAAGGGTGTGGAACAATGCCCGGTCAGGATCAATGTGCCAGTCACTTCAGCGGTGATGCAGGCTGTCTCGGATTCAGGCCTGGCGATTGCCCTGGCCCGGTCGGGAGGCCTTTCATTTATTTTTGGCTCGCAGTCGGTCGCCAGCCAGGCAGAAATGGTCCGGCGCGTCAAGAAGTACAAGGCAGGTCTGGTCCAGAGCGACAGCAATGTCGGCCCGGACGCGACTTTGTCCGATGTGCTCGCGGTCAAGGCCCGCACTGGTCATTCGACCGTCGCTGTGACTGATGATGGAACCGCCAATGGCCGTCTCGTGGGGATTGTCACCAGCCGCGACTATCGCATGACCCGTACCCCGACCGATACCCCGGTCAGCGCGTTCATGACGCCCCTGGACCACCTCGTGACCGGCAAGGAAGGCATCACCCTGAGTGAAGCCAACGACATCATCTGGGACCACAAGATCAACCAGCTGCCGATCCTCTCGGAGGATGGGCGCATGGTCGGCATGGTTTTCCGCAAGGACTACGACGACCACAAGGAAAACCCGGATGAATTGCTCGATAGCCAAAAACGCCTGATGGTCGGCGCCGGCATCAATACCCGCGACTATGCCGAACGCGTTCCAGCCCTGGTCGAAGCAGGCGCCGATGTCCTGGTCATCGACTCCTCGGACGGATTCTCCGAATACCAGGCTGAGACCCTGCAGTGGATCAAGCAATACAATCCTGAGATCAAAGTTGGCGCCGGCAATGTCGTTGACGAAGAAGGCTTCCGCTACCTGGTCGAAGCGGGTGCCGATTTTATCAAGGTTGGTATCGGCGGCGGTTCGATCTGCATCACCCGCGAACAAAAGGGTATTGGCCGCGGCCAGGCCTCTGCCGTGCTCGAGGTTGCCAAGGCCCGTGACGCCTATTTTTCCGAAACCGGCATCTATGTCCCGATCTGCTCGGACGGCGGCATTGTCTATGACTACCATATGACGCTGGCCCTGGCGATGGGCGCTGACTTCATCATGCTCGGCCGTTACTTTGCCCGCTTCGATGAAAGCCCGACCCGCAAGCTGCTGGTCAACGGCTCCTATGTCAAGGAATACTGGGGTGAAGGGTCCAACCGGGCTCGCAACTGGCAGCGCTACGATGACGGCGGCGAGGCCGGCAAGATGGCTTTTGAGGAAGGCGTCGACTCCTATGTCCCTTACGCCGGCAAACTCAAGGACAACCTCGATGTCTCGATGGCCAAGATCCGGGCCACCATGTGCGCCTGTGGCTCCATCTCGATCGAAGAGCTGCAGCAGAAGGCCCGTCTGGTTGTCGTTTCAGCCACCAGCATTGTCGAGGGCGGCGCCCACGATGTCATCCAGAAAGAAAGCGAACGCCACGGCTAAAGCCTGGCTATCGACCCGTCCCCGTCCCCAGGCCTGGTCGCAAAAAAACATGGCCAGCCCTTGACGGACCTGATATAATATTGCTCTGATATGCGAAAGGAGTGTCGCTCATGGTAGAAAAAGTCTTTGAAATGACTTATGACGGCATCAAGAAACTCCAGGATGAACTGGACAACCGGAAAACAAGTGTTGCTGCCGAGATTGCCGAACGTTTGAAAGAAGCCCGTGCCCTCGGCGATCTTTCGGAGAACTCTGAATACGACGACGCCAAGGAAGCCCAGGCCGAAAACGAAGTCCGCATCATGGAGATCGAGGCGATTTTGAAGAACGCCCGCCTGATCGAGGATGACGAGATCAGCCGGACCAAGGTCACCCTCGGCGCCCAGATCACGATCCGTGACGAGGAGACCCGCGAGGAGATGGAATACATTCTCGTCGGTGCCAAGGAAGAAGACATCTTCAGCAACAAGATCTCCAGTGACTCGCCGGTTGGTGCTGCGATCATCGGCAAGAAAAAAGGCCAGGTTGTCGACGTCCATACGCCGGCAGGCATTTTACGCTACAAGATCGTCAAGATCGACAAACCGTCCTGAGCCGCCGGCGGTTCAGGAAGCTGTTTGCCTTATAAAGCAAGCACCGGACCGCGAGAACAAGCGTGCTCGGTGCTTTTCTTTTGCACTTGAAAGGGGTAACGACAGACCATGCAGGAAGATAAGACAACCACCCATACCAATCCGGAGGCCGGACTGCCTTTGACCGAACAGGATATGAATGAGCAAATGCGGGTTCGCCTCGGCAAGCTGAGGGAGCTCGCCGCAGCCGGCAAGGATCCCTTTGAAGAAGTGACTTTCCCGGTCACTTGCCACACCAGCGACATCCTCGGAAATTTTGAAGCGATGGAAGGCCAGGCTGTCACCGTGGCCGGCCGCCTGATGAGCAAACGTGGCATGGGCAAGGTCAGCTTCTGTGACTTGGTCGACCGTCGCGGCCGGATCCAGCTTTTCACCAAAATTGACGAGATCGGCGAAGTAGCATACGCCGAGTGGCAGAAGCTCGACATCGGCGACCTGGTCGGCATCCATGGCATTGCTTTCCGCACCCAGCGCGGCGAGATCTCTGTCAAGACACAGAGCTATAAGCTGCTGGCCAAGTCCTTGCGCCCGCTGCCGGAAAAATACCACGGCCTCAAGGACATGGACACCCGCTATCGCCAGCGCTACCTCGACCTGATCGTCAATCCGGAGGTCAAGACCAACTTTGAGAAGCGCAGCAAGATCATCCGGACGCTCAGAAGCCAGCTCGACGGCATGGACTTCATTGAGGTCGAGACCCCGATCCTCAACAACATCCCTGGCGGTGCGACGGCCCGTCCCTTCGTTACCCACCACAATGCGCTCGACATCGACCTGTTCCTGCGCATCGCACCGGAATTGTACCTCAAACGCCTGATCGTCGGCGGCTTTGAGCGCGTCTACGAGATTGGCCGTACGTTCCGCAATGAAGGCATGTCGATCAAGCATAATCCGGAATTCACCCTGCTCGAGGTCTACCAGGCCTATACCGATTACAAGGGCATGATGGAACTGACCGAAAAGCTGATCGCTGAATGTGCCCTGGCCGTCAATGGCACGACCCAGGTTGTCTACCAGGGCCAGGACATCGACCTGACACCGCCTTTCCGCCGTTTGACCATGAACGACGCCATCCTCGAATATTCCGGTGTTGATTTCTCGAATATCCTTGACCGCGAAGCGGCCGCCCGCCTGGCCATCGAGCATGACCTGGCCGAATTCAAGCCTGGCATGACCCGTGGCGATATCATGAACCTGTTTTTCGAGACCTACTGCGAAGACAAGCTGATCCAGCCGACCTTCATCATCGACTATCCGCTCGAGATCTCGCCTTTGACCAAGAAAAAGCCTGGCCATCCCGAGCTGACCGAGCGTTTCGAGCTGTTCATCAATGGCCGCGAGCACGCCAATGCCTATTCCGAGCTCAATGACCCGCTCGACCAGCGTGAACGATTTGCCATGCAGCTGGAAAAGCGCGAAGCTGGCGACGAAGAGGCCAACCTGATCGACGAGGATTTTTGCCAGTCGCTGGAATATGGCATGCCGCCGACAGGAGGCCTGGGCATCGGTATCGACCGCCTGGTCATGCTGCTGACCGATTCCTTCTCGATCCGGGACATCCTGTTGTTCCCGACCATGAAACCGATCAAGTGAGCATCGGATGCAACCACAGCCAAGACAGACGACTCCGCAGATGATACCTGAAAAAGATGCTGCTGCCATGACGCAACAGGAAGCTCTGGCCATTCTCGATCTGGGTCCTGGCTCAGACAAGGAGCAGATCGAGAGACGCTATGAGCTTCTGGTCCGGCGCTATCGCCACGCGACAGACCAGACAGCGAGGGACAGCCTGGCCCGGATCAATGCGGCTTATGCGGCCCTGAATCCCCAGCCCACGCCTGTGGCCTGGCAAAGCCAGCCGGGGCAGCGGCTTTTCCTGGGCAAGTCCTGGGCCTACTGGAAAAACTGGTTCTACTATACACGCTGGACACTCCTGGCTGCAGGAGCTGGCCTGGCATTCATGATCTATCTGGTTGCGACCATGGTGATGAACCGCCCGGCCGATTTCAAGATTCTGCTGGTGGGTGAATACAGCCTGGCCGATGAAACAATCTCGCAAGATGACGCCTTTGACCAGTTCGAAGCGTCGGTGGTCGAGGTGCTGCAGCCGCTGGATCCGGATATCAAAAAAGCCAGCCTTGACTGGATCCTGCTTGGGTATGAATCCGATGGCAGCCTGAAAGAAACAGCTGATGTCCAGTTCCAGCAGGCCAACCTGATGAAAGCGCTGGCCCAGCTCAGCTCCGAGGATTTTGACGTCATTCTCCTGAGCCGGGGCGCCTACGCCAATTACGCCGCACAAACAGATTTCACCGATCTGGCACCTCTGCTCGGGTCCTTGTCTGAGCGTCTGCCTGCTGACACTGTAGATCAGTTGCAGGAATTGAAGCTCCATCCGGCAGAATCATCTGAAACGTTCGTGTCCGGCCTCGATGTGACAGCGCTGGAGCCACTGGCCCAAGTGCCCCTCAAGGGCGAGCCGCTGGTGGTCACCATCGGGCCGCGGAGCCAGCAGCCGGACCTGGCAATGGCCTGGCTACTGGAGTGGCTGGCGCCCTGACCTGCCATCAACCGATCCGGTCTTCAGGTGTTCTGGTCATCAAGCGAGTTCATGAATGCTGTTCGAGCCTGAGGTCGACCAGCTGGTACAGCGAATCGATTTCCGCTTCTGTCAATTCACGCCACTGCCCGGGTGTCAGCGCTGGATCGAGTTCCAGGCTGCCGACGGACTGGCGATGCAGCTGTGTGACGGTCCGTCCAGTGGCTAACATCATCCGTTTGACCTGATGGAATTTCCCCTCGTGGATGGTCAGGCTAGCTTCGTGGCTGGCATGGATTTCGAGCCTGGCTGGCTGGCAATGGAGGCCATCCGGCAGGATCAGGCCGTGCGCAAAAAGCAACGGATCCGCTGCTGTGAAGGCAGCGCCTTCAACGGTCACCTCGTATTTTTTCCAGACTTCCCAATGTGGACTGGCCAGACGATGGCCCAGGGTTCCGTCTGTGGTCAGGATCAGAAGTCCGGTTGTGTCCCGGTCGAGCCGGCCAACAGGAAACAAACCGCGCCGCCAGAGCTGCGCAGGAACGAGGCTGGCGATGGTCGGCAAATGCTTGTCATCCAATGCCGTGACAAGGCCTGCGGGTTTGTAGAGCATGAGATGGATCTGGTGCCGTACCAGGATACACTGGCCATTGACACAGACGTCACCCGTCTGATCTGGCCGGACGTGATAACCCGGATCCCTCACAATCTGCCCGGAAACCGTCACCTGGCCCTTTTTCACCAAGTCACGCACATCTGTCCGTGAGCCCAGGCCAGCATTGGCCAGACAACGATCAAGTCGCATGGATTCCATGTTGTTCACCCCACTTTAGTGTTACAATGGTTGTATCGGTTATTTTTGTCAAGGAGGACCAACCCCATACATGGCAGCAAACATCATCAACCTCGAGAAGGACATGCCAACTGTTGAAGCCGCCTTGATGCGCCTGCGTCTGGAACTGTCGACACTGCGCCGCACTGGAATCACGACCATCAAGATCATCCACGGCTATGGTTCTTCCGGTACCGGTGGCGCCATTCGCACTGCAACCCGCCAGTTTTTGAGCGAACAGCTCAAGGAGGGTAAGATCAAGGCTTATTGTGCGGGTGAGGCTTTCAGCCCGTTTGAAAACTCCGGCCGCAACATTGTCCATCTGGCTCCTTCTTTGCGCAAGGATACCGACTGGGGTACCCGCAACGATGGTGTGACCTTGGTCGTGCTGCGTTGAATGCCCCATCGACCAAAGCCTGTTGGCGGATGGATTTTACATGTTCCTTACATCATCATAATCTATCTCTAAACCCCGGTTGTTATCATCGAAGAAAAGACTTCTAAACCAGATGACGCCGGTGTTTTCATTTCCGGCAGGGAGAATGCCAGCAATGGACCGGAATTCGGCACAAACCATCGTCTCTACCCGCAACCTGGATTTGCATTATGGCAATTTCCAGGCCTTGAAACACATTTCCCTGGATATACCCGAGCGGAGAATCACGGCCCTGATCGGTCCTTCTGGCTGTGGCAAGTCCACTTTCCTGAAAACGATCAACCGGATGAATGACCTGGTGCCCGGCGTCAGCATTACAGGCGAGGTTTTCGTCGACGGTGACAATATCTACTCGCCAGAAGCGGATGTCAACCAGCTGCGCAAGAAAGTCGGCATGGTGTTCCAGAAACCCAATCCATTCCCGATGTCGATCTACGACAACATCGCCTATGGTCCACGTATCCATGGCCTGACCAATCGCCGCGAGCTGGACGAGATTGTCGAGAAAAGTCTCAAAGACGCTGCCCTCTGGAATGAGGTTAAAGACCGGTTGAAAAGAAGTGCACTCGGCTTGTCAGGTGGCCAGCAGCAGCGCCTGTGCATAGCCCGGGCTTTGGCGGTCGAACCGGAGATCGTCCTGATGGATGAGTCGACCAGCGCCCTCGACCCCGCCTCGACCGCAAAAATCGAAGACCTGATGACCGAGTTGAAGGAAACCTACACCATCATCATTGTCACCCATAACATGCAGCAGGCAGCCCGGATCAGTGACCGGACCGCTTTCTTTATGCTGGGCGAGGTGATCGAGTATCATGATACCAACAGCATTTTCAACAACCCACAGAACAAGAAGACAGAAGACTACGTCACCGGCCGGTTTGGCTGATCAGGAGGTATGACAACCCATGGTCCGTATTGAATTTGAAAAAGAATTGTCCAATCTGCATCAGGAAATCATCCGCATGGGCGCCCATGTGGAGCAGTCGATCAACGAAGCTGTCCAGGCTTTGACCGACCTTGACTCTGAGCGGGCTGAGAAGGTCATCGCCAATGATGACGTGATCGACGAGATGGAGCGCCAGATTGATCGCAGCTGTGTCGAAATCATCGCCCGGCAGCAACCGGTGGCCCGAGACCTGCGCGACCTGACTTCGACCTTGAAACTGATCACGGATCTTGAGCGGATCGCCGACCATGCCAGTGATATCAGCGAGCGGATCATCGCGATCAATGCTCTGCCTAACCGGATCGTGATTCCCCATGACATCATCACCATCGCCGATGTGTCCAAGCAGATGCTGCGCGGTGCGCTCGATGCCTATGTCACCCGCAACGAAGTGGCTGCCAGTGAAGTCATCCGGATGGACGACCGGGTCGATGAGCTCTACAGCAAGCTCAAGAAATATCTGATCCACCTGATGTCGGTGGATTCGGAGAATGTCGAACAGCTGGTTGAGCTGCTCATGATCTGCAAATATTTCGAACGGATCTCCGATCATGCCCAGAATGTCGCGGAGTGGGTGCTGTTTTTCATCAAGGGCCGGCACATGAACTACAATGACTGAGGAATTCCCGCGGCCCGTTGTCGTCCTCGTGGAGGATGATGCTGGCATCGCTGAAATGATCGAATTCAATCTGCAGAACGAGGGTTATGCCACCCGCAGCTACCGTGATGGTAAAAGCCTTTTTGCAGATCTCGCCAACATCCAGCCTGTCGCCTTGTTCATTCTCGATCTCATGTTGCCAGACATGGATGGTTTTGAGATTTGTGCCCGCCTGCGCCGGTCTGAGGACATGGACTGGATCCCGATCCTGATGTTGACTGCCAGAAGTGCCGAATCCGACAAGGTGCGCGGCCTGGATGCAGGGGCGGATGACTACCTGACCAAGCCTTTTGGTATCCGGGAATTCCTGGCCCGGGTCCAGAGCCTGATCCGCCGCTACAGGAAGCTCAGCTCACTGCGTGATCCTGAGCAACGTGAGCACCTGGCCGCAGAATCTGAACCGCGTCCCACGGTTGTGACCACGGCTGAACGCATCAGCAGTGGCCCGATTCTGCTCGACGACACCCGCCACCGGGTCTACCGGGACGGGCAAGAGCTGGAGATGACCCATCGCGAGTACGAGCTGCTCAAGTTCCTCATGCTCCACCGGGGTGTAGCCTACAGCCGTGATGACCTGCTCAACTATGTCTGGGGTTATGAATATTCGGGTGAAACACGGACCGTTGATGTCCATATCCGGCAACTGCGGCGTAAAATCGAAGAAGATGACGCCAATCCCCAGTTGATCGAGACGGTGCGCGGACGGGGCTACCGTTTCCGCGAAGACTGAGGTAAGACATGCTCAGAAGGATTTATGTCCTGGTCCTGGCTGTTGTGGTGGTTGCGATTGTCGCATCCGGCGCATCAGCTTTTTTTGTGATCAAATCTTATCACAGCCAGGTCAGCCAGGAATATTTGTACAATGCAGCCCAGTTGATCGAGCAACGCTTGGCCGCTGGTGATGATTTTGACCAGGCTGCCCAGGCCATCAGCAGCGTGTACCAGCGGGACGGTGAGTCGATCCGGGTCACGGTCATCCAGACAGACGGCACCGTTGCCTATGACAATCTCAGTGACAGCACGAAAATGGAGAATCATCTCTACCGGCCGGAAATCCGTGCGGCTTTGCAAAACCAGGGAGTTGGCTTTGCCAGCCGCACCAGTGAAACCATCGGCAAGCAGATGTTGTATCTGGCAACCTATGCCCCGGCGTTGAATCTGGTTGTCCGGACGTCCATTTCCTACGATATTGAGCGGTCAGGATATCTGGGCCTTTTGACGACCCTGCTCATCGTGACGGGACTTTCCATGGTCGCGTTGCTCGTGATCGGCTATCTGGCCCTGCGCCAGATCACACGTCCGCTCGTGGAACTCAAGCAAGCGGCCAACCAAGTCCAGCAAGGCGATTACCAGATCCGCGTCGGATCCCTGCTCGATGACAAGAGTGAATTGACTGATTTGGGCAATGCCTTCAATGCCATGGCCAGGCAACTGTCGCAGACGATCCAGAGCCTGGAGGAACGCAACACCCGCCTCGATGTGATCCTCAATTCCCTGGTGGTTCCGTTGATCGTTGCTGCCCAGTCACATGACGTCATGTTCGTCAACCGGACCGCTCAGGACTTGTTCGATCGTCATCTGGATCCAGACCAGGCGCGTTTCCCGCTGGTCCTGGTGACACACCATGCCCAGACCGAGGCCATGATCGATGACTGCCTCAAGCACAACAGCCCGGTCAGCCGCGAACTGACGATCACCACGGTGCGCGGCCCCCGGGATTTCCAGGTCACAGCGTCACCTATCCGCTACACCAATCAGGACAACGTGATCCTGACCTTTCTGGATATCAGCCAGAGCCGCCTGATGCAGCGCATGCGCAGCGAATTTGTTGCCAATGTCACCCATGAGCTGAAAACACCTCTGACGTCGATCCGCGGTTTTATCGAGACTCTGCGCCACGGAGCGATCGAAAAACCGGACGTGTCCCGCCGCTTCCTCGACATCATCGATATCGAAGCCGAGCGCCTGCACCAGCTGATCAGCGACATTCTGGTCTTGTCCGAGATCGAGGAGCTCAAGGAAGATAAGGAACGGCAAACGTTTGACCTGCATGCCCTGATCGATGATGTGGTTGTCCTGCTCGATGACATCGCCAGCAACCGCAAGATCAGCATGGTGCCAGAGACGGATGAATCCGCCCTGATGGTATCTGCCAATCCGCACCGCATCAAGCAGGTCCTGATCAATCTGGTCGAAAATGCGATCAAGTACAACCGTGAAGGCGGCCGGGTGGAGATCCATACCAGGCGGCTGCCCAATGGCAAGCTTGAGCTCCGGGTCAGCGACACAGGGCCGGGCATCGCGCCGGAACACCAGGAACGGATCTTTGAACGCTTCTACCGGGTCGATACCAGCCGTTCGCGCGAGCTCGGCGGCACCGGCCTGGGCCTGTCCATTGTCAAGCACATTGCCCAGCTCTATGGCGGAACAGCCCGGGTTGAGAGTAAAATAGGCCAGGGGGCGACGTTTATCGTCGAACTAGCGATCTAAAAGCCCGGAGGCCATGATTTTATGACCAGTCCCACTTCATCTCGTTCCCTGCCACCTGTTTGGCAGCAATTTGTCGAGCAGTGCCAGAATTGCCGCCAGTGCAGCCTGGGCCAGACCAGGAAACAGGCCGTCATCTGGCGTGGGGCACTGACAGCCCCCCTGATGTTCATTGGCGAAGGCCCTGGTGCCGAAGAAGATGCGCGCGGTGAACCATTCGTCGGCGCTGCTGGCCGGTTGCTCGACCTCCTGCTGACAGCCTATGGTCTGGATGAGTCGGTCTACCATATTGGCAACATCGTCAAGTGCCGTCCACCGGAAAACCGTGTGCCAACCGAAGACGAAGCCAAGGCTTGCAGACCCTTGCTGGCGCGCCAGTTCAATCTGGTCAAGCCCAAGGTCATCGTCCTTCTCGGCGCAACAGCTTACAAGTATTTCACGGGCAGCACCGAGGGTATCAGCAAGGTGCGCGGCCAGTGGATCGAGAAAAACGGCTATCTGATCCTGCCGACGTTCCACCCCGCTTTCATCCTGCGCAACAACCGTGAGCGGATCCGCCTCTGGGAGGATATTGGCCTGGTGCGGGGCAAGCTCGAAGAGCTGGGTTATCTGCCCAATCTCGTCAGCCAGCCCGAGATGCCGACTGCACGCCGCTGAGGGCAGATTCATCCAGTCATCTTCCGGGATGATGGGTGAAAACAGCGATTGTTCAGCTTGTTTTCATCTAACCATCACATGCCGGGTCTATCCTTGTGTCATGAAGCAGGAGGTCGTGCATTCATGAGCCGCTTATTGATTGTCGATGACGAAGAGAAAATCCGCCAGTTGCTGCGCAAATACGCGGAATTTGACGGCCACCAGGTCGTGGAAGCGGCGGATGGCATGGCGGCGGTCCGGCTCTGCCGCGAGCAGGATTTCGATGCCATTGTCATGGACGTGATGATGCCCGAGCTGGACGGTTTTTCTGCCTGCCGGGAAATATTCAAATTCAAGCGCATGCCCGTTCTGATGCTGTCAGCCCGGGGCGAAGAGTATGACAAGATCCATGGCTTCGAGCTGGGAATCGATGACTATGTCGTCAAACCGTTCTCGCCCAAAGAGGTCATGCTGCGCCTGGAGGTCCTGATCCGCCGGAACCAGAAGCCGGAAGGCAACTCACTGGAGCACGAGACCCTTGACTTTGAAGGCCTGACGGTCGATTTTACCGGCCGGATTGTCACGATAGACGGTAAGCCCGTCGACCTGTCGCCCAAAGAGTATGAACTATTGTTTTATCTGGTTCGCAACCGCGGCATCGCCCTGACCCGGGAAAAGCTGATCAGTGAAGTCTGGGGCTATGATTTTTTCGGCGACGACCGGACGCTGGACACCCACATCAAACTGCTGCGCAACAGCCTGGGGGACTATCGCCGGTTCATTGTGACGCTGCGCGGCGTGGGGTACCGCTTTGAAGCCTGACTGGAAAAAAATGCATGTGCGACGCCCTGGGATCAAATGGTCCCTGTTTGCCTCGTTCCTGGCTTTTTCCCTGATTCTTGTGGCGCTGCTCTGGACGTTCCAGGTTGTGTTTCTCGACCGGTTCTACCGGGCTGTCAAGACCGCCCAGATCCGCCGGATTGCGGCCACGGTCGCTGAAAACATCAACCACAGTGAGCTCAACACCTTGATTGACCGGATTGCCGAGCAGGGTGACCTGAGTATCCGGATTTTTACAGTGTCAGGCAGTGACCTGGCCTCGATTGAAATCGGCCCGGCCAGCCTGATCAACCACCTGGCCCTGACCGATTTGTTTAGCCTGTACGACAAGACCGTTGCGGCCGGCGGCGAATACCTGGAGTTCTACAACCGGGCTTCATTCGACAACAACCGCTATGATGACCGCAAATTTGTCGGCAATGTCCCGCCTCCCACCGACAACCAGCTGACATCCCTGATCTTTTGCCGCCAGGTGACCCTGGACAATGGCACGTCAGCAGTGATCCTCCTGAACACGATGCTGTCACCCGTAACGGCCACTGTGGATACTCTGCGTATCCAGCTGGTCTATGTTTCGCTGATCCTGATCGCCCTCTCGCTCGGCCTGGCTTTGCTTTTATCGCGCCGGATCGCCCGGCCGATCGTCCAGATCAACGAGCAATCCAAGCAAATGGCAGCGGGGGATTATTCAGTCCGGTTTACTGCCGGGGATTACCGGGAAATCGGCGAATTGGCCGATACGCTCAATCAGACCGTGGTCGAACTGGGCCGTGTCGAAGCCTTGCGCCGCGAACTGATCGCCAATATATCCCATGATTTGCGTACGCCCCTGACCATGATCCGCGGCTACGCCGAAGTCATGCGCGACCTGCCCGGAGAAAACAGTCCGGAAAACGTCCAGGTCATCATTGATGAATCCAACCGCCTGACCAGCCTGGTGAACAGCATCCTCGACTTGTCCAAGCTCCAGTCCGGTGCGAGCCAGTTCGAACCAACCGATTATGACCTGACCGAATCGATCCGTGACATCATCGCCCGGGTCGGTAAACTGACAGAGGCTGAGGGCTACCAGATCGCGTATGCAGCCAATGAGCAGGCTGTGGTCCATGCCGATGCAGCCCGGATCGAGCAGGTCCTGTACAATTTCCTGACCAATGCGATCCATTACGCCGGTCCCGACCATCAGATCGAAGTCCGGCAGACGGTCCGCGCTGGCTGGGTACGGATCGAAGTGGTCGATCATGGCGAGGGCATACCGGAAGACCAGCTGCAACACATCTGGGAACGCTACTACAAATCGGACAAGCTTCATCGCCGTGCTGTCATGGGCAATGGCCTCGGCTTATCGATTGTCAGGCAAATTCTCGAGCAGCATGGGGCCAGATATGGCGTTGACTCCAGGCCCGGGGAAGGGAGCACCTTCTGGTTTGAACTGCCGGTCATTAGAAATGGATAGAGTCGCGAACCAGACCCTTATCAGGTGAGATCTGAACATTATGTGCCGAAAAGTCAGATAATTCTGATTTTTTGGCACTAATTGTTTTACATTACGCTATGTTCTATCTGTAAAGATTCGCCCTTTGTTCACCCTGCCATCACGCCGGCTTGCTAAGCTCAGGTCAATGCTTAATAAAAGACTCGCAAGTCCTGTAAAGAGTGGAGTGTGAAACATGAATCCTAAATTGAAAAAGAAATTGATCCTGGACAGCATCCTGGCGGTCACCCTGCTGGTGGTCATGGTGCCGGCTTTCAGTGGGGTTTTTCTGCATGAATGGATCGGCGTCATCATCGCAGCCGGGCTGGCGATTCATCTGGTTTTGAACCGCAAGTGGATCGCCGGTGTTTCAAAAAAATTCTTTGGTCCAATGCCGCTCGAATTACGCTTGGTCTACCTGATGAATGCGATGCTTGGCCTGGCCATGGTCCTGACCCTAGTCAGCGGCGTCCTGATCTCGCAGTACTTGTTCACGGCCCTGAATGCAGCTGACCTGGCGCTCTGGACGATCATCCATGCGGTAGCCAGCCGGGCCACCCTGGGCATCACCATCGTCCATGTCCTCCTGCACCTGTCCTGGATCAAGAATGCTTTGAAACAAGCCCTGCAGCGCCCCGCCTGGCAACCGGTCCGCCAGACCATCGTCCGTACCTTTCTCGGTCTGTTTGCCCTCGGCGCCACCTATGCCGTCATCCAGACCTCAGTGGTCAGCCCGGCCCTGGCGACCGTCACTGACTCAGGCGCTGCCAATGCTGATACGGACGACTCTTCCTCTCCGTCTGCCGTTGAGACTCCGGCCACGGATACAACGCTGCAGGATACAGAGGATGGTAGCTCCGTGATCGATGCGCTGCCGGCTCCTGGCTCAGACCCTGGGTCGACTGTTACCGATGGCCAGGATGCTGCCGAAGCAATCTCTCTGAATGAGTATCTGTCCCGGTTCACTTGCACCGCCTGCGGCCGCCATTGTCTACTGTCGGCGCCGAAATGTGGCCGGGCCAGAACCCAGATCCAGCGCGCCACGTCTGAGTACAACGATATCTATGGCGCCGAGTGATCAAGCAATGTGATGTGCTGGATACCCATCCTGCCTTGTGCGCCAGATAAAAAATTTTATGCTAAAGCGAAATTACAATTTATTCGCCAGAAAGCAACTTGTAGGAGGCTTGATCAATGAAACGGATTGTCTGTTTTGGTGATTCCAATACATGGGGCTATGAACCGGCCAGTGGCCAGCGCTTTGCGGAAAATGTCCGCTGGACGGGGGTTCTGGCATAAATTCTTGGACCGGACTACCGGATCATCGAGGAAGGTCTGAATGCCCGGACGACAGCCTTTGACGATCCGGTCGAAGGATTGCATAAAAATGGCCGCGCCTATTTGCTGCCTTGTCTGGAAAGCCATGCGCCACTTGATCTGGTGATCATCATGCTGGGGACCAATGACCTCAAACAGCGCTTTCGCCTGCCAGCCAGTGATATTGCTGAAGCAGCGGGTTCATTGGTCAAATCGGTTGCCAGTGCCAGCCCGCTCGATGCGATCCATCTCGATGCCCGGGGTCACCAGGCTTTGGGTCAGGCGCTGGCCCAGGAAGTGAAACGGATCCTGGGGGAGTGATCCCTTCTGGATGTTCATTTGAAAACTCACACAGCTTAGCCATTTATGTCATAAAAACCACAACAGAAGTCATATTTGCGCGACCGGAAAACGGTAAACTGGTACCATGCACCAGACTGGGTGAATGGAGATCAGCATGCGTACGTATGACTTTTCGCTAGTTCAGGCGATGTTGGATGACCAGACAACAGAAATCAATCATGGCCTCTCCCTGATTGTTCAATCCGTTCCAGATGAGCCACGAAAGAATTACCCTGACCCACGCTTGATCCAGTCCATCCTTGGGCAGCCGAAAACTGGGAGCCCCTTTGATGCGGCAAACCTGACTGTTGATCACATGCGCCGTTTCATGGGCTCACCCAATCGCAACCTGAACACGGTCGAAATCTACACCGGATTCGAAACGATTGCCGTCGAAGGTCGCACAGTAGGCCTCTGGCGCTATTATCCCCGCAAGCCCTTTGACAAAACGGACCGCCCGGCCCTGGTTTTTTTCCATGGCGGAGGCTTTGTCGGCGGATCACCTTTTGCGGTGGAAAATTTCTGCCGTCTGGTGGCTGAACTGGCTGGCGCGGTTGTTTTCAACATCGACTATGCGCTGGCTCCGGAGCACAAGTTCCCCCAAGGCCTAAAGGACTGCCATGCGGCCGTCTGCCATGTCCATGACCATGCGGCTGACTATGGCATCGATCCGGCCCGAATCACAGTTGGTGGCGACAGTGCCGGGGGCAATTTGTCAGCTGCCTGCTGCCTGCTCGACCGGGCTTCAGACAGTCCTGTCATCCAGGCCCAGTTCCTGATTTATCCGGCTGTCCTGATTGGCACAGCACGAACTCCTGATTTCAAATGGAACCTGTCCGATTTTGATCTTTGTGATGAGTACCGTGCCGTGCTCGAACCGATGGTGCTGGGGTTCGCCCCCAAAGAAGACGAGGCACCCGGCTTTGAAGCGCTCTACACCGAGTCCCCCGTAGACTGCCAGAATCCGCTCGCCAGTCCGCTGCTGGCACCAGATTTCAGCGTTTTCCCCAGAACTTTGATCGCGACGGCTGAGTATGACGGATTGCGCGTCCAGGGCGAGCTCTTTGGCCGGTATCTGCAGGCCGCTGGAACTAAGGCAAAGGTGATCCGCTACAAGGGCGTCGGTCACGCCTTCATCGATGTCGTCGGACTGCTGCCGCAGGCGGAGGCCCTGGCCTATGAGATCGCGTCCGAATTGAAACACGTGTGACCAGAAAGACACCACTTGTCCACACATTGAAAAGGAGATCACACCATGGACCCACGCTCAGGGTGTCTCGGTGGTCCCGGGTCCGGCCTGCAACATCAAGCGCTGCCCAGGAACTGAAGGGCTTTGCCAAGGTTGAACTTCAACCGGGCGAGGGCAAGCCGCGAGGGCAAGACAGTCTCCATCCAGCTTGACCGGCGCAGCTTTGCCTATTATGATGTCAAGGCCAAGGCCAAGGACTGGCTGGTTGAGACGGGTCCAGTCGAGATCCGGGGGGATCTTCCTCACGTGACATCCGGCGGCACCTGCCACCGCCGGTCCATTCTTTGCCCGGATCGGATCATTGTTCCATCTGATCAGAGCGGCCAAAGACGAAGACCATGCAGAAGACACGGCTGACAGAGCGAGGCCGCCAGCGACAACCAATGTGACCGAAACAGCCAGCGACGTGGATGACTCGTTTGCCGTGATGCTGGCAGAGATGGAAACCATCTGCCTCCGAGGGCTTTTGTACTGCTTTCGATGGGCCAAGTCCCGGCGCCCTTGCTCCAGACCGTGGCTGAACAGTGCAATGAGGCTATGACTAAAGGATATTCTTGATGATTGAAAAGGTACCAACCCATTCGTATCAGGCTAATGGCCGGGATCCACTGTGGACCCGGCCCTTTGTCTTTCTCATGTTGCAGAACCTGCTGTTCTGGGTCGCGATGAACATGTTCACCACCACCATGCCAGGGTATGTCCTGGCGATCGGTGGCACAGCCGCCCAGACAGGCATCCTGGTCGGACTTTTTTCCTACGCGGCCTTGCTGTTCCGGCCAGCCAGTGGTGTCCTGCTCGACCGCTGGGAAAGGCGGAAAGTCCTTCTGGCGGGCACCGTCCTGGCGACGGCGGTCTCATTTGTCTATCCATTTGCGTCTTTCCTGACGGGACTGATGCTCCTGAGATTCATCCATGGCCTCGGTTTTTCGGCCTACAGCACGGCTTCGTCAACCATGGCAGCGGACATTGTGCCGGAAAGCCGCATGTCGGAGGGGCTGGGTGTATTTGGCCTGGCCAATACAATCAGTATGGCCATGGGCCCGTCAATCGGCCTGGCCTTGGTTGGATACGGCTACCAGAGGCTCTTTCTGGTCATCGGAGGCCTGATGGTGGTCAGTCTGGTCCTGGTTTTCTGGATCGACGGTTCGGTCACAAGTCGCTATCATGAACATCAGAATGAGGCGACCCAGAGCCTGCCTGTTGCGGCAAAGGCTGTAAGTCCCAGGCCACAAAGCCTGCTGGTGGTCGTGCGCGGCATGTTGGAAAAGTCGGCGCTCCGGCCTTCGATCGTAGCTTTTTTCATGCTGATCTCGGTGGGTTCGATCATGGCTTTCCTGCCCTTGTACGGAAAGGATCGTGGGTTTGATAACATCGGGCTGTTTTTCACCGTCTATGCCGGCGCACTAATCCTGGCTCGCTTCATGACCGGTCGCCTGGCCGATGAACATGGCTCCAACATCGTGTTCATCCCGAGCCTGCTGCTGGCCATCGCCTCCACGCTGCTGCTGGCTTTTGCCAGAAATGAGACGACCCTGCTGCTGGCGGCCGTGTTCTATGGTGCCGGTACAGGACTGGCGTTCCCGATCCTGAGTGCCATTCTGATCCGCCTGGCGCCCCGGGACCGGCGTGGCGCTGCCAATGCCACCTTTTTTGCTGCCATCGACATCGCGGTAGGAACCGGCAGCATTGCCATGGGGCTGGTCTCGCAATACTGGGGTTACACGGCTTTTTTCCTGATCACAACCGTCATTTTCCTGATCAGCCTGGTTTTGTACATCTTGTTACTGGGCCGTCTGGAAGACAAGACGCAGGAACGGATCAGAATCGAATATTGTGAACCGTGTGCATCGACTGAGTCAGATGCGCTCGATTAGGACCAAGATCATTCTGGGCTTGCTGGGGGTGCTGACCCCTTTGATTCGCTGGCATTCGACTAGCGCCTGGAGCCCCGGTCTGAGCTAAAACCTGGCACAGGCAGAAAACCGCGGAATCAGAATCAAGAAAAGCACGGTTGGATTTGCTACCTAACCCGACCTATCGCGAGCTTGACCAGTTCGCCGCTGGCTGCCTCGTTGCCGACGTGCTCGAAGAAGCCCTCGGCAACTACCTCGGCTGGGACGTGTACCGGCACAGTTGATTGAGCGATTCTACACCGACCACCACTCGCGGCCATCGCGGGCCAATAGCTCGATCGATTTGATCGGGCCGTTGGTGCCGGCGCTGTAGTTGGGGAAGCGGTGGCGCTGGTTTTCGCGGAAGCTGATGATCTGGTCGGCCAGTTTCCAGGAGGCTTCGACCTCGTTCCACCAGGCGAACAGGGTGGCATCGCCGCGCATGATGTCGTAGATCAGGCGCTCGTAGGCTTCAGGTGTGTTGCCCTGGTTCGGGCTGAGGTGGCTGGTCTCGACTTTGACCGGCATGATGTCTTTCTGGGTGGAAAAGTCCTTGGTGTTGACCTGGAAATAGACACCGACATTGGGCTGGATGCGGATGACCAGCAGGTTGGGCTCCTGGTGGTTCTTGTCGTCGGCAAAATAGAGGATATTGGGCAGTGACTTGAACTGGACGACGATTTCGGCGCTGCTGCCGGCGAGGCGTTTGCCGGTGCGGATGTAGAACGGTGTGCCGGCCCAGCGGAAATTGTTGACGCTGAGCTTCATGGCCACGAATGTTTCGGTGGTTGAGGTCTCAGGCACGTTGGATTCTTCGCGGTAGCCAGGGACCTTTTCGCCATCCACGGTACCGGCACCGTACTGGCCAAAGACGACGTTGTCGCGCAGGGAATCGGTCGTGAAGGGTGTGATGGCCTGGATGACCTTGAGCTTTTCCTGGCGGATGGCCTCGGTCGTCAGAGCGACAGGTGGTTCCATGGCCACCATCGACAGGATCTGCAGGATGTGGTTCTGGACCATGTCGCGAATCGCACCGGAATGCTCGTAGTAGCCGCCGCGCGAGCCGACGCCGAGTTTTTCGCCGAGTGAGATCTGGATGTTGTCGATGTACTGGTTGCTCCAGAGTGACTCGAAGACGAGATTGGCAAACCTCAGGACCATGATGTTCTGGATCATGTCCTTGCCCAGATAGTGGTCGATGCGGTAGATGTCGTTTTCGGCGAAATAGGCATGCAGCGAGTCGTTCAAATGCTTGGCGGTCTTGAGATCCTTGCCGAATGGCTTTTCAATCACGAGGCGCTGCCAGTTCGGGCATTGTTCGCCAGTGATGTAGTGACACGAGGCCTGGCCACTCTTGCCAAGGCCATTGACAATGGTCTCGAAATACTCAGGCGCAACTGCCAGGTAGAAAATCCGGTTGCCCAGCGTTTGGTGCCGCTCGTCCAGCCCGTTGAGAAAGGTTGCCAGAGCATCGTAGCCTTCGGTTGCGGTGAAGTCGAGCTGATAATAATAGATGATGTCCCTTAGCCGCTCCCACTGGCTCTCGGAAATCTTATTGCGTGAATATTTTTCCAGTGCAACTTTCAATTCGTCGCGATACTCTTCGGTTGTTTTATTGCGGCGGCCGATCGAAACGATGGCGAAATGGTCCGGCATCAGCTGGTCGAAGGCCAAATTGTACAAGGCTGGAATCAGCTTGCGATGTGTGAGATCACCCGTACCGCCAAAAATCACCATGATCGAAGGTTCGCTGACTTGATGTTGCTGGTTGAGAAATTCCATGTGGATTCACTCCTGGCAGTTTTTTTCCAGAGTAGCGCAAATGGGGGGATCTGCAAGTGACACAGGACACAGTTTCAAAAAAATGAAAAAGAACAAATGATCTCTTTCGGAATCCCTTTTATTGGGAAATTGTCTCCATTGTTTGAAAGTTCACGTCAATTTTCAACATCGAGTTTGTTGAATCCGGCGAATCCGTCACAAAAACGTTGACGAGATGAAACAACTGCAGCTAGAATTCACGTCGTTCATCTTTTATTGACCCGGTCCTGTACAAATGATGCGCAAAAACTGAAGTAATGAGGTGTTCGACTTAGTTACAAGAATCGTATCTGCCCTGGCACTGACCTTCAATCTCGCTGCATATAGCTTTGGATTGATCCCAACTCCTGTGCTCCAGCCAGAGAAAACTCAAGTACCCGAAACAACAGCCCCCAGTACATCTGTTTATGATGACATGCTAGACAATCTTGACCATTCATCCCTGAGTTTCGAAGCTGTGATCAGCCGTGAAGGCGATGACCTCCGCCAAGAAACGACCGGGGAACCTAATTCCCAAGACAGTCGTGTTGCAAATGCAACCAGCGCACCATCAGAACCGTCGATCCTGGAAAACAAGCCCGAATACGAGTGGATTGAGTTCAAGATCACACACTACACCAAAGATGAACCCGGAATGAATGGCAAAGGTATCACTGCCACCGGAACCAAAGTCAAAGCCGGCCGTACAATTGCCGTCGACCCGAAAGTCATCCCTTATGGCACCCGGGTCTATATCGAAGGCATCGGCTATCGCGTCGCAGAAGACTGTGGCGGCGCGGTCAAAGGCAACCACGTCGACGTCTACGTCGACCGGTCCGACGGCGAGCACCTGCTCAACGTCACCCTCAAAGCAAAGTTGAGAATTGTCAAATGAACCGGAAAACCCCTGTGGGCATCTAGAGCCGCAGGGGTTTTCGGTTGTGTGAACCAAAAAGGGACCGAGTCTCGGTATCGAGACCCGGTCCCTTTTCAGGCCAGCTCGATGGTGAAGCCTTTCGCTTGGAATGTTTTCAGGAGTTCTGCGGGGGCGTTTGTGTCGGTGATGAGGCGGTCGATGTCTTGGAGGTTGCCGAAGCGGACGAAGTCGGTCCGGCCGAGTTTGCTCGAGTCGGCGATCAGGATGACCTGGTCGGTGACCGAGAAGACAGCGTCGTAGATACCGCGGTCAAGCAGGTTGCTGCAATAGAGGTTGCCGTCAGCGTCGATGGCCTTGACGCCCAGGATGGCGGTATCAAAGTGGAATTGGCGGATCATGGTTTCGGCCCAGTAACCTGATGTGGCCAGGGTGTTTTTCTTGAGCTCGCCACCGATCTGGATCACACTGACCTGGCTACGGGTATTGAGTTCATCGGCGATCCGGATCGTGTCGGTCGCGATCAGGAGCTGGCGCGAATTGTCGATCAACTGGACGAGTCTCAGGACGGTTGAACTGCTGTTGAAAAACAGCTTCTGACCGTCTTTGACGTAGTGCAGGGCTGAGCGGGCAACGGCTTCTTTGGCAGCGGTGTTCATACTCAGTCGCGTGTTGAAGGGTCGCTCATACTGGATGTCTTCTATAGGCAAGATCGCTCCCCCGTGGGTCCGGTTCACAAGCCCTTGCCGGGCCAGTTCATCCAGATCGCGCCGGGCCGTCATTTCCGTGATGGCAAAAAGCTTGCACAACTCACTGGTTTCGATCGATCCCTTCTCTTTGACAAGCTGCAAAATCTGGTCATGGCGCGTTTGTTTCAACATGGCGAGCCCTCCTGCTGATTTGCATTCTATGCAACTTCTTATGAAATATCCAGTCATATTCAATTGACTCATGTTTTAATATGTACTATTATACAAACATAATAAAACAAAAACAAACTATTTCGTCAGGTGATCCGACCGCACTCACGGAGCGTGTGATTACAGAAAACGGAATAGGATCGGAGCCAAACATGAAAATCCTGATTTTGGGAGACCAGTTTGTCAAAGCAGAAATCGTCGAGCAAACACTGGCACAAACACTGGCACCCTGGGGGCCTCTGGAATTTGACAGCATGACGTTTGAATGGCCGCTGAAGCCATTCGAACGCAATGCGGAGATCGCGGAATACCAAGGTTCAGAGGCGGATGTGATTGCACGTATTGCAGAGGCTGATCTGGTCATCCTGCATGCGGCCCCGATCTCGGACGCGGTGCTGGCTGCCGCCAGGAACCTCAAAGCCATCGCTGTTATCCGCGGCGGCCCGACCAACATCAATCTCAGAGCCGCCACCCAGCGCGGCATCCCTGTTTTCAACTCTCCAGGCCGTAATGCCGTTGCTGTTGTGGAATTCACGATCGGCCTGATCCTGGCTGAGCTCAAGAACATCGCCCGGGGCCATCTGCACCTCGTGCAAAAGGATTGGAAATACGAATACTACTTGTATGATCGCTGCAATTTTGAATTGCCGGGCAAAGTGGCCGGGCTGGTTGGATTTGGCAACATCGCCTACCGGATCAGCACGATCCTCAAGGCGTTCGGCATGACCGTCATTTCTTATGATCCATTTGTCTCCCCGGAACGGATGGCCGAGTTTGGTGTGGAATCCGTATCTTTGGACGAATTGTTGCAACGATCCGATGTGGTCTCAGTCCACGCCCGCCTGACGCCCGAAACCCAGCATCTGTTCAATCTGGACCGTTTCCGCCAGATGAAACCGACCGCGCTTTTTGTCAATACGGCCCGGGGCGGCCTGGTCAACTACGGCGATCTGTACATCGCGCTCAGGGATAAAATCATCGCCGCGGCCGCCCTCGATGTGTTCCAGGAGGAGCCGTGTGATCCGGACAGCCCGTTGCTCCAGCTCGACAATGTCACGGTGACTCCACATATTGCGGGAGCGACCAGGGACACGGTCCATTATGGCCTTCGTGTCTTGGCCGAGGACCTGCAGCATTTCCTCGCCGGCGAACCCGTGAAAAACTGCCTCAATCCAGAATCCCTCCGTCAATAATCCGGAGGGAGAGACCATGCGTTACCTGATTGGCATTGACATTGGCACAACAAACGCCAAGGCAACTCTGTTTGACCAGCATTTCCGGGCCATAGCGACATCCGGACAGGAGTATCCAACCCATTTCCCCCAGTCAGGCTGGGCTGAACAAGATCCGCAGGACTGGTGGCAGGCGACCGCGGCTGCGTTACGGGACATCATGGCTGCCCAAACGCTGGCCAGCCGCCAGATCCTGGGGATCTGCGTCAGTTCGCAGGCTCCTGCTGTGCTGCCCATCGCGGCCGATGGACAACCATTGCGCCGGGCCTTGATCTGGATGGACCGGCGCTCCGAGCCCCAGTGCGAACAGTTGCATGCAACCATCGGCCAGGACCGGATCCATCACATTACCGGTAACCGGATCGATCCCTATTTCATGCTGCCCAAGCTGATGTGGGTCATGCAGAATGAACCAGTCACCCATGCCAATGCTTGGAAGTACCTGCAGGTCAATGGCTATGTCAATTACTGCCTGACCGGCCAGGCTACCTGTGATCATGTCCACGCCAGCCTGACCGGACTATACGACATTGCTGAGCGAGGCTGGTCCGCGGAACTGGCCAAAGAGCTGTCAATAGATTTGACAAAAATGCCGGACATCCATCCATCCACGGACTACATCGGTGTTGTCTCTCCAGCGGCAGCCCTGGCGACCGGTTTGCCAGAAGGGGTGCCTGTTCTGGCAGGTACAGTCGATGCCGCTGCCTCGGCTCTCGAATGCGGTGTGGTCAAAAAAGGTGAGGCTGCCGAAATGACCGGAACGTCGAGCTGCTTCATGCTCGGCTGCGATACCTGGCCAGATAGCCTGAACTTGGTTTCGATCCATCATGCCGTGCCGGGACAGGATTTGCTGATTGGTCCGATCAGCTCCACTGGAGCCTGTCTGAAATGGTACCGCGACCAGATCGGCTGCAGCGAATTCGATGATCTTGCCGCCTACCGGAAAAATCCGTATCGTTATCTCGATGACCTCGCCCAGTCTGCCGGAGACAGTAAAGTGCTTTTTCTGCCCTACATGGCTGGTGAAAGGGCTCCACTCTGGGACTCCTATGTGCGCGGCGCTTTTATCGGCCTGAGCCATTCGACCAGCCGGGGCCAGATGGTGCGGGCAATTCTGGAGGGCTCGGCCTTTGCCCTCAAGCATGTGGTGGATGAAGCAGAGAAGTCTGGCCAGCAGGTCCAGAGCTTGTACGCGGTTGGCGGCGGCAGCAGCAGTCCGGTCTGGCTGCAAATGAAAGCCTCGATCCTGGGTCGTCCTGTCCAGACCGTGAAGCACAACTCCAGTGGTGCATTTGGTAATGCCTTGCTGGTGGCCTATGCCTCAGGCTTGATCAATGATCTGGCCCATACCGTCGTTGACAGCATCCAGGTCGCCAAGACCTATGAACCCGATCCAGTGCTTGCCGGGTCCTACAGTGCCCGGTACAAGGTCTTCCGCAATTTCTATGAACACATGAAAGATGATTTTGCCCACTGGGCCCAATTTTAGAGTCGTATCAAAATTGAAAGGGAAATAAAATGGACAATATCGAAACCAATCAGCAACAGGAACAGAAGCTGAAAGAACAAATCTGCGAAATCGGCCGCCTGCTTTTTGCCCGCGGCATGGTGGCCTCCAACGATGGCAACATTTCCTGCCGGACGCCGGACGGCAACCTTCTGGTCACGCCAACAGGTGTCAGCAAAGGGTCGATGACCCCGGACATGATTCTGAAGGTAGACCTTGCGGGTAACGTCCTCGAAGGAACCTGGAAAAAAACATCTGAACTGCCGATGCACCTGAGAGCCTATGAAGTCCGTCCGGATGTCCAGGCCGTTGTCCACGCCCATCCACCGACAGCCACCGGCTTTGCCTGCGCCGGTGAACCACTTGACGATTATGTCGCCACAGAGGCCGTCTATGCCCTCGGCTGTGTACCGATTGCCCCCTATGCCACCCCTTCCACGCCACAGGTTCCTGATTCCATCACGCCGCTGCTCCATGAATATGATGCCATGATGCTTGAATTCCATGGTGTGCTTACGGTTGGTGCTGATCTGATGTCCGCCTATTATCTGATGGAATCGGTTGAGCAGTACGCCAAAATCTGCCTGACGGTCCGTCAGATCGCTCCCGGGCGGATGATGCCGCGTGAGAAAATCGAGGAGTTCCTGGAGATCCGGCGTCAGGCCGATGTACCGGGCCGTCATCCTGGATTCCGCAAATTGCCGCGCTATCCGGCTGGCTACTGGTATTTCAACCAGCAGTAAACGGCTTTGCCCTGCTCTGGAGATAGAACTAATCCAGCATTGACTGGAGCTGATGCACATGCTGGAAAATGATCCGGCACGGCCGCGAAC
>DIGA01000121.1 GCA_002419365.1 Mageeibacillus sp. UBA5734 | reverse complement strand
TCGTTCCGGAACCGGAGTCAATGGTAAAATCGGGTTCACAGTAACCTTCAATGACTGAGAATCCCTGCAGCTGTAAGGTCTTCAGAGAAGGATCGCTAACAATTTCTCAAATCAGGTCAGACCCTAGGGTCTGACCTGATTTCAGCAATTCGGCCAGCAAACCCAATGATAGCAAGCATTCCCGGGATATTCATCGATTTAACCATCTTACCCCGGTTCCGGAACAAGTGTCAGACCTACCGCGAGCCTACCGCCAGCCTACCGTCAGACCTACCGCGAGCCCGCTGCCCAGCCCACCAGCCGCCGCGGCCAGACCCACATCCCGGCCCAGCCCGCGCACGCCAGCTCCCAGCACCGCTCAACCGCTCCCGCATCCCAGCCCGCTCCCGCCTCCCCGTCTCTCACACCTCGATCCCGAACACGGTTTTGACCAGGATGCCGATCAGGAAGGAAAATCCGGAGACGCCGAGGCTGATGAGAGCCATTTCGAGGAAGCGGCGCTTGAAGGGGGTGTCTTTGGCGACGGAGATGTAGTAGTTGAAAACGAAGATGATGAGCACGGCGGCAAACAAGCTGACTCCCAAGCTGGCGAAGGGATTGGCCAGGAGGAGGAAGGGCAAAATCAGAACGCTAACGGTCAGGACATAGGCCAGACCTGTGTATAAGGCGGATTTCAAGGCCCGGTCGCGGTCGCCGGTTTCCTGGATCGTCGAGAGGTATTCGCTCGAGGCCATGGACAGTGAGGCGCTGATCCCGGTGATCAAACCGGTAACGGCGATGAGCTGGGTATTCTGGAAGGCGAAGGTGAATCCGGCCAGGGCGCCAGTCAGCTCGACGAGTGCATCGTTCAGGCCGAGGACAACGGAACCAATGTAGTTGAGCTTTTCTTCATCGATCATCTCAATGAGGCGATCTTCGTGCGTTTCTTCATCCTGAACCAATTCGGCAACCTGGGGATGTGCAGCCAACAGAGTAGCATACACATCGACCGCGCTTTCTTCACCTTTTTCCAGCAATTTGATTCCGAAAGTCAGGCCAAACAGCCGGTTGATCACATAGAAAAAGGCGACTTTGAGACGGTCTGGGCGAACATCCTGTCCAGTCAGGCCCTTCAGGGTCTGGTAGTGTTTCAATTCTTCTGCACTGATCTGGCGCATCACGTCGCGGTTGTGCGGGTCACGGATGGTCTGGCTCAACATTCGGTAAATGACATGCGAGGTCATTTCATTTTTCTGTTCAATCAGCAAGGGGTCCATCGGTCATTCCTCCATGTCTGTTTTTCTACCAACAGCATACCCCGAGTGTGGGCAAATGTTCAATTCTGACACGCCCACTCGTAAGCCCTTAACAACCAGCCGCGCAGCACATCATCCAAATCAGAACCAGACGCAATCAGGACATGGTGCGTCCAGCGTCCAGGCACGGGCTCGACACTGCTGACAATCCGTGGATGATCCACCCGCTGATTCAGATAGAAGCTCACGACAAAATAGCAGTCTGGCCGGTTTTTCATGGGCAAGACGGGCGGCCAAGCCGAGGCGAAGGTGTGGCGGGCATAAAAAGAGACCTGGGTCTTCCGGTACAGCACTCGGGTTCCCGGCAAACCCAGGATCCATTGTTCCAGCTCGTCATAGACGGGAATCAACGCAGTCTGATTGACAAACAACGACTCTGCCTCCGGCCGGCTCATGCACGTCCTGCCTTGAAAAATGCCTCCGTCCGACTCATGCGCGTCCAACCTTGGAAAATTTACTCAGCCGGCTCATGACACAGATTCCGGCTTTTCCAGAATGCCGGCAAACAGGGGCATTCCAGTCTCGAGATCCATGATGCCATAGACAAAAGGCCGGTCAAACACGATCTGGTGCTCTGAGTACGGCAGACTCGTCACACGCATTTCCACCGAGGTCGCAGCGGCGGCTTCGGTCCCCTTCTCGTCGACGCGGACAAACGATTTGTGCTTGACCTCGCCGATATAGAGGATCTTCTCGTGGCTGTCGATCATCTGGCTAAAATCCGCCTGATCCGGCTGAAAGGCAATGTCCATCCCTAACTGGGACAATTCATTGAGCAGGCTGTCTTCATAGCGCGACTCGAACTTGGGCAAGGCCAGATCAACCTCAAGCGATTCCCGACCCAACCCAGCTGTGACTTCGCCAAACAAGCGAGCCGGATCTTGCCCGGCCAGCCAGGCGCGCACATCGAGATCTTCGTCCGGCAAGACGGCAAAAAAGGCAAACCGGCTATCCTTGTACGGTAGTCCGATCCCGGTCGCTCGGTCCAGCTGGTAATAATCCATCGAACCGGTCCGGTGCATGAAATCGACTTCCACTTCCCCACCCGGTGCCTGGAAAACCTGCGGCCGCGTATCGGACTTTTCAAAAGGAGCTTCCCAATCGGCCAGGAAATAGATCGCGTTGATCAGGAACATGACCGAATCCGGGCGGATCTGGTCGATAATCTGGTCGATCCGGCCATTCGTGGCCTCACTGACCCATCCGTTGATCACATCCAGAGTCTTGGGATCTTTGAAATCCAATTTTTGCGCAGCGGCATTGAAATAGTTGGCATTTGCCTGCAAAAACGGTTGGAAGGGGACAAAATCCTGGTCAAACCAGATCGAATTACTGATAGATACGGTCGTTCCTTCGCTGGCACGGTTCAGTCCCGTGATCCAGCTGCGGGCAGCACGGTTGACATCCTCAACCGCCAGTCCCTGCGTGGCCAGCGTCGCCAGCATTGCATCGCGCGTAGCGGTATCAGCGCCGTTCAAAGTCATCGCCAGTGCCAGATACACCGACGTCGGGGAAATCATGAAATTGCCTGGATTTTCGGCTGATTTCTGGAAAAGCAAAGCTGAGAAGCGGCCTGTCGCATCGGTCCATCCAGTGGGTAAAACCTCAGGCTCCACCGGCCAGGCAACCGCCTGTACGTCCGCCATCAAATCATTCGCGCCAGCCGCTGGCTGCGGCGGACGGCTCGTTTCTCCAGAGGATTCCTGTGTATGGCCAGAAGAAGGATCGTCAGAAGGACGTGTGCTTGTCGCCGGACCTGCGCAGCCCGCAAGCACCAGTGCCAGAACCGACACCATCAGGACACCAAATATAAGCAACCGTTTCAACACAAACACCCCCAGTCAAATCATCTAACCATTGGACGTCTGGCACGGTAAAAAGTTCAATACGGGTCCAAATGCCTGAGCGTGACCGGTTCCGACCTCATCGAAAGGATAATCGCCGGTCAATCTGGCGCAGTGAATCCAAAGGCCTGAGCGTGACCTGTGTTGCCTTTCCAAATCGCTGGAACGGCCGGCGATTCACCCGATCATTCCGTGCTCTTCGTAATAGGTGATTTCAGAGATCGCGTTATTCTCGTCGACAAAGACGACGGTCGGGCGATGGGTCTTGGCTTCTTCGGGGGACATGGTGCAGAAGGCCATGACGATGACGCGGTCGCCGGGGCTGACGAGGCGGGCTGAAGCGCCGTTGAGGCAGATAATACCACTGCCGCGCGGACCAGCAATGATGTAGGTCTCCAGTCGGTTGCCATTGTCGATATCAGCGACGAGCACTTTTTCATAGGACAAAAGCCCGGCGGCATCCATCAGATCCTGGTCGATCGTGATGCTGCCGACATAATGCAAATCGGCTTCCGTCACCGTCGCGCGGTGGATTTTGGCTTTCAGTACGGATAATTCCAAGGAAGGTTCCTCCTTTATTCGGGCCTGAACGTAAAATTGTCAATCAGGCGGGTTTTGCCGAAATAGACGGCAACAGCAGCCAGTATGCTGCCTGAGATGGTCTCAACTGGCTGCAGGGTATCACTGTCCACCACTTCGACATAATCGATCCGGGCCAGCGTTTCAGCTTCAATGCCGGCGCGGATGATGTCGCGGATGGCGGAGGCGGATCGTTCGCCCGACTCGAGTGATTGCCAGGCCTGCTCCAGGCTGCGCGACAAGGACAAGGCCGCCTGGCGTTCTTCGGCAGACAGATAAACATTTCGCGAACTCATGGCCAGGCCGTCAGATTCGCGGATGATCGGGCAGGGCACGATTTCGACCGGGAAGTTGAAATCGGAAACCATGCGGCGGATGATCGCCAGCTGCTGGGCGTCTTTCTCCCCGAAAAAGGCCTGGTCAGGCTGGCAAATGTTAAATAATTTGGCGACAACTGTCAAGACGCCCTGGAAATGGCCGGGACGGCTGGCACCGCAGAGGTATTCACCCAGTGAGCGAATGTCCAGATAAGCCAGGTTGGCGGTCGGGTACATGTCAGAAACCTCGGGGACAAAGACAAGATCGGCACCAGCATCGCGGCACAGTTCGAGATCGCGGTCGAGGTCACGCGGGTAGCGGTTGAAGTCTTCGTTCGGACCGAACTGGATCGGATTGACAAAAATACTGACAATGACACGATCACAGGATTTCCTGGCTTTCTCAATCAGGCTGACATGACCGGTGTGCAGATAGCCCATGGTCGGCACCAGGCCGATGCTTTCCTGGGCATTCTGGTAAAACGTGACGACGGTCCTGACATCGGTGATGGTCTTGGCTATCTCCATGGCTTCCCGTTCAACCCGGGCTTCCAAAGCATTTTTGCCTAAAACCGCCGTTTGCTTGCTGGTGTCAGCACGTTGCTGTTTCTTCATTTTCTCGCCTCCCGTTCACGCTCAAGGATTTTGCGTTCCGGCAACAGGTGACTGTTTCAGCCGCCGGGCCAAGTCTGGGTCGAGGGCGACCGAATGTTCAGGGCCAGGGAAGCTCCCCTGGCGGACAGCTGCTACGAAGGATTTGAGCCCTGTTTCAGCCGTCTGGGCGCCATCGGCAAACACTTTGGCAAAGCGCGGCTTGATGTCACCGGACAATCCCAGAATATCATGATAAACCAGGACTTGGCCATCACAACCAACACCCGAACCGATGCCGATCATCGGAATGGACACGGATTTGCTGATCACCTCCGCCAGCTCAGCCGGCAGGCATTCGAGGACAATGGCGAAAGCACCCGCATCCTCGAGGCGCCTGGCGTCTTCGATCAACTGGCGGGCAGCTTTTTCTTCCTTACCCTGGTATTTGAAACCACCAAACACATGGACAGACTGCGGCGTCAAGCCAAGATGGCCCATCACCGGGATCTGGGCTTTGACAATCGCCCGCACCTGGGCCAGGACCGTGGCCCCGCCTTCGAGTTTGACGGCCTCGGCATTGCCTTCCTGGATCAATCGCCCGGCGTTGGCAATGGCGTCGCGGACCGAGGTCTGGTAGGACATGAAGGGCAAGTCACTGACCAGAAGGGCGTCTTTGGTCCCACGAGCCACGGCTTTGGTGTGGTGGAGCATGTCGTCCATGGTGACTGGCAGGGTATTGGGGTAGCCGAGGCAGACCATGCCCAGAGAATCGCCAACCAGGATGGCATCCACTCCGGCGCTATCCGCCAGGCGGGCCATGGAATAATCATAGGCAGTCACCATGGCCAGGCGTTCTCCGATGGTCTTGGCTTTCTGGAAAGTGGTGATGGTTCTTTTCATGAGGATCCTCCTGAGTTGAGCAAATCGGCAAGCGCCTGGTCTTTGCGATTGTGGTGGCGCAGGCGGGCCTGTTCCAGCAAGATAGCGGACAGCTGGCAGTAGAGCGTCTGGTCTTGTTCCGGCATTGCCTGCAAATGGTGGCGGATTGTCTCGACATCGTTGCGCTCGACGGGACCTGTCAGGGCGCCCGGCATGCCATGGGCACGGAAATTCTCCATGCTGGCCTGGACCAGGGGCCAGACAGCGCGTTCGGCTTCCTTGTGTGACAACCCCAGGGTCTCGAGATACGCACAGCTCTGGGCGATGACTGCCAACGTCAGGTTGGACGCCCAGACACTGGCCAGGTGATAAAGGGGTTTCTGGCCGGCAGTCAGCTGAATGACCGGGTGGTTCCAGTCGGTCAGTGCCATAGCCCATTCCCCAGCAACAGCAGCGTCCCCTTCCAGGGAAATACTGGCAGTTTCAATGGTCTCTGGCATCATGTCCCGGCTGGCAAATGCCAGCATGGGGTGCAGGGACAGGACACCAACCGCGGGGTTGTCAGGCAGGGCAGCCCGCAGGATCTCTGCTGACAGTGAACCACTGGCATGCATCAACCATTGTCCAGATACCAGACGGCCAGCGACCTGCCGGGCCACGCCGGCGATCTCACCATCGGGTGTTGCGATCAGGATCATGTCGGAAAAAGCGGTCACTTCATTGAGATTGCGGAACGCTTTGCTACCAGTCAGACGGGCAGCTTTCTCTGCTGACAGGAAATTGCGGCTGTAATACCCCGCCAGAGCGATGCCGCGGCTGGCCAGGTACAACCCCAGGCCAACGCCCAGTCGCCCCGCACCAATGATTCCCAGCCTCCGGCCGGACAGCGGCCGGACGACAGTAGCCGGCTGACCACCGAGGGCGATCAGGCGCAATCCCTTAAGCAAGAGTTCTGGATCATGGCGGACCGGTTTTCTGAAGTGATGGATCAGACGGCCGGACAGGCCTCCCGTCAGGATCAGTGTCGCCGGGCGGCCCAGTTCACCGGACATCCGTTCGGCAAGACCTTCCAGCATGGCCGCCGTCCCGTTTAGCAGACCGCTGCGGATGCTGTCCTCGGTGTTGCGTCCAATCTGCGACGGTGGGCTGGCCAGATCGGAGAGTGGCAGTTGCGCCGTCACCTGGTGCAGCGCCCGGGCACTGTTCTGCAGACCCAGGCTGATCGAACCACCGACCAGATTACCGGTGGCATCGATCACACTGATCGTCGTAGCCGTCCCCACGTCCATGACAATGGCCGGCAAAGGATAAAGCCGGGCTGCTGCGGCGGCATTGGCGATCCGGTCGGCGCCGATTTTCTCCGGCACGTCGACCCGGATCGGGATCGTAGCGGTGCGGACACTGGCCAGGACTGGTTCGAGTCCGGTGTAACGGCCCAGAGCTTCTACCAGTTGCGGTGTGGCCGGCGGAACGACCGAAGAAATACCGATGGCATCCAGCTGGGCCGGATTGAGATTATAGCGGGAAAAGAAACCCGACAACTCCCGGTCCAGAAGGTCATCTGCGTCTTCGCGCACCGTACCCCAGCGGGCGGTGCAGCGCAAGGCATCGGCATCGAACCAGCCAATGACCGTCTGGGTATTGCCGATATCAATAGCCAGGACACGGACACAGGTCTGGTCTGGTCCGCAGGCCAGATTTGCCGCTTGTTTTTGGAGAAATTCCGGATCAGCTGTTGAATCTGTTTGAAATTTCATGTGCTCGCCTCACAAACCTTTGGCTAGCAGGGCATCGAGAATGGCATAGGCCAGCTCTGGTTTCGGCAATTCAGGTAATTCCTCGATCTCCTGTGCATCAACCAGCCAGACTTTGCCACTGGTCCGGGCAAAGTTATCGAGGGAATTGGCGATGATCCAGTCGAGCTTTTTGCGCTCGAGCTTGCCTTTGGCATTTGCCAGCATTGCTTCGCTCTCAGCCGCAAACCCGATCAGCTTCTGGTGCGTCTTCATTTGGGACAGCTCGAACAAGACGTCGGTATTGGGCACCAGTTCGATGTTCAGGCTGGCGCCAGTCTTTTTGATCTTGGAGTCGCTTCTGGCGGCCGGTTTGAAATCCGAAACAGCTGCAGCAGCAAACAGGTAGTCCGTTTCTGGAAATACCTTGAGGGCTGCGGCATAGAGATCGGCAACGGTATCGACACGAATGACATCGACACCGGGCGCGTCCAGAGTGGAGTTGGCCAGCAGCAGCGTAACCTCTGCTCCATAAGAGCGACAAGCCCGGGCCAGGGCGACCCCCATCTGGCCACTCGACGAATTGGACAGAAAGCGGATCGGGTCGATGTATTCGCGCGTCGCACCAGCGGTGATCAGCACGCGTTTGCCTTGCAAAGGCTTGGGGGCGAGGAAAGACTCGACCGCGTCCAGGATGGCCGGCACCTTGGCCAGGCGGCCTTTGGCATAGACGCCACAGGCCAGCATGCCTTCTTCAGGCTCGACAAACTGGCTGCCGCGGTCCTTCAAAGTGGCCATATTGGCCTGGAATGCAGGATTTTCGAACATGTTGACATTCATCGCCGGTGCATACAGGACACGCTTCGGATCGGCTGCGGCCAGAACAGAGCTCAAGAGGTCGTCGGCGATCCCCTGGACGGCCTTGCCAATGATGTTAAAGGTCGCAGGCGCGACCAGGACCAGATCGATGTTGGTCCCCTGCTCGATGTGGGACACCTGGCGGTGGTCCTCATCCGAAAACATGTCGACCAGGACTTTCTGGCGGGTCAGGGTCTCAAAGGTGATCGGCGAGATGAACCGGGTCGCGTGTTCAGTCATGATCACCCGGACTTCGTGGCCAGCCGATGTCAAAGCACTGGCGATCTCGGCCGCCTTGTAGGCAGCAATCGATCCCGTCACTCCCAATGTGATTTTTTTCGCACGTGGCATGCTGTAAAGAGTCCTCCTGCACCGGCATAACGATCCCCATCGGATATGCCGGATTATCCGGATAATTATATCATAACAGGCCTTGCTGGATCGGATATGATATAGTTGAATATGAAAGATCATCATACATCCACAGTTCGAATGTGACCGAAATGATCCTGCGATGAAAGTGCCAGATGCCATGAAACAGCATTTTTCGATCCCTGCCACACTGTTCTTCATTTTTATTGTCACGCTGGTTTTGGCCGGCTGTCTGTTGCAGCCTGTCACCGGCCAGTTTGAGACCGCACCTGTAACGGTTGCTCCAACTTCCGCCAGTCAGCCTGAGGTGACAACCTCAACCGTACCTGAGCAGACGGTCAACCAGCAAGAACACCAGCCTGCAACCCCACCCGAATCGAGCGCGACCTCTGAACCAACAGCCTATTCAGGTCCACCCAGCGATGAGCATCCGGTCATCGCCCTGACCTTTGACGACGGGCCCTCCACAGACCTGACCGGACCGCTGCTCGATGTCCTTCTGGAAAAAAAGGTCAAGGCGACGTTCTTTGTCCTCGGCAACCGGCTCCAGTCGAGCCAGGTCCGCGGCGATCTGCTGCGGCGCGAAGTCGCAGAAGGCCACGAGATTGGCAACCATACGTACACCCACCAGATCCTGAAGAAGGCCGACGCAGCCACGACGCGTGATGAACTGGTGCGGACGACCGAGCTGATCGAGTCGATCGCAGGTGTCACCCCGACGATCATGCGACCACCGACGGGTGGCTACAGCGCCACCACCGAAGACGTGACCCGCGAACTGGGCCTGGTGATTGTCAACTGGTCCTGGCAGAGCTGCCCCGAGGACTGGAATCACAAAGATGATCCCGACCACATCGCCAATTTTGTCATCGAAAATGCGGCTAACGGCCACATCGTTTTGCTCCACGACACCAATAGCGCCACCTTGGCAGCTGTGCCCCGGATGATTGACGGGCTGGTCGAAAAGGGATTTCGTTTCATGACAGTCAGTGAGTTGCTGTCGTACAGCAGCGAGGGGATGCCAGAACCTGGCACAGTCGTATCAAAATTGAAATGACCGGGCTCGCCGGCCCGGTCATTGCTCGGATCCTATTCTCCAGTCTTGGCCCGGAAGGCTTCAGCCGGATAGCTGGCCCGTGAATTCCACAAGATCCACTCCGTGTATCCAGCATCTTCGATGGCCTGGATCTGTTCACGGATCTCTTTCGCTCCGTAGGTCATATAATAGCCATTGGGCAGGTACGAGGCCGTGAACGCCTGCAGGTACGGTGCAATCGCGACAGTGTAGCCGGGTGCAGAGGCTGCTGCTTCCTGACCTTCAATCAATGTTTTGTACATCACGTCATAGGGGAATAGATCCGGCTTGGTGTATAGGGTGTCACCAACCTGCTGGCCAACGCCGTTGCCGGTGTAATGCCCGGTCGAGTTGTTGGCGTAATGCGAGGGGTAGATCATCGGACTGATCCGGTCGAGTCCAAGCAAACCAAGGGATGCCCAGTCCTGGCCGATCCGGTTGCCGTCACCTTTGCTGATCATGACAATGGCGAACACGTCGGCACTCAGTGGGATACCCAATTCGTCCTGGATCTGAACCCGGGCAAACTGCAGGAAACGGTTGATCGCCTGGACTTTGGTCGGCACCGTCCCTTCCTCGCCAAAATAGGGCGATGCGCCTGTGGTGGTGCCCCCAGTCGGGAAACGGACATAGTCGAACTGGATCTCATCGACGCCGATGGCGATTGCTTCCTTTGCAATGTCGACATTGTACTGCCAGACATCCTGGTTGTACGGATTGACGAAAGGCTTTTTACCCTCGAGTTTGTAGAGCAGGGCATTGCCGTTTTTGTCCTGGATTGCCAGGTCTGGACGTGCCTCGGCCAGGAAGGGGTCTTTGAAACAGACAATCCGGCCAATGACGATGATGCCTTCGGCATGGAGTTTCTCGATCACAGCCGGCAAATTATAGAGCGGATGGACGAGGTTGTTTTCGACAGCCAGTGGCACCTGGGACTTGTATTTGACCCCGTTGGACTCCTTGAGGTCAATAACAACCGCATTGACTTCCGTCTCACGGGCGAGGCGAATGGTCGAGTCCAGATTGGCTGCAGCGCCGAGATACAGAGCGCGGATTTCATTGTGTTCATAGGCGACGGTCTGGCTGGCAACCGGCAGCGGACCGAAATAGGACTCGACGATCGGATCGACTGGCAGTGCCGGAACCGGGGTCGGGGTCGGAATGGGTGTGGGCGTCGGCGTGGGTGTGGGTGCTACTGTTTCTGCAGGCAAGGTCGCGGAAGCCGCTGGGCCCTCGGTCGACTGTCCAGCCTGGGCGCCGGATGTGGCCGTCGCAGTTCCAGTGGCTTGGCCTGGTGTCGTCAGCTGCAGATTGCACCCTGCAAGCAGGAGGCTGGTGGCAAGCAGGATGACGGCTATCCGCACCACGGATCCGCTGATAAACAGAATGGACTTGGCTTGCTTCATATCGCGCCCTCACAGTAGATTCGAGTTTTGATCAATTCGTTCCGACTATACCACAACCGGATGCCCTTCTCCAAGGGAGGTTCATCGGCAAAAACGTGAAAAACGCGCTTTGATTGTGTCAAAAACGCGCTTTCAGGCAGAAAGGTCGCACCGACTCTGTGGGCTCGCCGATGTCAGCCGATCCAGCAGCCGCCAATCGGACGGATTGAAAGAACGTGGCAGGATCCCGGGCCGAAAACAGCCTCGATAGCGGTCTTGAAGCCTCGCACTTCAGCCAGTGGCACAAACGCCTGCACGGTGCCGGCGAAACCACCACCGTGGACACGCCAGGCGCCACCAACCGGAGCCAGCAGACGTTCACACAGGGCCAGGACCAATGCCACGGACTGTTCCCGGGCCGAACCGGTGGCAAAGATATTTTGCAAGTTGTCGCTCGATGAACGACCCGATTCGATGATCAGAGCTTTGAAGTGTTCAATATCATTGGCTTTCAGTGCCTGGGCCTGCAGGGCAACCCGCTGGTCATCGGCATAGAAGTGCAGGGCCCGCAGGACCGCACGATCGCCGGTTTTCCGACGGACAGCTGCCAAGTCCTGGATGAAATCGGCTTCAGGCACTTCGCTCAGATGGTTTTTGCCAAAACAGGCCGCTACGGCTTTCATCTCTGCTGGGATCGCGGCGTATTCGTCGGTGAGGTCACCATGGTCGGCGCCGCTGTCGATGATGCACAGCGCCAGTCCCGAATGGGCGAAATCAAACGACACCGGTTCAACAACGGGCTGGGTCGGATCACCAAAATCGATCGCAATAATCCCGCCAACAGACGAGGCCATCTGGTCCATCAGGCCACAGGGCTTGCCGTAGTAGACATTTTCTGCATATTGGCCGATCTGGGCGATGGACACTGGGTTGACCTCGCCGTTGGCAAACAGCGTATTGATGATGTTACCAACCAGGACTTCGAAAGCGGCGGAAGAGGAAAGTCCTGATCCCTTCAGGACGTTGGATGTTGTAAAAGCGTCAAAACCGGCCACCGGATAGCCGAGCTGGGAGAACCGGGCGGCCACCCCGCGGATCAGGGCGGCCGAGGTGTTTTTTTCGGCATCCTGAATGTTCAGATCGTCGAGATCAACGACATCGATCGGAAAGCCTTCGGACTGGATGCGGATCGTTCTGGTGCCATTCTTGCGGGCGGCGGCAATAATGTCGAGGTTGACGCTGGCCGCGAGGACATGGCCGTGCTGGTGGTCGGTGTGATTGCCGCCGATTTCGGTGCGGCCAGGAGCGGAAAACAATTCCAGATCAGCCAGGGCAACCACTTGGCCTGAAGCGGGGAATATCTGGGCAAACTTTCCTACCAGATCTTCCAGCCTCTTGGCGTATGGGGCAGCTGCATCCTGGGGGCAACCGTAGATTTCAGCCAGACGGTCATCCAGCCTACCTGATTTTAAAAATGCAAGAACCGATTCGATCGTTTTCATGGGGCGGTCGTCTCCTTTGCATAGCCATCGGGATTCTGGCTTTGCCAGCGCCAGGTGTCGCGGCACATCGTCTCCAGGTCACGCATGGCCTGCCAGCCGAGCAGTTCCCTGGCTTTGGCCGGATCGGCATAGCACAGGGCTACATCACCGGGGCGACGCGGATCGATCTGGTAAGGAACGACGCGACCGGTCGCCTGTTCAAAGGCACGGACCATCTGCAGGACACTGTAGCCCTGCCCGGTCCCCAGGTTGATCGCCTCGGTTCCCGTATGGGTGGCCGCATATTCGAGCGCCCGGATGTGGCCGATTGCCAGATCAACGACGTGGATGTAATCGCGCACGCCGGTGCCATCGACCGTCGGATAGTCGTCGCCAAATACGTGCAGTTTGTCGCGCCGGCCAACGGCGACCTGGGCTATGAACGGCATCAAATTGTTGGGGATGCCACTGGGATCTTCACCGATCCGGCCGGATTCATGGGCGCCGATCGGATTGAAATAGCGCAGGAGAACGATCGACCAGGAAGGGTTGGCCGCCTGGACATCCCTGAGGATCTGCTCATTCATCAGCTTGGTCCAGCCATAGGGATTGGTGCACCAGGTTGGGAAATCTTCGGTGATCGGCACGCGTTCTGGCAAGCCGTAGACCGTTGCTGACGAACTGAAGACGAGCTGGTTTACGTCAAATTCAGCCATCACCTCGCACAGGGCGAGGGTACTGTCGAGGTTGTTGCGATAATAGCGCAGCGGCTGGGCGACAGATTCGCCGACCGCCTTGAGACCGGCAAAATGGATCACCGCATCGATGGTGTGCTTCTGGAAAACACCACGTAAAGCCTCGCGGTCACAGACATCGACCGGATAAAAATCGACTGATTTGCCCGTGATCGCTTCGACCCGGGTCAGGGCTTCGCGGCTGGAATTGTCCAGATTGTCAACCACAACCACCGCATAGCCTTCATTTAAAAGTTCGAGGCAGGTATGGCTGCCGATATAACCGGCACCGCCGGTCACCAGAATGGTTCGCATGTATTCGTTCCTCCTTTTCAGAAAATGAACCCGGCGGACACCAGGAATCGTTTCAGTGCTGCTGTTCCTTCTTCATCCTGCTTGAAGACCCCGCAATGTTCAAGACCTGTCTTGAACAACTGGCCGACCTCCTGCTGCAACACCACGTCGATCGAATCAGCATCCGCCAGGCCGGCCAGGCCGCCGCGCTCAGACAATGCCTCCACCCAGGCCAGATGCTTGTGCAAAGGGTGCTCCGGGCTGGCAAGTGATTCGGGATCCATCCCGGCCAGCAGCCAGTCGCGCAGACCTGCCAGCTCCGTTTGCAGCCGCCCTGGCAGGATCGCCAGGCCCATGACCTCGATCAGGCCGATGTTTTCTTTTTTGACCGCATGGATGTCCGGGTGCGGGTGGAAAATGCCCAGCGGGAGGTCCTCCGTCGTCCGGTTGTTGCGCAAGACCAGGTCGAGCTGGAAGCGACCACTGGCGAGCTGGCGGGCGATCGGGGTAATTGTGTTGTGCGGCTGGATCTGGCCCTTGTGTTCGGATTGGTGGAGAATCTCTGCCTGCGGATCCGAATAGCCGCGCCAGGCGCCAAGGATCTGGTCCGCCAGGGCAACGAGTGACTCGGAATCGTCGCTTTGCAATCGCAGGGTGGTCAGAGGCCAATGGAGATGGCTGGCCTCGACACCCGGGAAATCAGGATGGGCAAAAGTCATTGTGCACGGTGCACGGTCCATCGGAAACGTCGCGCGTCCGCCCTGGAAATGGTTATGATTCAGGATCGAACCACCGACAATCGGCAGATCAGCGTTCGAGCCGCAGAAGTAATGCGGGAACTGGCGCACGAAATCGAGCAGGGCGGCAAAGGTCCAGCGATTGATCACCATCGGTTCGTGCCGCTCGCCGAGCACGATGCAATGCTCGTTGTAATACACATAGGGCGAATACTGCAGATACCATCTTTCTCCGGCCAAGTCCAGTGGCACGATTCGCAGCGTCTGGCGCGCCGGAAAATCAATCCGGCCGGCATAATCGACATTTTCCGGACAGAGCAGGCAGCGCGGGTACTGGGCGCTCTTCTGGGTCAGGGCCAGGGCGATGGCACGCGGATCTTTTTCCGGCTTGGCCAAGTTGATCGTAATCTCCAGGTCACCATACTCGGTTGCAGTCTGCCAGGATTTGTTGCGGGCGATCTCGGCCATGCGGATGTAGTTGGAATCAATCGACAGCTGGTAAAAATAATCGGTTGCCGCCTGGCTGGAAACCTGATCGCGCAACCGGTTGAAAGTCGCCGTGACTGCTGAAGGCCGTGGCATCAGAAGGCCCATGATCCGGGTATCAAACAGGGCACGCAGTTCAAAAATCGAACTGTCGACCAGACCCAGCTCACCGGCTGCATCAACCATCCGGCCCAGGACCTCCGGAATCGTCTCCTGGGGATCCAGCTCAACTGGCTCTGCTGCCGGCTGATTCAGCTGAAACAGATCAAGCATCAGATTGCGGCTGCCACTCACATCGAGAGGATCGAGGATCCCCTTCTGCACCGCCAGCAGCAGCAATTTTTCAATATCTACCTGGATCGTCATCGTCTGTGTGCCTCCTTGCGGTGTTTCCGACTGTTCTTTCCTGTATACTGCCAGTATAGGAAACACAAACGGACCTTTCCTCTCTTTTTTTATGCAGGACTGGTACGATATTTCACTCGTGAGGCATTCGATGGCGACCGTCTACAAACCAAAGGACCTACCGGAAGATTTCCCCTTCGCGATCAAATTCGCGGAAATGCCGCCCTATTACTGCATGGACCACACCTTCCACTGGCATAATTATCTCGAGATTTCCTATGTCAAACAGGGACACGGCCGGTACTATATTGAGAACAAAGTCTATGACATCGCGCCCGGCGACATTGTCGTCATCAACAACATCGAACCACACTACATGGAGGTACTGCCGCCCGAGCCGATGATCCAGCCCGTGGTCATGTTCGACGGCAGGTTGATCAGCGACGGCGCCAGCCCACTTTTTGACAAGCAGTACCTGGTACCTTTTTTCGAACGCGGCTCCAATTTCAGCAACAAGATCGACCGCCATACGGCGATCGGCAAAAAAATCTTCACCCTGCTGACCGAGATCGAAGACGAATACAAGAACCAGGCCCATGGCTTTCAACTGATGATCAAGGCCAAGCTTCTGGCCATTTTTACCTATCTGGTCCGCTATTACCAGGATGAAGCCAAGTCCAGCCTCACACCGGCCCAGAAAAACAAGCGCCTCGACCAATTGCAGGTTGTTTTCGAGCACATCGGCCAAAACCTCGACCAGCCCCTGCAGCTTGATGGTCTTGCCGCCCTCGTCTACATGACCCCCAGCTACTTCTGCACCTTTTTCAAACGCGCCACCGGCCAGACACCGATCCAATACATTCACAAGGTCCGGGTCGCTCGGGCGATCGATCTTTTACGGAAAACTGACCAGGGCATCTACGACATTGCGATCGAGAGCGGATTTGCCAATCTGGCCAATTTCAATCGCATCTTCAAGCGCGTGACTGGCCAGACACCGAGTGCCGTGCGATTGAGCTGATGATCATTCTACCAGCAGCCCTCATTTGTTTCTTCCTCCACCCATTGCCAAACCACCTTCCAGCTGGCCAATTTGCTGGCATATGAGACCGCATGGGCCGGACTGGTTGATGGCAGCCGACAGGCTAGAAGGCCTGGCCGCAGCTCTTCCAGCGCAGAAAAACCCTGTTCCTTAAGCACCTTTTGCATAAAGAGTTTTTCAGCCATCTGGCCATTGAAACAGATCCGATCGATCCGGGGCCACTGCCGGAAAAAAGCCGCAAAATCATTGGCCACCGCATCCCGGATTGTGGCATCTGCGCTACCATTGCGCCGGCAGGCGGCCACGACGTCCCACAGAGCCAATTCATGGGCCAGCAAAAACTGTGTCCGGGCCGCATAATCGACTGGCAAAAAGGCCCCCCACAAGTCGTGGATGATCCGCCAGAAGGCATTGTGCGGATGGGCATAGTACTGGCCCTGTCGCAGCGAAGTCACACTCGGCATCGAGCCCAGGATCAGGACCCGGCTATCGGGGTCGACGACCGGAGGGAATGCCTGCAAAAACTGCTGTTCCAACTGCTGCAACCGCCATCCCTCTCCTTCTCCCACTCTCTTCATCATTGTAATTCAATCACAGAAAAACAACTGCAATAACAGGTATTCTGCGTTCAGCGAAAACAATCTGCACCGTAACGGGCTTGAGCCCGGAGAACCATTGAGTGAACCATTGAAGGAGCAACTGATGTTTGGAATTTTTGGAAAAAAGACCCCTTCCCTGTCGATGAAAGATGCCCAGGCCGAGCTGGCCAAGGACCGTTCCATTGTCCTCCTGGACGTGCGGACCAAGGACGAGCACAAAAATGGCCACATCAAAGGCAGCGTCAATGTCCCGCTCGACCGCTTGCCGGTCTCGATCACCCAGAAGGTGCCCAACAAACAAGCCAAGCTTTTCGTCTACTGCCTCAGTGGCAGCCGTTCCAGCCAGGCCTGCAGCTGGCTGATGAAAAATGGCTACGAAAACGTCACCAATCTCGGCGGCATCACCGCCTGGCCGGGCGTCATCGTCCGCGGATGATCTCATAACGAAGTCTTAATCAAACAGCCAATGGAACAACGGGAAAAGGGCTAGCAGCAGGATCTCCAGCCGCAGCAACCAATTCTCGGTCAAACGGCTCCTGGAAACGATGGTTTTACTCATCAACGTATCCAGGAGTTTTGCTTTTTCCAGCAGGCGCATAGATCGCAGTTTCAGTTCAGATTCAGCTGCCAGTTCCAGATAGCGATGCTGCAGGCTGATTGAAGAACGGCAGATTGCTGGCATTTCCAGCTGGTCGATCAATCGCAGGTTCTGGAATTGGACGCGCACGACGCGGGTCAGCAAACGGATATTTCGCCGGGTCCGGATCAACAAACGTCGCTGGCCGAGCTGGGTCACCATCCGTTCGACCGCATCGAGCACCTCGTCGAGATTGGATTCGGCTGCGGCCAGTTGGCGTGAACGAGATTTGACGATCTGCCTGACCGCGTCTTCCCTAGCCAAGTGCACTTCCGTACTTCGACCTGTTACCGCCGGCTCCCGTCTGGAATTTTCCCCTTCCATCTCCGATCACCTCAGCAGATCGAGCAGCATCAGGATAACCTCGACGACGATCAGCAGGACGATCACCCACTCGACGAAAAGCCCCCGGATCGAGTGGCTGATCGACATGAAGCCATCGAGGATTCGCTCGAGGATCGCAGTCTTGTGCTTGATCACTTCATAACGGTCGGTCAGCTCGAAAAAATCAGCCATTTTCTCATAGAAATCGGCGGCATCGCTGCTGGTCCAGGTGATGTCTGGCTTGTCGAGGATCATGATGTAGGCGATCGTGTTGTATTCATGCCGGACGACGCGGGCGATCGTCCGGGCCAGCTCCCGGTTGCCCAGGCCCAGGCGGCCTTTCTCCAGCCGGTCGAGTTTGCTTTCGATGGTATCGAGAATCGGCTCCAGCTGGACTTCGATCCGCTCGAGGGCAGCTGACTTGGCCATGACGGTGGACACCAGCTCGGCATAAAACGGCAGCAAAATCGGCACACGCACAAAATGATCGGTACATTCGACTGGCAGGTCTGGTTCGACATGCAGGGCATAGTCTTCGCGGTACACCCGGTAATTAACTGCATCGATACCGGGCACCACTGTTTTCAGGTAAGCCAGGAACTGCTCCATATGTTCACGATTGGAATTGATGAAAACGATGCTGCCAAAGGAAAAGAGTAAAATGTGCTCGCCAGCACGGCTTTGCCAGCCTTTCAGCTGGCCCAGGACCGGCTCAGGCAGGACCAGGGCTTCTTCCCACGTATATTTTTTACGGATCGCGAAAGCATCCGCCACCCGGTTCAGGTCGATTTCCTGGGCGATGGCAAAAGTGGTAAAACGCAGCTCGGGCACGGGCAGCCTCCTTGGCCAGGATTGAAGCAATGCCTGGCAGTCAGTTCGTTCTCTTTGTCTCCATCATAGCCCGGTTCAGTGGACCAGGCCAGCCCAGGCCTGATGCAAAAGTCCTGCGGCCGCGACAAGCTCCTCCGGAGTCAGATGGGCGTACCCCAGAATCAGGGTGGGCAATTGTTTAAATGATGTTTGACCCAGGCGGTATTCCGAAAGGCCATGGACTCTGATTCCAACCTTGGCAGCTGCGGATACCAAGTTTTCTTCAGCAACCTCAGGAGGGAAAACAACGACCAGATGCAGGCCCGTTTCGATGCCTTTTATCGCGATTTTTGACCGGAATTGCCACTGATCGATCGCTGATATCAATGCATCCCGGCGTTCGCGATAGATCCTGCGCATCTTGTTGAGGTGATGCTCAAAATAGCCACCGTCAATAAATCGAGCCAATGTCATCTGCTCCAGGCGCGAAACCGTTGAGGCATAGAACATCAGCTCCTGCCGGTATCGCATTAAAAGTTGTGGTGGCAGGACCAGGTAACTGATTCTAAGGGATGGGGCAAGGCTCTTGGAAAAGGTGCCCAGGTAAATCACCTGACCTTGCTGGTCAAGGCTATGCAGGGTGGGGGTGGGTCGCCCGGAAAAGCGGAATTCACTGTCATAGTCATCTTCGATGATGTAACGCCCATAGAATCCATTGACGCGATGCAGCATATATTCCCGTCGTTTCAAGGGCATGACCGCACCAGTCGGGAACTGGTGGGAAGGTGTCAGATAAATGACATCTGGATTTGCCTGCTCCAGCGGGTGGATGAACATGCCGTGGTGATCGACATCGCAACGCAGGATTTGAGCGTCGTGTTTCTCAAGAATCCGGCTGATTTTGACATAACCGGGATCTTCAATGGCATAACTTCTACCTGGTCCAAGCAGTTGGATGATGAGGCTGAACAGGTATTCGCTCCCAGCACCAATAATGATTTGTTCCGGATCACAGGTCATACCGCGGTACGCCTGCAAATGCCTGGCAATGCTGGCCCGGAGTCGTTCGTCCCCTTGTGGCGGGCTGATCTCCAGCAGGTCGCGGCCCTCTTCCTGCAGAACTTGGCGTGATAGCCGGGCCCAAATGGTAAAAGGAAAAGAGGCCGTATCCACTTTGTTGGTAGAAAAATCATAAGCCGGAACGGGCTTTTGCGCTTCGCGTTCTCGTTGCCAAACCGTTTGATACCGGCTAATGAGCGGACCGGATTTTTCAAGTTTGGCTTGCTGTTTCAAAAAGGACCGGTCGAATGGATCAAATGATTTACGGACAAAATAGCCGCGCCGTGGCAGTGTTTCGATTTGTCCTTCCGCCACCAGCTGGCTATATGCATTTTCAACGGTGATGGTACTTACTCCCAGGTGGGTCGCCAGCACTCGCTTGGAAGGCAGACGCTTACCCGGAGCCAGTACATGGGTCTGGATTTCACGGCGCAACAGCTGGCAAAGCTGCTCATACATGGGAACCGGAGAGCGTGGATCCAGCGTCCACGTCAGGAGTTTGATCTGCCTTTTTTCGCGAATGTTCATAGACGGTCCGACCTTTGTTCAGGCGCTTCTGCACAGGGTGAGTGTCTGCCAGTCCCTATGCAAACTGGTCATATCAAATTAGCACAAACTGGCACTTTTGATAAGGCCAGTTTGCGTATAGAGTTGAGGCAGATCACACGAGGAGTTTCACCAAAAATCGAGGTTTACCACCGGCGTACGCCACCTGATTTATCAAAAAGGAGCCCCCACCTATGTCAAATGACCAACTTACACTGAACAAGAACTTGGCCCAGATGCTCAAGGGCGGCGTCATCATGGACGTCACCAATGTCGAGGAGGCCGTCATCGCCCAAGAGGCCGGTGCCGTTGCCGTCATGGCGCTCGAACGCGTGCCATCTGACATACGGAAACAAGGCGGCGTCGCCCGGATGAGTGATCCGCGCATGATCCGCGAAATCCAGGCCGCCGTTACCATCCCGGTGATGGCCAAGGTCCGGATCGGCCATTTCGTCGAGGCCCAGATCCTGGAGGCGCTGAAAATCGACTTTATCGACGAAAGCGAGGTCCTGACCCCTGCCGATGAAACCTTCCACATCGACAAGCGTGCTTTCAAAGCCCCTTTCGTCTGCGGAGCCAGAAACCTGGGCGAGGCCCTGCGCCGGATCGGGGAAGGAGCCGCCATGATCCGCACTAAAGGCGAAGCAGGCACCGGCAATGTCGTCGAAGCCGTCCGCCACATGCGCACGATGATGAGCGAAATTCGCACCCTGAGCCATCTTCCGGCCGAAGAACGGATGAATTTCGCCAAGGAAATCGGCGCACCCACTGATCTGGTCGTCTGGACAGCCGAAAACGGCCGCCTGCCGGTCGTCAATTTTGCCGCCGGCGGCATAGCAACCCCGGCTGATGCGGCTCTGATGATGCAACTCGGCAGCGAAGGCGTCTTTGTCGGATCTGGCATTTTCAAATCAGCCGACCCCATCACGCGGGCCAAGGCCATCGTCCGTGCCACCGCCTATTACAACGATCCGGACGTTCTGGCCGAAGTCAGTGAGAACCTGGGAGAGCCGATGTCCGGTCTCGATATCCGCGAACTGCCGGCCACACAACTGCTGGCAGCCCGTGGCTGGTAAACCCGTGACCAGCTGCACCATCGGTGTTCTGGCCCTGCAGGGATCGGTGGCGGAGCACATGGGCCACCTTGCAGGCCTGGCCCATGTGCTGCCCTGGGAAGTCCGTCGACCGGCAGACCTGGATGCGGTCGATGGCCTGATTCTGCCAGGTGGCGAGAGCACCACCCTGTCCCGGTTGCTGAAAACCTTTGGCCTTTTTGAACCGCTGCGCCAGAAAATCCAAGAGGGGCTTCCAGTCTGGGGTACCTGTGCGGGAATGATCCTGCTGGCTCGCGAGATCGACGGCGAACCTACTCATCTTGGCGTCATGGATATCAAGGTCCGGCGCAATGCCTTCGGCCGCCAGGTCGACAGCTTTTGTCAGATTGCACACATTCCCGCCATTGCACCAGAACCGACGGAGCTGGTTTTCATTCGTGCCCCCTGGATCGAACAGGCAGGGCCAGCCGTCGAGGTGCTCCATGCCCTGGAGGGCAAGATCGTCGCGGCGCGGCAAAAAAATCTGCTGGCAACTGCTTTCCATCCGGAACTGACCGGCCGCTCAGACTGGCACTGCTATTTTGCCGACCTGGTCAGACAAAGCCTGATATAATTGAATCAGTGAACACAGGAGAATTTTGGAAAGGCACTTGCCCCAGGCAAAGGAGGCCGCCATGCATTTTTCACTGGCCACCTACCAACCACCGGATTTTTCTGCACCTGAACTGGACAGCGCACCGCCAGCACGGCTCGAGCCAGCACCTCAGGACGGCGTCGCACCGGAGCATTACCATGCCACCAGTGTTTTCCCGGAGTATTTTAAAATCGATGACCAGTGGCTGCTGGCCAGGGAAAGCCGCATGGACTGCGTCGCTATTTATGAACAAGACCAGATCGAGGTCCGTGAATTCCGCAACATTCGCCGTGGCGACCGGGTGGTCGTCGGACGCTCCGAAGAAGGCCGCGAGGGGATTTTCGTCCACACCAGCGGTTTTCCCCGCCAGACCGAAGCAAATGGGGATGCCTTCATTTTCCGCCAGGGACGCTCGCGGGAAACGGCCTTTTCGATGGATTATGATTTCATCTATGAACTGTTGCGCCATGAACAGAAGCATGGCCACATCACCTGGGTGCTCGGGCCTGCCTGCTCCTTTGACGCCGATGCCCGCGAGGCTTTTTCCGGGCTGATCCGGCACGGTTATGCCGATGCCGTGCTCGCGGGCAATGCCTTGGCCGTGCACGATCTCGAAGCCGCGTGGTTCCAGACCGCGCTCGGCCAGGACATCTATACCCAGGAGTCACGAAAGCACGGCCATTACCACCATCTCGACACGATCAACCGGGTCCGGCAACATGGCTCGATTGAGCATTTCATCAGCGCAGAAAAGATCACGGACGGCATCATTTTCGATTGTGTCAGAAACCACGTGCCGCTGGTCCTGGTTGGCTCAGTCCGCGACGACGGACCACTGCCGGAAGTCTATGCCGACGTCTACCTCGGCCAGGACGCCATGCGCGCGCTGACGAGCCGGGCGACGACCGTCATCTGCCTGGCCACGACCCTGCACGCCATCGCCACCGGCAACATGACCCCTTCCTATCGAGTGCTGCCTGACGGCACCATCCGGGAGGTCTTCTTCTACATCGTCGACATCTCAGAATTCACGATCAACAAACTGTCCGACCGGGGCAGCCTTTCATCGCGCGGCATCGTCACCAATGTCCAGGACTTCCTGGTCCACCTCGCTAACGGCCTGCACGCACTGCCCTGATCGGACGAGTTGGCCATCGTCTCAGAAAAGGCTAATCCCGTTAGCGGTGATCCCACTTTGGCCCAGGAGCAGTCCTTTGATCCCATAGCTTTCGGGCATCGACACGGCTTGCCAGTCGAGGAACTGGTAGATTTCCAACGTGATCCGCTGGCCCAGAGGATCATCCTGGCCGAACATGCCGCAGAGGATGCTGCCTTCGGTCTCATTCCAGTTTTCGACCGGTGCAAAATCAGCCACAAAACCCAGCTGGCTGAAAGCGTCAACTGCTACGGCAAAATCAGCGGATGGCAGGCCGAGATGGTCCATGCCACAGATCACAGGACTTTGGCAGGGCGATGGCTCAGCCAGTCGCTCGCTAATTTCGAAAACCACGCCAAACGGGCTGATGATGTTGAAAAAATATTCGCCCTCACCATAGACCTTGGGGTTGTAGAAACGCCGGCCGTTATCGAGCTGCAAATCCAGACCACGGATCTGGCACCAGGTGATGGCTTCTTCGATGTCACGCGTGCGCAGGGCAATATGTGCCAGTCCGGCAAAATAGGCTCCAGCGGCGGGCGCAGGCAGGGCCGCACTTTCACCAGGCAACAGCTCGAGCAGGCAGTTGCCATTGACAGCCAAGACGCCCGCATCATCGTCGACGATCGAAAAAAACAGATTGTCCTCAAGCCACTGTGCGGCCTGTTCCAGATCGGGAACAGTCAACCGGACACCCCAGCGTGTTTTCAGCTGCTCAAGCATGCTCATATCCTCCATGGTCTTAGTCTTTGACGACACCTTTTTTCAGGATGATGTTCGCATACAGGGCCTTTTCACCCGTTGCCACCACGGCAAAAGTCGTCTTGGCCCTGTCGTAGAAGGCAAAGCGCTCGATGTTCGTGATTTTTTCGGCTGCAGCCGGGTCGTGTTTCGCGACGATGGCACGGTATTCGTCCCAGATGGGCGTGGCGACCGGATCGCCGGGGGTGACTTGCATCAGCATGACCGGGCTGTCGACATACGTGTCGAGTGGCATGAGTTGGAGGATGGCATCCAGCAGCTCCGGGATACCGTGGCCATCGCAACGGATGACGCGGCTATTCATGCTGGCATGGGGGAAGTTGCCGTCTCCCAGGCAGATTTCATCACTGTGGCCCATGGTCATCAGGGTGGCGAGCAACTCAGGTGAGAGAATGGACGGGATTCCTTTGAGCATGATTCAATCCTTTCCGGCTTGTCTCGGTGGACAAAAGCCAAGGAACAGCCGGTGCCTTGTGGTCCGGCAAGCCAGACGACGGCAACGGCTGTTCATGGTTTCAAGTTCTATCTTGGATGGTAGCAGAGAAAATCAATCAGTCATAGAGCAGCTGGGCGATATCAGACTGGGTCATGTTGTCTTTGGTGTAGAACTTGGCACCGGTGTCGATATCGGCAACGGATTCGCCCTTGTAGGCTTTGAAAGCAAGCTCAACAGCTTTGTAGCCGATGTTGAAAGGATCCTGGGTAATCGAGCCCATGAAAGCACCAGCGGCGACAGCTGCTTTCTGGCGTTTGCCAGCATCAAAACCGACTGCGAGAATGCCTTTGGAGGTGAGATCAGCACCTTCGTTGGAAGCATCAAGGATACCATTGGCAGCGGATTCATTGGAGCCAAAGATGGCAACCACATTGTCTTTGGAGAGGAGAGCGGTGCCGGCAGAGGCAATGTCCGTGGCACTGGTGGTGGCGCTGACACCAACGTCGATGACGACTTTGGCTGCTTTTTCGTCGCCGTTTTTGTACTTGTCGTGGCCAACAACGGCAACGTCAGCGATGCCGCCAGCTTTGACCAGTTCAGCCATTTTTTCAACGAATCCGAGGGTGCGGCTGGTGACAGATTCACTGACAGCATCCTGGGACAGGACTGCGATACGGATCGGTTTACCAGCAGCGCCAGCTGCCAGTTTGTCCTTGATCGCCGGGTAGACATTTTCGGCGGCAAGGGCACCAGCCGCTTTGTTGTCAGTCGACGCATTGGCATAGACCGAGCCAGCGGGGGCGTTCGGGACACCAGAGTCAAAACCGATGACCGGGATCTTGGAGGTCAGGGCCTTGTTCAGCTGGTCGTTGACGGATTCGGTGGACAGGGCAGCCAGGGCGATCGCGACCGGCTTCTTGGCCAGAGCGGAGTCGAGCATCTGGACCTGGGCCTGGATGTCGGACTCGGATGGCGGTCCTTCAAAGGTGATCGTGACGCCGAGTTCGTCAGCAGCAGCCTGGGCGCCTTTGTAGACGGTCTGCCAGAACTGGTGCTGGAAGCCTTTGGAAACGACAGCGATGTAGACGTCTTCTGCCGGGGCAGCAGTGGTGGCAGCAGGTGCAGCCGTGGTCTCACCGGCAGCAGGTGCGGCAGTGGTGGTGGCGGTTGTCTGGCCGCAGGCGGTCATGGACAAGAGCAGGGCGAAGGACAGCATGAGCAGGGTGAAAGTCTTGAGCATTCGATGGTTCATTTTTTCCTCCTTTTTTGTCCTGGGAAAAGTGTGGACTTGGGCTTGTATTCGAAGCTGCCAGATGGCAGGTCTTCGCAGGGTTAATGGGTTTTTTCCAGATTATTTGATCGGGATGCCTGGAAGCGGAAAGATAGCGGTTGAGATCTGGTCACGGTCAGCGTTTTTTCTGTTGGCTGATGTCCATCAGAACGGCGATGATGACAACGATACCTGTGAACAGCTTCTGGTAATGGGGCTGCAGATCCATGGATGGCAGGCCAATGCGCAGGATGCTCATGATCATGACTCCAATCAGGGTGCCGAAGACGGAGCCGACGCCACCAGAGAGCGAGGTGCCACCGATGACGACACCGGCGATTGCATCCAGTTCAAACCCCTGGCCAGCACCCGGGACAACAGTTGTATAGGTCGAGGCATAGGCGATGCCAGCCAGACCGGCACACAGGCCGCTGATGACATAGGGAATGGTTTTCCAGAAGACGACGTTGACACCCGATAAGCGGACGGCTTCTTCGTTGCTGCCGATGGCAAAGGTATAGCGGCCGATTTTGGTTTTGTTGAGGATGACAAAGGCTATCAGGAGCACGGCAAGAAGCAGGATGGCTCCGGTGGGAAGCATGGTGCCGTTTGATAGCTGGGCTTTGGAAAATACGGATTTGAACCAGCCTTCTTCAGATGTGCGACTCGGGAAATTGACAGTCTGGACCTTGGAAACGATTGAGCTGATGCCCAGGGAGACCATCATGGTGCCGAGCGTAGCAATGAAGGGCGGTAATTTCAGGCGGGAGACCAGGACGCCATTCAGCAGGCCGAACAAGGCGCCCGACACGAGGATAATGACCAGGCCGGCAATAAATGGCAGGCCCCATCGATCCCAGGCAACTCCGCCGATCATGGCTGAGCACATGGCAACCGTACCGATCGAGAGGTCGATCCCGCCGGTAATGATAACAAAGGTGACGCCAATCGCAAGAAACCCTATATAATAGGACGCATCCAGAATATTGACCGCTGTTTCAAAGCTGAGGAAATTCCGGCCAAAGATGGAAAACAAGATATAGATGAGAACCATGGCTACCAGAGCGTACAAGCGCTGGTTGCCAGCCAGTGGTTTCTTGCTCAGCTCTTCGCCGGCGCCTTGCTTTTTCATTAGGACATTCATCGATTCTTCTCCTCCAAATTCTCAGACAGCCGGCTGTTCTTGCCGCTGGTGCGCAAAAGACATGATCGTTTCCTGGGAAGCTCCGGCTTCCACTTCGCCGGTGATCCGGCCTTCACACATGACCAGGACCCGGTCCGCCAGGCGCAAGACCTCCGGCAGCTCCGACGAAATGACGATGATCGACTTGCCCTCATCCACCAGTTCATGGATCAGCTTGTAGATTTCACTTTTGGCACCGACATCGATGCCACGGGTCGGTTCATCGAAAATCAGGATGTCTGAATTGCGGATCAGCCATTTGGCGATGACGACTTTCTGCTGGTTGCCACCGGACAGGTTCCGGACCAGCTGGCGGATCGAAGGTGTCCTGGTATTGAGTTTGTCGACGTACTGGCTGGCAACCTTGTTGATCTCGCCGCCACGGACAAACACTTTGCCGGAGTAAGCATCGAGATTGGCCAGGACGGAGTTATCAGCAACAGAAAGGCCCAAAGCCACCCCATAGCGCTTGCGGTCTTCGGACAGATAGCCGATCCCGGCATTGACAGCATCCTGAGGACCATTGATATGCACCGTCTGGCCCTTGACCCTGATCGTACCGGACGTTTTGGGGTCAGCACCGAACAAAGCCCGGGCGACTTCGGTGCGACCAGCACCCATCAGCCCAGCGAAACAGAGGATTTCCCCTTTTTTCAACTGGAACGAGACATTCTGCACCATACGTCCGGCATTGAGGTTTTCGACCTCGAGAATAACGGGTGCATCGGGCGGGCATGTGCTTTTTTGCTTCGGTTCTTCGAAAATCGTCCGTCCAACCATCATCCGGACGATCTGGTCGTGGGTGGAATCCTTGGTAACGAGGGTCCCGACGTACTCACCGTCACGCAGGACGGTGACCCGGTCGGTGATCCGGGCGATTTCATCCATGCGGTGGGAGATATAGATCATGCCAACGCCTTCTTCCTTGAGGTCGCGCATGACTTTGAACAGATGCTCAATTTCCACATCGGTCAGGGCTGCGGTCGGTTCATCGAGAACGAGAAGGCGCGAATTGAGCGAGATTGCCTTGGCGATTTCCACCATCTGCTGTTTGCCGACGGTGAGATGCCCCATGATTTCCTTGGGATTGATCGCGATGCCCAGTTTGGCCAGGATCTTGACGGCCTCGTCATTGATGGCGCGATCATCGAGGAACAGGCCCTTGGATTTCTCACGGCCGATGAACATGTTCTGTGCCACGGTCAGGTGGTTCATCATGTTCAGTTCCTGGTGGATGATGCAGATGCCCTTGTCCTGGGCTTCACGTGTGTTCTTGAAATGGACCGGTTCACCAAAACAGGCAATTTCACCTTCGTCGCGTTGGTAAATCCCGGTCAGAACCTTCATCAAGGTCGATTTGCCGGCGCCATTTTCGCCCATCAGGGCGTGGACTTCTCCGGCAAATAAATCAAAGTGAACATCCTTGAGTGCCTTGACGCCGGGAAAGCTCTTGCTGACGCCGGTCATTTTCAGGATCTGTTCAGGCAATCGATCACCCCCACTTGCTAGTCGCTGATGTCATCCTAGCAAAAGGGCGCGTGAGATTATTTTGATTTCTTCCGGTAAACTTTCAATATTCTACACAGAACACCATTCCGGGTTAATTTTCAAATGGGAACAGCAGCTTCTGGTTTTCCCCGGTGTATATATTGTCTTTTGTGATCACGATCGACCCGGTGTCGTAAAACGGCTCAACTTTGCGGCCGTTGAGAAGATCGATGGTCCGGGCCACGGAAAGGTAGCCCATGTTGAAGGGGCGCTGGATGACCACGGCGCTCAAGAGACCTTCCTCCAGGTAGTCGATCAACTCTTCTGAGCTGTCAAACCCGACCAGTGTTACTTTCCTGGTCAGTCCAGCGCCGCGGATTGCGCGCGCAGATCCGGCGGTGGTGTACTCATTGAGGCAGACAATCGCTTCGATATCCGGATGTTCAGCCAGAGCCAGGCTGACCAGTTGGTAGATGTCATCGCTGAGCTGGCCACCCGTATCGAGTGTCGGCATGATGTCGAAAGCATCTTCGATGACAGCGCGCACGCCTGTTTCCCGGCCGATCAGGGAGTCGCCGCGGGTCGAGGGTGAGACAACCAGAATCCGGGCCCCCGGCCGGACACGCTGGATGACCAGTTGCCCCAGTTGCTCTCCGGCCAAGACATTGTTGGTGGCAACAAAACTTTGCTGTGGGCTCTTCTCCACGTCAGCCAGAGCTGAATCGACCATCACAACCGTGATCCCGGCTGCGCGGGCTGCCCGCGCTGGCTCGACCAGGCGGTCCGCATCCAGGGCAGCCAGGATAATGGCGTCTGGTTTTTCGGCAATGGCCTGGTAAACGATGGCGATCTGGCGGTCGACCTCGGATTCATCAGCCGGTGACCGGTAGTCCACGGTCACTTGAAATTCACTGGCCGCAGCGGCCATGCCTTCCGCGATGCTGTACCAGAAGGCAATGCCCTGGGTAGAAGAGGCTTTGCCGATGGCGATGATCCGGTACGGGTAGGGCTTTGGCTGCAGGGGCAGGAACAGGCCTGCCAACAAGGCAGACAAGACCAGGCCGATCAGGAGCCAGGGCCAATAGAACAAAAACAGACGGGTGATCTTTTTATGCATCCGGGCAGTCTCCTATTCAAACACCAGCGGCAAACGGATCGAAACGATGGTCCTGATCCCGGCTGCAGGATCATACCCACTCTCTGCCAGCAGATCCTGGCCAGGGTCTGCCGAACGGATGGTCACGCCGAAGTCCTTGCCAAAAAGCAACTGGATCCGGTCGTGGACATTATGCAGGCCGATGCTTTCGCCTTCATCTGTGTTTTCTCCTGGAGAGAGGGTCCGGGCGCCCGGAGTAAAGCCAACGCCGTTGTCAGCCACCTCGAGATGGAGTTCTGTTCCGGCACGAGAAGCCCGGATCAGGACCAGTCCGCCATCCCGCAAAGGCTTGATACCGTGGTAGATGGCGTTTTCCACCAAGGGCTGCAAGGTCAGGCGCGGCATGCGCGCGCTTTGCACGTCCGGTTCAATCTCAATCTCATACTGAAGCTTGTCCTGGTAGCGCATTTTCTGAATGCGCAGGTAATGGCTGACAGTGTCAATTTCCACCTGGACCGTAACCAGCTCCCGGGCTTTGCTCGCGCTGGCCCGCATCAGTTTGGCCAGGGACGAGGTCATCTCGACCACCTTGTCCTGTTCGCCGCTGCTGGCCATCCAGATGATCGATTCGAGTGTGTTGTAGAGGAAATGCGGCCGGATCTGGGACTGCAAGGCCTGGATTTCACTTTTGCGCTTTTGCTCTTCGATCAGGCGTTCATGTTCGACCAGGGTCTTGATCTGCTGGGTCATCGAATTGAACTGCTCACCCAGTTCGGCAATTTCATTGGTCACCGTGATTTCTGCCTTGGCATCGAAGTCGCCCTGCTGGAAGTGCTGCATCGAGGTTTTCAATTCCAGGATTGGGTCCGTCAGCCGTTTGGATGCCTTGAGTGAAACAAACAGGGCAATCAAGGCAAAGACCAGGCCAATGCCGATGTAGCTTGCAATGACCAGCGGGCTGACCTCAACCATCTGGCGCGTGTCGGTGACACTGACGATCACCCAGTCGGCAGATTTGATTTTGACGCTAGAGTAGATGATGCCATCCCGGGTCATGGACTCGATGCTTTCACTGCGCCGGACCAGGTCAAAGCGCTCAGACTTGACCGAACTGTAGATCAGGCGCTGCTGCGGGTGGTAGACCAGCTCATCATTGGCGCCCTGGATGAAAACATAGGCACCGTTCACCCCGGACAGATTGCTGCAAATGTCTGAGATGGTCTTGAAATTCAGATCGATCAGCAAGACGCCCAGCAAACGGTCCTGGTCATAGATGGCCCGGCTCAGAGAGACCACCCAGCGATGTTCGCCTGCAATGACGTTCTCGACCCGGGATGAGGAGAGGCGTGGCACTCCTCTGGCCGCTACAGTCTCTTTGTACCAGTCGAACTCGCGGTAATCCCAGTAAGGCGTCAGGCCTGCATGGTCCCGGTTGGTGATGAAATTGCCATCTTCACGGAACAAAATCACATTGACCAGGTCCTGACGGGTGCCACTGATGGCTTTCAGTTCAGACATGATCCGGGCCCGTTGCTGGCCAAGGCTGACGGGAGAAGGTGCCAGGGGGTTCTCACCTTTCAAGTACTTAA